>JAIQGH010000017.1:0-48354 GCA_020072655.1 Terriglobia bacterium | reverse complement strand
CTATCCGGCATAGGCGCAACCCTCCTGGACAAATTGTCAATTTGTAGTGTGGGAAAATCCCCTTACCCCTCGCCTGGCAAGGCAATTTGTCAGCCACAGCTGGGTGTTGGCCGCATGCTGTTTATGGGCCCTGAAAGCAACCGGTCCGGTCCGGTCCGGGATCCGCAGCGGCGACGATCTGCAATCGGCGGACGAGCACGCAAGTAACACATACACTGGGTCTTATGAGGCTCGTGCCGTCACGAAGAGCCGCAAAGCCACAGGGCTCAAGGCTCGCACCCGCCTAGCGAGGCCGCTCGCCAGCGCGAAAGAGGGTCCACGGGCCGGCCTTCATGTCGCGGAGCACTGGCGCCTGCCAAGAGTATTCAGGATGCGCCTTGAGGAACGGTTCAGTGAGGAAATCTGCCCCACAGGGATGGCCGTAGCGGGCGCGGAAACTCAGCGCCTGGGCCATGCGGCTATCCATAGCTTTGCCCTGCACCGCGCCGCCGGGGTAATACGGCCCCCATTCCCAAATGGGCTCGCCGCGCGCGGAATCTTCCGCGTGCCCGCAGAGCGCACGCTCGTTCGCCTGCTCCTTCTTCAGATAGCTGTCGTAGTGGTCGCCGAGGAATTTCTCGGCGAGGGTCACGTCAATCCTACCCTTGTTCTTCTTCATGAGCGTCTCCCAGCGCGCGCGTCGGGCGTTGGGAGAGGTCTCGGCATTCGACGGGTCGAACTTGGTCTCCTCGGCGAGCACCTGCGGATCGCGGGCGAAATTGGAGCCCACAAAGTAGCCGTCCTTGGTGCGCCACAAGCCGTAGTGCTTCAGGCCCAGCTCAAATTGGGCGATCTCGCCGGTCTTGCGGTCACCGAGCAGCCAGTCGTTGGCTAGGCCGCCGTTATTGCCATCGAGCATGATGCGCACATAATCGTCGATCGAGCTCGCGTACTGCATCGCCTTACGGGCGCGCACGAATTCCGGCTTGCCATTCGGGTCCCAGCCTTCGAACTGGCTGATGGTGGTTTCGGTCACCATCAGGCCGGCAGAGTTCATGCCAAAATCGTCGTTGCTGGCGATGATGCCTGGGTAGCCGTCCATGAACAGCCGGTAGCCGGTCTTGGGCACGATGTCGAAGACGATGCGCCAGTGCTCGCCCGTCAGAAACCCTATCCACGCGTTGTGCGCCATGACGATCTGGCCGCCTTTCGTGTAGCTCCCCGTGGCGACGAAGGCGCTGCAATTGCCCGGCGCGGCGAGCCGCGGCGCGTTGGCGACCTTCTCGCGGGCGTTGAGCCAGGGAACGTAATAATCCGGCAGCTCGCAGAAAGCGTTGAGGGCGACCACGTCGTCCACATCCATCGCCACGCCGCGCGCTTTCAAGCCGTCGGCGATGCCCTGGAGCTCTTCCTGATACTCACGGTCAATCTTCGGCCAAAGCATCTCGCGCGAGGCTTTGCGGAAGAAGGACCAGTCGCGCTTCGTGGCGTGCGTGTTGCTGAGTTTGACCGCCTCGAAGGCGGCGGCAATCTCGGGCGCCAGCAAGTAGCCGTGTTGATAGCCGATCTCGCCCGGCGCACCTTCCAGATGCACGTAAACCCAGCCGGCCCGATCGAACCGATAAGCTCGCTTCAAGCGGGGCTCAGTTGTCGCAGCCTTGGCCCCAGAAGAGGCGTTCGCGACAACTTGGCGCGGCTCGAGGGCAGCGATTCCCGCCGCGACACCTATCGCGACGGCGAGCAAGGCAATTCGGTGTGTCGTTGATAGCACGAAGACCTCCCTGCGATGGTGTGCGCGCTGGCTCCTCGTTGCAGCGACGGTTCATCACCGCCACGTAAGGGAGCCGTCCGGGCTCCCGCGCCGCTCCAGCTCCCGTCCCGCCTTTGGGGGGCGAGTTTGCGGAGAAAGGCGTGGAACGGGGCCCGCGGGAGTCCCGATGGAGTGCATCGGGGCTCCCCTACTTCAAGACTTCCTGTGCCGCGGCGTACCCGCTCCGCACGGCGCCTTCGATCGTCGCCGGCAAGCCGGTGGCCGTCCAGTCACCCGCCAAGTATAACCCGCGGGCCGGGCTGCGGGCGGGCGGCCGCAGCGCGTCTGCTCCGACGCAGGGCGAGAAGGTCGCGAAGCGCTCCTTGATGATGAGCGAATGTGCCAACCTCGCCTCGCGCGCCGTGGGAAACAGCTTGCGCAAGTCTTCGAGAGATATCGCCAGCAGTTCTTCCTTCGAGCGATTGATGTACGCGTGCGCGCCGCTCAGCACCAGCGCTACAGCATGCTCGCCGGCGCCGGGAATCCCGCCGCGGTTGAAGAGCCACTGAATCGTTGTCCCACGCAGCCCGATGAAATCCAGGTCGGTGATCGGCCTGTCGAACCACAGGTTGATAGATATGATCGGCGCGGGGCGCAACGCGAGGATGTTCGTGAACACAGGTTCGGAGCGCAAGAGATCTGCCGGAAGCAGTCGCGGCAGTTCGTGCCACGGCACGGCGCTCACGACCGTTTCCGCTTCGATCGCAGTTTCGTCCGCCAGTCGTACGCCCCGGCAAACACCCTCGGCGAGGATAAACCCCGCGACGCTGCGGTTCAACTCCACCTGGCCGCCGCGCGCGGTGATATAAGCCTGCGCCGCGCCTGTGTAACATTCACTGAGGCCTCTGCGCGGGATGCCCAGACGCGAATCCGCGGGCGAGGAAAACAGCGCCAGACGCAACACGTGCGCAAACATCGCCGCGGCTGCGCGCCGGGAATCTTCATTGAGCGCGGCAATCGCCAGCAGATCCCAGAAGCCGCGCTTGATTCGGTCCGACTGGCCCAGCCGGTCGAGCCAATCCTCGACCGTAAGGCCCTCGAGGCCATCTGTCGAGCTTGCGGCGCTCTTCACTGCCCGGCCCAGGCGCAGAACGTCGCGCTTCTCCCGCCAGCCGAAACTGTCCGAGCGCAGCACTCCCGCCAGCACGTGCCAGGGCGAAGGCAGGTTGGGACACTGAAGAGTCGACAGGCGGCCCGGCGGTTCGAGAAAGTGAACGCGCAAGCGGGGTTGAAGCGCGATCCGGTCGAGTGTGCCGATCTCCTCGAGAAACCGCAGGGCCGCGTGGTAGCAGCCCATGAAGATGTGCTGACCGTTGTCCACAAGAAATCCGGACTGTGGGTCGAGAAAGGAACGCGCGCGCCCGCCCAGGTGCGGTTTCTGTTCGAGCAGGCGCACGCGCCGGCCCGCCTTCGCCAGCGCCACGCCCGCCGCGAGACCTGCGAAACCGCCCCCAATGATCAGCACTTCATCCATTTTGGATTTTAGATTTTGAATTTTGGATTGCGAAGGCACGTGGATAGCACGGTTTCAAAGAGCTGCCTGCAACGTGACTTCGTACGCCCGGCCGTTGCACGGAGGGCAAGCCGTCGGCAGCTAATCCAAAATCCAAAATCTGAAATCCAAAATCCTACCTCCGCCACTCAAACCCCAGATACACGGAGAGTGCGATCCAGAACTTGTGCGGGCGCGCGAGCCGCACGCGCTGGCCAAAGACATTGTAGCGTCTCTCCTGGATGCGCTGGAGCAGCCGCCAATAGATAGCCGCCATGATTTCCGCGGCCACCATCGCGCGGCGGTCCTCCGGCGCGAGCGACTGCCGCGTCAGACCGAAGTATCGGCGCGCGCGGTCGCACTCGAACTGCATGAGTTCGATGAACGGGTCGCTGTAACGGCCTGCCAGGATTTCGCCCGGCCGGACGCCGAACCGTTCCAGATCCTCGCCGGGAAGATAAAGCCGGCCCCGCCGGCCGTCGCTTTCCAGGTCGCGCAGGATATTCACGAGCTGCAACGCCATGCCGAGGTTCACGGCGTAATCGCGCGCGCTGGGGTTGCAATAGCCGAAAATCTCAATCGCGATCAAACCAATCGTCGCCGCCACGCGATAGCAGTAAAGCGCAAGCTCATCGAAGGTTTTGTATTGGGTCCCCTGCAAGTCCATCTCCAGGCCGAGAATCAAGTCCTCAAACGGCTGGCGGGGGATCTTGAAGCGCTGAATAGATTCGGCCAGTGCCTGGAGTTCGGGACTGTCGGCCCGTCTCGCAAAACAGCCGTCCAGCGCGGCGCGGTAGCGAGCGATTTCCGCCGCGGCCTCGGCCGCCGTCAAGCTGCCGTCGGTGATATCGTCGCCGCGCCGCGCAAATGCGTACACTGCCTCGATAGCGCGCCGTTTTTCGGCCGGCAGGAATACGAAGGAATAATAGAAATTCGTGGAGCGCGCCGTCGTGAGGCGGTGATGGTGTTCGCGAATGCCCATTTCTCAATTACGTTGATGCAGCCTTAATTCGCGGAACCTCGAACCATGTCATCCTGAGCGCAGCGAAGGATCCGCAGTATTTGTCATTCCTAAACTGCCGAGATGCTTCGCTACCGCTCAGCATGACAGTGCAGCGGACGGCACGCCCTCAAATACAGCCGCGCAAAATCCCACCGGCTGAGCGTCGGCCGGCGACGGAACACATCATACCCAACGGACTCGATCCTGGCGAGAATCGTGGTCCCACCCAGCCAAGTCAAGCGAAGCTGGCGACGCAGCTCCGGCACGACGCGCTCCGCGAGCGGCCTGCCTTTCTCGAACAGTTCGCGCGCGCGGCTAATCTCCATCGCCATCAACCGTGACCAAGCCTCGTTACTCCGGTGCGCGCGCAGGTCGTCAAAAGAGTAGCCAAACCTTTGCAGGTCGTCGAGCGGCAGATAGATTCGATCGCGGCCCAGCTCCACAGCCACATCCTGCCAAAAATTGGTCAGTTGCAGAGCTGTGCAGACGCAATCGGAAAGCTCCATGAGCTCAGCCTCGCGGTGGCCAAAGAGCTCCAGCACCAGCCGCCCGACAGGGTTTGCCGAGCAAGTACAATAGGCCAGGAGCGACGCGAAATCCTTGTGCCGATTCACCAGCACATCGTGCTCGAAAGCCCGGAGCAGGTTTTGAAAGTGCTCCCGTGAGAGCCGGTATCGCGCCGCCGCGTCACCGAGCGCTATGAAGACCGGGTGCTCGGTCTTGCCCTGGTAGCATTCGTCGAGCTTCTGCCGCCATTCGGCAAGCTGCTCCAGGCGGCCCTCGACGCACGGTTCGTCGGCCAGGTCATCGGCATAGCGCGCAAACGCGTAGATTGCCGCCAACGCGTCGCGCTTGTCGCGCGGGACGAGCAGCGACGCGGTCGGAAAATTCTCATAGTGCCGCTTCGCCAAGCGTCGGCACTCGGCATACGCTGCACGAATTGTGCGATTGTCCGTTCCGGCCATTGTGCGCCCCGCCATTATAGGCTCGGAACGTGGAAGGTTGTAGCGGCGATGTCCCCATCGCCGGGTAGGCGGCAACGCAGCGGCGAGGACGCTGCCGCTAAAGTAGGGCGCATCACGATGCGCCCCCAGGACACAAACAAACAGAGGTCAGTTCACCAACACAATGCGATAGCGGGCCTGGTTGGACCGGAGGCGATCTAGGGCCGCGTTCACTTGCGCCATGGGAAAACGTTCCGTTATCGGCTGAACGCCGTTGCGGGCGGAGAACTCCAGCATCTCACGGATCTCGGACGGGCTGCCGATGGGGCTCCCGCTCACCGCGCGATGGCCGATGATCAGCGGAAAAGCCGGCAGGCGGATATCGCTCGCGGGGGCGCCGACCATGCCGAGCCTGCCCTTTGGTCGGAGCGCCTTCAGGTAATCCCCCCAATTCACGTCGCCCGACACGGTCGAAAGGATGAAGTGGAACGTGTTCGCGACTTTCTCCATCGCCCCGGCATCGCGGGTATTGATGAAGTGGTGCGCCCCGAAGCGGCGAGCCTCGGTCTCCTTACCTGGCGAAGTCGAGAAAACCGTGACCTCGCACCCGAAGGCGTGCGCAAACTGGACCGCCAGGTGCCCGAGACCTCCCAGCCCGATGACGCCGACTCGCATAGCGGGCCGCACGTGCTGCGCGAGCGGCGAATAGACCGTGACGCCGCCGCACAGCAGTGGAGCGGCGCGCTCGGAATCCAAGCTCTCGGGAATGGAAAACACGAAACGGCGGTCGACCCGGATCGCGCTGGCATAACCGCCGTAGCCGTGCGTGCAGGTACCTCTCGCGCTCAGGCAGACATTTTCCTCACCATGCAGGCAATAATCGCACTCACCGCAGGAGCCCGCCTCCCAGCCCACTCCGACGCGCTGGCCTTCCCGGAAGTTCTTGACGGCGGAGCCAAGCCGCGTCGCGGTGGTCGCTGTGGCAGATCCCGCAATGGGAGATAGCGATCTCCACCTGCTGGGGTTCGAGTTCCGGCGGCTGCGGTTCGTACTCGAAGGGCTCGAGGGCCCTACCCGGACCGTGCGCAGCATACGCTTGAATCTTCATGCAGGTGCCTCCTCTGGTTTACCCAGGATTTCCGTTCGCGGTTCTTGGCGAGCGGATGTCCTCTGGGCTTTGGTTTTAGTTTCCCCGAACAACCTGCAACATACCACCGGGCCGCCTCCACATGCAACGGCACGGGGGAAGTAGCGCCGACCTTCAGGTCGGCATCGGGCGGTGTGCCGGCCTGCCCGCCCCGGCTCGCCACGTTTATGCTAGCTGCGTGCTATTCCGCTGAGCGATGTCGAGACGACCGGCAAGGAACGGCGCTCGCCTCGGGAACGGGCCGGGGACGCCCGGCGCTACAAGATCAAAGCCGCGCTGTCCGCTTGCGTTTCGGCGGCCCGAGGGCTACACTCGCGCCTGATGCGTGAACGCCGCCAAGCTCCCCGCTATCAGTTTGGGATGCCGGGCATGCTGCACCCGGCCGGAGAAATGGTCGGGACCAAAGTGGTCGTGCAGGTGATCAGCACGCTGGGCTGCGCCCTCGAGGGCGCGGAGGTTCCGGGGCTCGGCGAGAAATGCGAGTTGTACATTGACTGGCACGGCGCCGCGATGGGCGTCGAAGGCCTCGTGGTTTCCAGGGATGCGCAAGGAAGAGCGGGGGTGAAGTTTCTCTCCCTGGACAAAGACATCCGAAAGCGTTTGAACGACCTCTGCAACACTCTGCGAATTGCCTCCCTCTCCTCTCCTCTCGAGAGAGAAACCGACAAGTCCCTCGCGGAGTCCTTGACCGCGCGACAACCGGTGCCGGCGCCGACCGCCCCACTGCCGCAAGCCGCCGCTGCGGAACCGGCGGCCAAGCGCGAGCGCCGTCGGGTGCCGCGTTATGTCAGCGATTTGCGCGCCCGCCTCTTGGATCCTGCCACGGGGACAACATTGCGCGTCAAGCTCATCACTCTCTCGGTTCTGGGCGGCTGCGTCGAAGGCACGGGTCTTCCCGCGGCGGGTCTGAGATGGGAGTTGGAGACTGAATGGGAGGGCAAGCCGTTGCGCTTGCATGGTGACATCGTCTGGAACAACAAGCAAAAATGCGTCGGCCTCAAGTTCGCCCCGCTCGACGCCGACACCGAGAGAGTGTTGCGGCAAGTCTGCGCCAACTTGCGCCTTCAGCCGATGGCCCCACCTCCCGCGCCTACAGAGTGAAGCCTTTCCCCCTTTGTCCTGCGCAGCAAGTTCCGCCAGAAACTCATCTCATGATGCGACGTTAAGCGAGAAGGAACACGGAGGCTGGACTACAGCCGAGAAGGCGAACGGAAGGCGAGAACCTGTAATAACGCGGGAAGGCGAAGCCCTCCCCTACCCGAGCTACTTCACTTCCGGCTTGCGGCGGCGAATGAAGGCCGGGACGTCCAAATCGTCCTCGGGAATTTCCGCGGTGACGCGCGGCACAGGAGCCTCAATCGGCAACCTCTCCTTCCTGAGCAGAACGTTCTTGACGCTCTGCTGGGCCGAGCGGAGGGCGGGCGAAACCACGCCCCGCGTCTTGAGGCCAATCTTCTCGGCCTTGATGCCCGTGGCGATCACGGTCACGCGCACGGCGTCCTTCATCGCCTCGTTGTGGACCGCGCCGAAGATGATGTTGGCGTTTTCTGCCGCCGCTTTCTGAACGATGGTCGAGGCCTCGTGGACCTCGTACATGGTGAGCTTGCTCGACCCGGTAATGTTGAGCAGGATGCCCTGCGCGCCGTTAATCGTGGCGTCCTCGAGCAAGGGGCTGGCGATGGCACGAGTGACGGCATCGACGGCGCGATTCTCGCCGGTGCCCTCCGCCGTGCCCATCACCGCGTAACCCATGCCCTCCATAATCGTTTTGATGTCGGCGAAGTCGCGGTTGATGATGCCCGTGATGGTGATGATGTCGGAAATGCCCTGCACGCCCTGGCGGAGAATATCATCGGCGATGCGGAAGGCCTCGAAGAAGCTCGTGCCCTTGTCCACGTACTGCATCAGGCGCTCGTTGGGGATGCAGATCACGGTATCCACGGCTTCGCTCAGCTCCGCCAATCCTTGCTCCGCCTGCTGCATCCGCCGTCGGCCTTCGAAAGCGAACGGTTTGGTCACAACGGCGACCGTGAGCGAACCCAGTTCACGGGCGAGGCTCGCCACAATGGGCGCGCCTCCCGTGCCGGTGCCCCCGCCCAAGCCCGCCGTGACAAACACCATGTCCGCCCCTTCCATGGCGTCGATGAGCTTTTCCGTGTCCTCCAACGCGGCGCGGCGGCCGATGTCAGGGTTCGCGCCCGCCCCCAATCCTTTGGTCAGCTTCGCCCCGAGCTGGATCTTCACCGGCGCCTGCGAGGCGCGGAGGGCCTGCACATCGGTATTGGCCACCATGAACTCCACGCCTTCCAGCTTGGCGGAGATCATGCGGTTGACCGCGTTGCCGCCGCCTCCTCCCACGCCGATCACCTTGATCTTGGCGCCGTGGCGCAACTCCTCGGAGAAATCCACCCGCAAGCTCTCATTGACTTCATCGGCTGCCATGCTCTCCCCCTCTGAAGAACGGGTGCTAGGTTCTAGGTTCTAGGTCCTTGGTTCTAGGCGCTAGGTTTTACAGGTCTCAAATCGCCTTCGGGCCTACTACCCAGTCCCCAGCACCCAGAACCTGGCACCTAGCTGTTCTTGCCTCGCAGGCCACCCCAGAGTCTGCCCCACCAACCTTTCTCGTTTGACTCCTGAAGAAGCCGCAGACGATATCCATACGTGACCAAGCCCACGACGGTTGCGTAGACAGGGTCGGAAAGAATACTGCCCATTTTCTCAAGACCCGAGGGCCGTCCCAGCCGCACCGGCATGCCGAGCGCCTGCTCGGTCAAGGGCAGGAGGCCGCCCAGCTTGGCCCCACCGCCGGTGAGGACGAGCCCCGCGCCGAGTTGCTTGTCCATGCCGAAGCGCGCGAGGTCTTGCTGCAGGAGTTCCACGAGCTCGTTCGTGAAGTGCTCGCCGGCGATGGCCAGCACCGAGGAATACCGCACCGCCCCTTCGTGGAAAACGATCAGCTCGGACGATCCTCCGCCGATATCCAGCAGCGCCACGCCCAGCTCGCGCTCGTCTTCGCTCACGCAGGCCCAGGCCGAGGCCAGCGGCTCGAAGATGGTCCCGCTGTCGGGGACCTTGATTCCGGCACTATTCGCCGCCGTCACGATGCTCTGCCAGGCCGTCCGGGCGGCGGTGACCAGGTGAACATTCACCTCCAGGGTCTTCCCCGTCATCCCCAGCGGGTCGCGAATGCCATTCTGCGAGTCGAGCAAATACTCCTGCCGCAGGGCGTCGATCAGTTCGCGGTCGGGAGGCAGCGTAATACCCTTGGCGATCTGGAAGGCCTTGATCTTGTCTTCAAACGTGACCTCGCGGGTGTGGGCGCCGAGGCTGAGCGCGCCGCGCGAGTTCACGCCTCGGATGTGCGTTCCTCCCACCCCCAGGTAGGCCCATTCAAAGGACGCCTTGGATTCGGCCTCGGCGGCTTCGACCGCCTTCTTAATGGCCAGCATGGCCGAGTTGAGGTTGACGATCACCCCCTTGCGCCAGCCGCGCGATTCCGCCACGCCCAGGCCCGCCACTTCCAGCTTCCCCTCGTTGTTGCGCTGGCAGGCGAGCGCGCAGGTCTTGGTGGTGCCGAGATCCAGCCCGAAAATGTATTGATCCTTGCGCGCCAAGGCTGTCCTAATTCTCCTGCGCCGTCGAGCCGAGGGAATGATTCGTCCCGCCTCCCGTGCTCGTCTCATCGGCGGGCTGCGGGTTCACGACGATCTGATTCCGGAAGCGCAGGTCGATGGAGTCAATTCTGCCATGATTGTGGCGGACCGCGGGAAGCAATGTCAGGAAATTGTGGAAACGCTCCTCGAAGCTTTCGTGGCCGAAGTGCACCTGCAAAGTTTCGCGCCCTTCGACCAGCATGGCCTTGAGGTCGTCGCCGTCGCTCAGGTCCACCTCCGAAACGATCCAGCCCGAGCCGGAGATTTCACTGGCGATCTCGCGCAGGAACGCCTCGTAAAGGGCCAGCCGCGCCACCCGCTCCGCCTGACCGTTGGCGGAGCCGAGCCCCGTGAGCACAGGGAAATCGAAGGACGACCGCTCGGGCTTGTCGAGCACGACGCCGTCGCCGTCCACCAGCTTCAGCCGTCCGTCGATGTTCACGAAAGCGATCGGGGTGCGTTCCACCAGGCGCACGGCCAGGCGGTTCGGATATACCCGCGTCAGCGTCGCCGAGCGCACCCAAGCAATCGACTCCACTTGCTTCTTCTTCTCCTCGAGCGGAAGGCGCAAGATGTTGAGCCCATAAGCCGGCTTCACCGATCGCGCCAAGCCCAGCATGCTGGTGACTTCCTCAACGGAAACATAGTTGTTGCCCGTCACGATCACATCATTTGAGGTCGTCAGCAGGAACCTCGGCGAGCTGAGCATGAACACCGCCACCGAGTATCCGGCATAGCCCATCGCCGACAAAACCACGGCCGCGACCAGGCCCCACTTCAGGAAGAACCGAAATCCTCCCGCCCGGCTGCCCCGCGCCGACACGGGCCGCTGGCGACGCCGATAGGGGGATTCCTCATCGGCATCCAGTTCCGTCGGCAGCGCAATGTCGTCGGGTTCTCCGCTGGCCATTCCCTTAGTCAAAAGTCGGCAGTCGAAGGTAAACAGTCCAGAGCAGAAGCACAATCGTGCTCGCTTTCGGCTTTCGACCTTCGACTGTCAACTAGTCCCTCCAGACAATCACCTCTTCTTCCAATTCGACGCCGTAGGCTCCGCGCACCCGGTCGCGAATCAAATCCATCAGCTTGAAAATGTCGGAGGCGGTGGCTCCCTGGCGGTTGACGATGAAATTGCCGTGCCGCTCGGAGACCACTGCCCCGCCCACGCGCGTGCCCTTCAAGCCCAACTCGTCAATCATCTTTCCCGTCGAGTGGCCGGGAGGATTCTTGAAAATACATCCGGCGCTCTTCTCATTGATGGGCTGCGAAGCGCGACGTTTTTGGTTGCACTGCTTGATCTTCTCGAGAATCTCCGCGTAAGGCCTCTCGGGCAACTCCAGCGACACTGAGAGCAGAATATCGTCCGCGGCGAAACTGGAGTGACGATATTGGAACCGCACGTCTTCCATGCGGAGAACTTCCACCCCACCGGAGGAGCCGCGAAGAACCGAAACGGCGCGGACGACGTCGCCAATTTGCGTGCCATAGGCGCCAGCGTTCATAGTGAGCGCGCCGCCCACCGTGCCCGGAACGCCGATCAAGCCTTCCATGCCGCCCAGATAGCGCTTGGCGCACTCCATGACGGTGGTGCCGAGGTTCGCGGCGGTAGGAACCTCGACGCGCGGGCCGTCAAACTTCAGGCCGTCCGGCTCGCGGACGAGATGCAGGACGACAACGTTGAGTCCTTCATCGGCCACAAGCAAGTTGGTCCCCCCGCCCAGCAAGCGCCAGTTGACGCCGCGGCAGCGCAAGTCGGCGATGAGTTCGGGAAGGCGGCGCAGGTCACGCAATCGCACCATGTCCGCCGGCCCGCCCACACCCAGCGACGTATGCCGGCTGAGCGGCTCCGCAGGGAGCCACTCGGCGCCCCAGGCCGCCATCTTCTCAGCCATCCCGGGCTCACGAGCTAACAGCGACATCCCTATTCCTCTGCCTCCACAATCTACGGGCGCTCCGCGTCGCCTGCGGGGGCGCGCGAATGGCCCGCCTCCTCCGCGCTCAGCCGTTTGACCGCTTCACCCTGCGCCTCACCGACTTTCCACACGCTCCCCGCGCCCACGGTGATAATCAAATCGCCCGGCCTCATGTCCGCTCGCACTTCTTCGATCACCGCCTTTTCCGAGGGCGCGTAGCGGGCGCGGTCGAGCCCCAGCTCGCGCATGCGCTCGACCAGCCGCTCCGAGGTGATGCCGGGAATCGGCGGCTCGCTGGCCGGATAAATGTCCAGCACGTAAACCCGCTCGCAACCATCGAAGCATTGGGCGAAATCATCCATCAGGAACTTGGTGCGCGTGTAGCGATGGGGCTGGAAAATCGCCAGAATCCGCCGCGCGCCCCGCAGCCGCGCGGCTTCCATCACGGCCCGGATTTCGGCCGGATGATGGCCGTAATCGTCCACCACGGCGATGCCGTTCCCCTCTCCCTTCACCTGGAAGCGGCGGTCGACGCCGCGGAAATGCTCCAGCCCAATACGAATTTTGTCGGCGCTGAGTTCCAGTTCGATACCCACGGCGGCGGCGGCCAGCGCGTTTTGCACATTGTGCCGGCCGGTGACATGGAGCTTGAACCGGCCGAGGGATTTCCCCCGGAAGGCAACGTCGAACGCGGAACCGCGAGGGGTGAGCTCGATGGCGGAAGCCAGGCAGTCGGCGTCGACTCCAAGCCCGTAGGTCACCACGCGCCGCCGGATGCGCGGCAGGATTTCGAGAAAACGCTCTCCCCACGGCGGGTCCGTGCAAGCGATGACGGCCCCATAAAACGGGACCTTATTGACGAAAGCCAGGAAGGCTTCAGAGATTTCATTGATATTCCGATAGTGGTCGAGGTGCTCGCGGTCGATGTTGGTGACGATGGCAATGCTCGGCAGCAGATAGAGGAACGACCGGTCGCTCTCGTCGGCCTCAACCACCATGAGCTCACCCTTGCCGAGCCGCGCGCTGGAGCCGAAGGCGTCCAGGCGGCCGCCGATCACCGCCGTCGGGTCGAGCCCCGCCTCGGCCAGCATCACCGCGACCATGGAAGTGACCGTGGTCTTGCCGTGCGCACCCGCCACCGCCACGTTGAACTTCAACCGCATCAGCTCTGCCAGCATCTCGGCGCGCGGGATGACTGGAATTTGTAAGCGCTGAGCCTCCAGGACCTCAGGATTGTCCGCAGCCACGGCGGTCGAAGTCACGACCACTTGCGCCCCGCGCGCGTTTTCCGCCGCGTGTCCTTCCGAGACCCGCGCGCCCAGCGCCGCCAAACGCTCCGTGACCGGCGTGTGCTTGAGGTCGGAACCGGAGACCGCGTAGCCCAGATTGAGCAGCACCTCCGCGATGCCACTCATCCCAATGCCACCGATGCCAACGAAGTGTACTTTGCGAATTTTGCCAAGCATAAAACGTCAGAATTCAGAATCCAGAATTCAGAATTCAGAAGAACTCACAACTGAGCAGTCGCCATTCATCCTTCAAAATTCGCTTCTTCGTGCCAAACACTCCACCAAGTCTGCGATGCGCTGGGCGGCGTCAGGTCGAGCCAGGGGCCTTGCAGCCGCCGCCATTTCATTGAGCCGCGAAGGGGCGCCGAGCAAGTCGCCGACCTCCGCAATCAGCCTCTCGGGAGTCAACTCATGCTGCTCGATGATACGGGCTGCCCCCGCTCGGGCGAGGACACGCGCGTTGCCAAGCTGATGCTGGTCCGCAGCGTCCGGAAAGGGGATGAGCACGGCCGCGCGCCCTGCCGCGGCGAGCTCGGCCACCGCACTGGCCCCGGCGCGAGAGATCACCAAGTCGGCGCGCGCCAGCGCCCCGGGAACGTCCTCGATGAAGGCCACGACCTCTGCGGGAAACCCTCGTTCCTGATAGGCCTGCCGCACGGCATTATAGTCCCGTTCACCAGTTTGATGGATGAATCTCGGCGGCCCCGCCCATTTCGCGAGCACTGCCAGACTATTCACGACGCAATCATTGATCGCGCGCGAGCCTTGGCTTCCCCCCAAAACCAGAATCGTGAAGGGTGGAATGTGCTCTCGCCGCGGCACAGCAAAGAACCCTCGACGGACAGGGTGCCCCGTCACCACTGCCTTGGAGCCGTAGTAGACGGCCGCTTCCTCAAACCCCACCGCAGCCTTCCTCACCACGGGCGCCAGCACCCGATTCGTGAAGCCGGGCACCGCGTTGGGCTCGATCAAAAGCGTGGGGATATCCTTGAGCGCCGCTTCGAGCATCGCCGGCCCCGCCACATAACCTCCGATGCCCACGACCACGCTCGGCTGATCTTCACGAAGGATTAAGGCGGTCTCCACGGCGCTGCGCGGCAGCACCAGGAAGTTGCGTAGCCGGCGCCAGCCACCGATGCCCTTCAATCCCGCTGCGCTGACCGTGCGCAGCGGGAAGCCAGCACGCGGAATCAACCGCGCCTCCAAGCCGCGCCCCGTGCCCAGAAACTCGATCTGGCAGGGGGATTCCACGGTTTCACGCGCCGCCGCTCGCGCGCGCAACTCCTCGGCCACGGCCAGCGCGGGGAAGATGTGCCCGCCCGTTCCGCCGGCCACCATCAGGATTCGAATCGGCTCGGCTGCCGGCCGATGATGGACCAGCGCCCCCTCGCGCTCCAGCCCCGTCTCCACATCCGCTCCGACCGGCCCTTCCCTGTCCATCGATTCAACTTCCGCCTTATTCCCTCAGCTCGATTGCTGAGAGATGTTCAGCAAGATCCCTACGGCAAGAAGACTCATGACCAACGACGAGCCGCCATAGCTTATCAGAGGCAGCGGAATCCCTTTGGTAGGCATCAGCCCCAGCACTACGCTGATGTTGACCAGGGCCTGACCCACCAGCATGACGGTCAGCCCGATCGCCAACAGTCGTCCGAACTCGTCGTTCGAATGCGCCGCAGCCCGCAGCCCGCGCCACAATACCACCCCGAAAAGGCCCAGCACAAAAAGCGCGCCGATAAAGCCCAGTTCCTCGCCGATCACGGCAAAAATGAAATCGGTGTGGGGCTCGGGAAGATAGAAGAGTTTCTGCTTCCCGTCCATCAAGCCCACGCCGTCAATCCCGCCCGTGCCCACGGCAATAAACGATTGGATGATCTGGAATCCCTTGCCAAGCGGGTCCGAGTAAGGATCGAGAAACGCCATCACGCGCCGCTGCCGGTAACCCACATGAAAGATCAGAAGGTACAGGACGGGAAGCGCGGCGAGCGCCCCGAACGCAAAGTAGGCAAGCCGCAGCCCCGCCGCAAAGAGCATGGCAGCGACAATCAGCGCGAGCGCCAGCGAGGTCCCCAGGTCCGGCTCCATCACGACCAGGGCCACGCTCGCGCCGGAAACCATTCCGATCGGTAACAGCGTTTGCTTCCAATCATTCACGTCACCTTGGCGGAGAGAAAGGAAATAGGCGAGAAACACGACCAGCACGATCTTGGAAAGCTCGGAAGGCTGGAAGCTCGCGGCACCGAGGTGCAGCCACCGGTGCGCGTTATGAGTGCGGTCGGCAAAGAGCACGACGACGAGCAGGACGAATTGCAGCCCCATCGCCGGAAAAATCACGCTCGGACTAGCCAGGCGGCGGTACTCGAAATGCATCGCGACAAACATCAGGCCCAGACCCACCGCCGCCCAGATGACCTGGCGGATCAGGAAGTGGTAGCTGTTGCCGAATCGCTCCGACGCCAGCACTGCCGAAGCGCTGAACACCATCAGCGCGCCGAACAGCACCAGGATCACGGCGGTGCCGAACAAGATGCGGTCGGATTCGAGTCTTCGGGCCATGCTTTACAGCCCGGGGAGCCGTGCCTGCCGCTTCCCGGCGTCACGCCCCGGCTCCTGGGAAGGTTTCTCTGCTGGCGAGTCTTCCTTGGCGTCTCCCGTGGCCGCTGCTTCTCCCTCCGAGACTGACGACCGTGAGCGTGCCCCGTCGCGCACTTCAAACGGCAGAGCTTCGTCCTCGACCGGCTCGCTCGCGGGCAGAGCTTCGAGGGTCACCGCTTCGACATCGCGGTCCGCAGGAGGTTCCGCAAGCACATCCGCGTCAGCATAGACAGTCTCTTCCGCGCCCACTTCCTAAACGTAAACGCGTTCGGGGTGCTGAATCTCGACTGGCGGCGGCGCCTCCCGTGCCGGGACGGCTTCCTGCGCTGCATCCGCCGGACTAGTAGCGCCCCGACTCATCGGGGCAGGTGCCGGGCTCCCGACGTCGTTGGGACAAGTTCCGCCCGGCGCTACGCTCTCCGGCAAAGCGGGGGCCTCCGGGGCAACCGTCGCGGCGACCGCGGGTGCCAGGATGCGAGCGCCCTCCTCGAGCCGGCGCGCACCTTCGGCGGCTTCCACTTCCACCGCCAACTTTTCGACAATTTCCTTGAACACGCGCCCGCGGTGCTCGTAGTCCTGGAACTGGTCGAAGCTCGAGCAGGCAGGCGAAAGCAGAACTGTGTCCCCCGCCATGGCCCGAGCGAAGGCCCGGCGCATCGCCGTTTCGAGGTCCCCGCAGGGGATCAGCTCGATAGCGCCCATCAGCTCGCGCTCGATGCGCTTCGCCGCAGCGCCGATCAGATAGACCGCGCGAGCGCGCTCCTTGAGCTGCGGCCGCAACGGCGCGTAAGGCGCGCCTTTGTCCTTGCCGCCAAGAATCACGTGCACGCCGCGCGTGAATGCCGTGAGCGCCTTGGCCGCGGCATCGACGCTGGTGGCCTTGGAGTCATTGAAGAACTCGACGCCGCGCATTTCCCGCACGAACTCCAGCCGATGCTCGACGGCCCGGAATTCCCGCACGGCGCGCGCGATAGCTTCGAAGTCCGCGCCCACCACGCACGCGGCCGCGGCGGCCGCCAAGACGTTTTCAACGTTGAAATCCCCCCGCAACGCGATGTCGCGCGTGGCGAGGAGCGGCCGCTCCAGGTTCCCGGTGCGAAAGATGATTTGGCCGTCAGCGACGAACACGCCGTCGGGAAGGTCCCTCGTGCGGCTGAAGAGAATCTTCCGCGCGACAGTCTCTCGGGCCAAGTTCATCACCGCCGGGTCATCGGCGTTAAGCACGGCGAAATCATCCGGCGTCTGATGGCGGAGAATCTGCGCCTTCGCCGCGACATAAGCTTCGAGCGTCGGGTGGCGATCCAGATGGTTGGGCGTGAGGTTCAGGAGCACGGCCACGCGCGGGCGGAAAGTCTCGATGGTTTCGAGTTGAAAGCTGCTCAGTTCGGTCACGACCTTCGCATCTTTGGGGACCTGGTCGACCGCGGCGATCAGCGGCAAGCCGATGTTGCCGCCCACAAAGGTCTGGAACCCGGACGCCTCGAGCATCTTCCCCAGCAGCGCCGTCGTGGTTGTCTTGCCGTTCGAGCCCGTGACCCCCAGGAGGTCGGCTTCCAGGAACCAGCTTGCCACCTCGACTTCCGAAACGACGCGAATTCCCTTGGCCCTTGCCGCCTGAAGCTGCGGCAGTTCCGGCAGAACGCCCGGGCTGACGACAATCAGGTCCTGGGCGAGGAAGGTGGCTTCGCGGTGCAGGCCGAGCTCCATGCCGATCTTGAGGGCCAGCAGTTCGGCGACATCCGCGCGCAGGTCATACGGCGGGCGGGAATCGGTGACCGTCACTTCCGCCCCGTGGCGCTGCAGGCACTTCGCGGTGGCGCGGCCCGTGCGGGCCAGGCCCACGACCAGGATGCGCTTGCCTCGCACATCGGTCATGGCCGCCTCCTCGCGCGCGGCTGTCCATTGCGGCGGAAATAGGCGTCGAGAATTTCCGAAACCATTTCCGAGAGCGACCGCCGCACGAGCCGAGCGCGCCGGCGCGCCACGACCAGCGTCTCGCGATTCAGCGTCAGGCTGACGCGCGTGGGATTGCGGAATGACTTGGGCCTAGCCATGGGCCATTAGTGCGTATTTTATGCGCAGAAATTCCATTTGTCAAAGGACGCCCTTGGTCCGTTGTCCTTGGTCCCTTGTCCTTTGTCCTTCGTCATTGGCCCTGTCGTAATGGCCTCCGAGCTACTCATTGTTCCCGCTCCCGGTGCCGGACCGTCGAGTCCCACCTCTCGCAGATGACAAGGGACCAAGGACAAGGGACTAAGGACAAAGGACATTTCACCTCAACTTCAGCGTCGTCAGCGCAAAGAGCGCGAAGACCAGGGCGGCGATCCAAAAGCGCGCGATGATCTTCGATTCCCTCCATCCCGCCAGCTCGAAATGGTGATGGAGAGGAGCCATCTTGAAAATGCGCTTTCTTCGCAACTTGTAAGACCCCACCTGGAGAATGACCGAAAGCGCTTCCACGACGAAAATGCCGCCGATAAACGGCAAAAGCATTTCCTGCTTGATGATGACGGCCACTGTGGCGATGGCGCCCCCCAGCGCGAGCGACCCGACATCTCCCATGAAGATGTCCGCCGGGTGGGAGTTATACCAAAGGAATCCCAGGCTGGCGCCGACCATGGCCCCGCAAAAGACGGTCAACTCGGCGACGCGCGGCAGATGCTCCAGGTCGAGGTAGTCGGCCAGCACGGCGTGCCCGGCGACGTAGGTCAGCACCGTCAACGCCGAGGCCGAGATGAGGACGCAGCCGATCGCCAGGCCGTCCAATCCGTCGGTGAGGTTGACGGCATTCGACGACCCCACCAGCACGAGAATTACAAACAGCAGAAAAGGCAGAAAGGCGAACGGGTAGGTCCACACATTGGTCAGGAGAGAAGGAATTAGCAAGTCCGGCCGGAAGCGCTTGAAAAACGGGAAAGTCAGGTTCGTGGAGTAGAGCCCCCGCGCCGAGAGGAAGATCAGGGCCACTCCGAAAATGAAGCTGACGAGGATTTGGAGCAGGATCTTGCTGCGGGCGGTCAGTCCGAGATTCTGACGTCTTCGCACCTTCTGGTAATCATCCCAGAAGCCGATGCCGGCAAAGGCCAGCATTACCGCGAGCACCATCCAGACGAAGATGTTCCGCAGGTCCGCCCAGAGCAGCGTGGGCACGACGACGCAAAGAACAATGAGCACGCCGCCCATGGTCGGCGTCCCTGCCTTGGATTGATGGGACTGCGGCCCGTCCTCGCGGATGTATTGACCGATCTGGAATTCCTTCAATCGGCGGATGAGCCAGGGACCCAGGACCAGCGCCAGGAAGAGTGCCGTCATGGTCGCGTACGCCGTGCGGAAGGTGATGTAGCGGAAAAGGTTGAGGAGCCGAACCTGGTCGTGAAAGAGCTGCCAGAGGAGATAGAACATTGTGAGTCGCTCAGCTTCTGGACTCGGCGTCGCGAGCAGCGGGGACGCCGGCGCCCACGGATTTCAGCAATTGCGTTACCTTCTCCAAATGCACGGCCCGCGAACCCTTTATCAGCACCACATCACCAGGCTCAAGCGCCTTCCGGCAGAATTCCCCGGCCTCCTCCGCGGTGGAGAAAAACCGGCAGTGTTGCTCAGGGAAGCCGGCCTCGCGCGCCCCTTCGAGGAAGAGCCGCGCGTCGCCCTGCACGGCGAAAAGGCGGTCGACGTGGCACTCGACGCATTTCCGGCCTACTTGACGGTGCAAGTCAGGCGACGTCGGTCCCAACTCCAGCATTTCGCCGGCGACCACGATCCGCCGCCGCGCCCCCGGCCACGGCGCGAGCGTCTCGAGCATCGTCTCCATCGCCAGAGGGTTCGAATTGTAGCAGTCGTTGATGAGCACAATTCCCTCCGGCAGTGTAAGAATTTCACTGCGCTGCGGGAGTGGACGGAAGTGCGCAAGGGCCTTCCCTGCCTCGGCCGGGGAGACGTCGAACAGGCTGGCGATGGCAATGGCGGCGAGGGCATTCTGGATATTGTGGCGACCAGGCAGGCCCAACCGAAACTCCGCATCCTGGACCCCGCCGCGGACCCGAAAGCGGCTTCCTTCCACTGCGTCTCCGCCAACCTCAGCGACACTCCAATCGGCGTGTGGGTCAAACCCGAAGGTCACCACCCGGCCCTTGAAACCCTCAGCGAAAGTGCGCGCGCGCGGGTCATCAAAGTTCAGGACGGCGGTCGAGCCCGCGGGCATATTCTCCAGCAATTCGCGCTTGGCGCGAGCGATGCCGTCCACAGATTCGAAGAACTGCAGGTGAACCGGGGCAACATTGGTGACCGCTCCCACTTGTGGCTCGGCAATGCGAGTGAGCCGAGCGATTTCCCCCGGCGCGGACATGGCAAGCTCGACAACGGCCACATCATGGCCGGGTTCAAGCCCAAGCAATGTCAGCGGCAGGCCATAATGATTGTTGAGATTCCCCTCTGACTTCAGGACCGAGTAGCGCTCCGCCAGAATGGCCGCGGTCATTTCCTTCGTGGTCGATTTTCCCGTACTGCCGGTGATGGCGACGAGCCGCCTGTCCCATCTTCGGCGGACCGCGCGGGCAAGTCCCTGGAGCGCTCCCGGGGTGTCGTCAACGGCGATGAGCGCAGGCCGGAGCGTCTCAGGGCTCTGCTCGTAAAAGGCTTGCTCGACGACGGCTCCGACGGCACCCCGCCCGAGGACATCTTCGACGAATTGATGGCCGTCGAAGTGGGGACCGCGGATGGCGAAGAAAAGCTCGCCCGGGGCGAGCGTGCGCGAATCAATCGCATATCCTCGCGCCAACCGTTCGGCAAACCCGCACGAGGAGCCTAGAACAGTCGCCACTTCGCCCAACGCTAATTGCATGTCTCATCCCGACCAGCGGAGCACTCGACACGGCGCTCCGAACCGCTCAACTCTCGCGAGACCCAGCATTCCTACGGCTTCCCGTGGTCATTCCTCGCGGTTTCAGAACTGTACCCCAGTTGCCGCAAGACCTGGCGCGCCACCTCGCGGTCGTCGAAGGGAATCGTCAGACCCTTTAGGACCTGATAGGTCTCGTGGCCCTTGCCCGCCAGGACCACGACATCCCCTTGCCGGGCCTCAGTCAATGCCTCACGGATCGCCACCTGGCGGTCGGCCCGCGCCACGTAAGGCTTGCCTGTCTTCTGCAGGCCCACTAACGCATCGTTCATGATGGCGACGGGATCCTCGCTGCGCGGGTTATCAGAAGTCAGCACCACGAAGTCCGCCAGCGTGCCCGCCGCCTCGCCCATCAACGGCCGCTTGGTCCGGTCGCGATCGCCCCCGCAGCCAAAGACCACAATGAGCCGGCCACGGGTCAGCTCCCGCGCGGTGTTGAGCACATTGCGCAAGGCGTCGTCGGTGTGGGCGTAGTCGACGACGACGAGAAACGGCTGCCCCTCGTCGATCCGCTCGAAGCGTCCCGCGACGGCGTGGAGATCGGCGACGCCTTGCTGGATGCTCTCCAGGGGGAGGCCCAGTCCGATACCCGTCGCCACCGCGGCCAAGATGTTCGCCAGATTCGCCCGCCCGACCAAGGGCGATTGGATATCGAGCTTTCCTTCCGGCGTCAGCACGCTGGCCCGGAGGCCTGTGAGATTCTGCGTGAAGTGCTTGGGCCGGACTTGGGCCTCGCCATTCAAGCCATAAGTAATACGCCGTGTGCTGGGAATATCGAGGAGCCGCGCGCCCCATGGGTCGTTGGCGTTAATGACCGCCAGCGGGGGGGGCGGCGTGCCCAATCCCTCAAAGAGCCGGCGCTTGGCCGCGAAGTAGTGCTCAAAATCTTTGTGAAAGTCGAGATGATCGCGCGTGAGGTTCGTGAATACCGCCGCTGAAAACGGGAACCCCCACAGGCGCTCCTGGGCGAGCGCATGGGAAGACGCTTCCAGGACGGCAGCTTTGGCGCCCAAACGAACCAAATCCGCAAAATAGGAAAGCAGATCCAACGATTCCGGTGTGGTGTTGACAGCGGGTAGCACTTTCTCGCCCAGCCGATATTCGATGGTCCCGAAAAGGCCGGCCGGAATCCCCGCGGCGCGAAGGATGCTTTCGATCAGAAAAGCCGTGGTGGTCTTGCCGTTGGTTCCGGTGATGCCGATAAGCTGAAGCCGCGAATCCGGCTCCCCATAGAAGGCGCGCGCGGCTGCGGAGAGCGCGCGACGGATCGCCGCCACTTGAACCCATCGTGCCGCGAGTTCTGCCGGCGCGGGACGTTCGCTGGCGATGGCGACGGCGCCCCGCTCCAGCGCCGAGGCAATGAAAGCATGGCCGTCGGCCTTTTCACCCTGGATGGCAAAGAAAAGCGTGCCCGGCTCAGCGCGGCGGGAGTCGTAAGCCAGCGAGGTTATCTCCAGGGCAGGATCCGCACCGGCCGCCCCGTTGCCCTTCATCGGGGCCGGCACTCCCCGGAGGAGTTCGCCTAACTTCATCGTTCACTCGCATTATACTGCCGATCAATCTTACCTTGCGAACCTCACCAGGATGTGCGAGCCAGCCGGGACCAAGGCGCGCGCCGGCGGCATCTGCTCAACCGCCACACCGGAGCCGCGGATGTTGAGGTCCAATCCCAAGGCCTGGCACTCCTCGGCGACCTGACGCAAGGCCCTCCCGGAGAAATCCGGGACGGTCACCATGGGCCCGTTATCCAGAATCAGCGTTCCGCCCCTCTCGGGCAGGAGGCGAGGCGCAAAGGATACTGTACGGACGGGCGAGAGGGCAGCTCCGGGCGGCTCAGACATCTGAGAAGGGAAACCCGCCCGGCCTCCGCGTTTCTGGCGAGGAGGCCCAGCGGGGGTGGAGGAAGCAACTTGCGGCCATAAGGAAGGATTGTCTTGCGGCACATTGAGATATCCCAGAGTCTGCTCTGCGATGGATCTGAACACTGGAGCTGCCACTTCTCGCCCGTAGTACCCCCCAACCGGTGAATCGATAACCACCAGAATGGTTACCGCCGGATTTCGAACAGGGGCGAAACCCACGAAAGAGGAGACATAATAAGCCTTGGAATAAGTGCCTGATGAGTCTATCTTCTGGGCAGTACCGGTCTTCCCCGCCGCGGAATAGCCGGCCAACCGAGCCGTGATGCCGGTTCCTTCTTCGACAACCTCCGCGAGAATCTCCTTCATCTCTTCCGCCGTCTCCCGACTGACCAGGCGACGGCCCATCGCCGGGGCGGCCCGCTCGTGCGAGTCCCCCAGGAAAACATCGCCTACCACGCGCGGTGGGTGAAGCACTCCTCCGTTCGCGATCGCGGAGTAGGCGCTGACCAGTTGCAGCGCCGTCACGCCCACTTCCTGGCCCATGGAGATCTCGCCAATCGAGATGCCGGACCAATGCGCCGGAGGCTGCAACAAGCCGCGCTCCTCGCCGGGCAGCTCGATCCCCCCCGGGGAGCCGAAACCGAAGCCGCGGATGTATCGGTAGAGCCGCTCCTCGCCCAAGCGCAATCCCAGCTTGATGGCCCCCACATCGCTCGACTTCGCCACCACTTGCCGGACCGTCAGGCCGCCGTACGGTTCATGGTCATGGATGGTGTGCCCGGCGAGCACGATGCTGCCGTTCTGGCAATTGATGACCTCGCCGGGAGAGGCCAGGTGTTCTTCCAGGGCGGCGGAAACCGTCACCAGCTTGAAGGTCGAGCCTGGCTCAAACACCCAGGAGACCGCGCGATTGATGCGCGCCTCGGGAGCGCTCTTGCCGAAATCATTCGGGTCGAACGTCGGATAGCCGGCCATGGCGAGGATTTCGCCCGTCTGCGGGTTCTGGACCACGACGGCGCCGCTCGCCATCCGCCATTTGACGACGGCATCGGCCAGAGCTTTCTCGGCGATATATTGAATGTTCTCGTCCAGAGTGAGGACCACGTTCTTCCCCGGCTGTCCAGGCCGTTCGGTGGAACGGAAGGACTGTCGCCGCGCGTCCGCGGCGATCAAAACCCGTCCCGGTGTGCCCCGGATCGTATCGTTCATCCGGTATTCCAGCCCGCCGAGACCGTGGTCATCGAGGCCGACGTAGCCCATCACCTGCGCGGCCAACTCGCCCTTGGGGTAGAACCGCTTCATTTCTTTTTGGAAGTAGATACCCTGCAAGTTCAGGTCGCGGACTCGGGCGCTTTCTCCTGCGGAGACTTTGCGCTTGACCCAGCAAAAAGACTTGAAGGTTTTGAAGCGGCCGAGCAGATCACCCTTCCCGAGACCAAGAGCAGGGGCTAGCAAGTCAGCCACCATCTCCGGGTTGGGAATCTCGGAGGGCACCGCAAAAACCGAATCCACGGCCAGGCTCATGGCCAGGGGCTGCAGTTGACGGTCATAGATCGTGCCGCGCTTGGGGGCAATCTCCACGGTGCGTTGCTGTTGCCGCTCGGCGCGGGCCAGCAGATCCACGTACTGGATGATCTGGAGATGGTAAAGGCGGGCAACCAGAGCCAGCATCCACAGGGCCAGTAGGCCCCCGAGCAGCAAGCCGCGGCTAAGCGTTAACGAACCGCGGCTCGTGGCCGGCCGTGCTGACATCTTCCGTAGGGACATCTAAGGCTCGCGAGGAAGCTCCCCCGCGGCGGGGAGGTTGCGCGCAAATTCCGGCACACCTGTCTCGCCCGGTGCGCTCGTCGCGCCGCCGACGCGGATCACTTGTTGCGGCTGGGGTGAAGCGAGCCCCAGCTCCCGCCGCGCCAGCTTGTCGATCCGCTGCGGATCAGCCAGCGAGGCCTGCTCCAGACGGAGCTGGCGGTTCCACTCCTCCAGCGCATCGCGCTGCGCCTTGATCTCTTCAACCTGATAGCCGTCCCGCACAAACTGGAAACTCTGCCACGCGAAAAGGAGACCAAATAGAAAAACCAGAATGCCCAGCCCCAGCAGACAGTAACATTCACGGCGCTTCTCCCGGTCCACCTCCCGCCGCAAGCGGGAGTTGTCGATGCGCTTCACGTACTGAATGTCAATGAAACTGGCCCGCGCCCCGACTCGATCCGTCGGGCGCCGCGGGCGCCGTCTCGTTCTGGGAAGTGCGACTGCTGCGGTTGCCATTGCTCTGGGTGCTGGGAACTGGGTGCTGGGGGCTGTCCTTTCCTAGCCCCTAGTGCCTAGCACCTAGCCCCTGCTTTTCTGCGGCTCGCAGCTTGGCGCTGCGCGACCGCGGATTCGCTTGGATTTCCGCCTCACCGGGGCGGACCACTTTCTTCGTGAGGATTTCGGCCTGGCCCTCACGCTTCCACGCCTGAAAGGCGCGCTTCACCAGCCGGTCTTCGAGTGAATGAAAGCTGAGAATCACCAGCCGGCCGCCCGGAGCGAGGACGCCGAGCGCCTGGGCGAGGAAGGTCTCCAGGCTTTCCAGCTCCTGGTTGACCACCATGCGCAGCGCCAGAAACGTGCGCGTGGCCGGATGAACATGGTAAAGGCCCGTCCGGGAGGGGATAGCTCGCGTCACCACCTGCGCCAGTTCGGTGGTTGATCGAATCGGACGGGCCTTTACCATCCCTCGCGCGATGCGGCGCGAGAAACGTTCCTCACCAAGCTTGAAGATCAGGTCGGCTAACTCCCGCTCGGGAGTGCGATTGACAATCTCGGAGGCTGTCGTGCGCGTGTGGGGATCCATCCGCATATCGAGCGGGCCGGGCCGCTCGAAACTGAATCCCCGGGAAGCGTCTTCGAGCTGCATCGAGCTCAGGCCGAGGTCGGCGAGCAGGCCGTCAGCGGGCCCTAGACCGCTCGCGGCGTGCAGCTGGTCGATTTCGGCGAAGTTGCCTTCCCGGAGCATCACGCTCTCTCCGAAACGTGCGAGCCGCTGTCGAGCCCATTCGAGCGCCGCCGGGTCGCGGTCGATACCCAGCAACTTTCCCCGCCCCCGCTGTAAGACGCTGAGAATCGCTGCCGCATGACCGCCAGCGCCCAGCGTCGCATCAATATAGACGCCGTCAGGGGCAACATTGAGGAACTCAAGGGCCTCCCGTAGCATGACGGGAACGTGCGTCTGTCGGGATGCGGGGTTGGGGACTCGAGATTCGGGTTTTCCGAATTCACTGTCATCGCTCACTGTCTCCAATTCCCAGACCTGAAATCGCTTTCCACCAATCCAAAATCCAAAATCGCAAATCCAAAATCATCAGATTCCAAGGTTGCTCAGACCCTCGATATCTTCATCGGTGAAGGGCTCGCGCTCCAGGTGCTCGCGATAGCGCTCGTTGTTCCACACGTCGAGGTAGTTGAGGTAGCCGAGCACTGCGACCTCGCCGCGCATTCCCGCCGACTCGCGCAGCAACGCGGGAATCAGGATGCGGCCCTGCGCATCCATCTTGGCCATCTGCCCCCAGTAGTTTGTACGGTCGAGGAACTTCTTTTTGGCTTTGTTCATGGAAGGCAGGGCGGCCAGTTTTTCTTCGATACTTCGCCACTCGGCAAAGGGATAAACGCGCACGAACTGTCCGTCGAGGCTAGTTACGTAGTAGTCGGGACCGTAGTTCTCGTCCAGGTAGGTCTTGAAAGCCGCCGGGATCTTGAGCCTGCCCTTGCCGTCCACCGAAGCTGGGTTGTTGCCGCGCAGCATTAGGAACCCCGAGCAACCCTTCCAGCGACCCTAAATTTCGTGAGAATCACACTTGCTACTACTTTTGGCTACTTTCAGCCACTTTTATCCACGGACTATAGGCCGGTGTTTGACCTGTGTCAAGAGCTTTTTTCAATTATTTTAACGGGTTAGGGGCACGAAAGTGCCATGCCGCCGCTTGGGGTGTTTTCCACAATCGACCACTACCCTTTGTGGACATTTTTGACAAACGGGGCTCGGCGCCCCCCGACGCACCCGGGAATGTTCCCTGCCCTGGCCTCGCCAACCGGGCTCCAGTAGGAACGTGCGCACAGCCAGGAGCCCGATAAGGCTCCTCGGGGCTGTTGACTCTATCTTGGAACGATCAGAAGCCGACGGCGCCCCGATGCACTACTTCGGGGCCGTGGCGATCATGGCGTGCGCAGTCGCCTCAGTGAAGTTGCGCGAGTGACTTCTCCAGATCGGCGAGCGCCTTCTCCATCATTTCGCGATACCGTGGGTGCTCACAGCTCCGAATCTGATCGAGCAGGCGGGCACGAGCGAGAAGCTGAGTCTTCATCTTGCGAAGGACCTCAGCCTCCTCAGGACTGACGTGTCTCGCAGGGGTCGCGAGGTCGGACTGGGCTGAGTCCATTTGCGCCTCCACCGACTTGCTTTCCCAACCTCTGGCCATGCTATTTCTTAACAATACAGCAGCTTTTACTTTCCATCCACCGAGAACGCGAGCAGGACATTGCCGCTGATGGCGTTCGTGTAGCCGGAGTTGGCGTAGAGCATGCCGTCCACGATGGCGGGCCCGGAGGCATTAAACGAGCCTCCCTTCGCCGGGGCGCCGTTGACGGTGGCAAATTCGCGCAGCGCGTCAAAGTCCCAGATCACTCGGCCATCCCGCGTGTCGTAGCCGCGCAAGTGGCCATCCAGCGACCCAGAAAACACCACCCCGGGTATCGCCGTGACGGGCGCCATCTGTGCTGCACTGCACCCCGGTTGGTCCGCGCAGGCCGGCTTGGCAGGAGGGGCGAACCAGATTCTCTCTCCGCTAGCTATCCGAAGGGCGAACAGGCCGCCTCCCACGTCGGGCCCGGCTTCATCCCAGTCCGAGCGGGCATAGTACACGGCGTTATTTTCCCCCACCGCTCCTCCCCACTGAATTCCCCCCAGCGGCCCTCCCACACCAATCCGCTTCTCCCATAGAACCTTGCCCCGGTGGTCAGGATCAAGCGCGTGAACGACCCCCGATTTCTGTCCCACAATCAGGATGCGTCGCCCATCGGGCAGGGATCGCAGGATAGGCGGCGAGCCGAAATCAAGGTCCCGGCCCGGCCTTTCGGGGCAATTCGCCCGGTCCGGGGCCACGCAGGAGATGTTCCAGAGATCGTTTGCGGTGAACTGATGCCACCAAGGCATCTTCCCGGAGCCCATGTCGAAAGCGATGACCGCGTCGGCGTAGGGAGTGTCCGGCTCGGAATAGCTGTTGCCCGTGGCGACGTAGATGGCCCGTGCCTTGAGGTCGGCCGTGGGAGGCGACCATACCGCGGCGCCCGCCGGACCCCAAAGCTCCGTGCCGGCGGAGTTGCGGCGGCCGGTGGGCTTTGGACTCTGCGGGATGGTGTAAGACTTCCAGATCCGCGCGCCCGTGCGAGCGTCCAGCGCCACCACGGACCCTCGAAACGTGCAGCAGGGATATTTCGGATCCACGGCCGCCCCTTCCTCGCCCGAGGAAACGGGAACGTAGAGACGCCCATGAATGAGCAGGGGCGAGCCCGTGATGCGGGCCGCGGAATGTTCCTCAACGCGGAATTTCCAGAGGAGCGAGCCCTTCTCGGCGTCGACCGCATAAACCGTCCCCACGGTATCGCCGAAATAGGCGATGTGCCCTCCGCCGTCGATGGAGACAGCCGTCTTGACGGTGACAGGAGCTTTGAATGTCCAATAGACGCATCCGGTGCGAGCATCGAGCGAGTAGACGGTACCGTCCTCACTGCCCACGAAGAGGCGGCCCCCCGCCACCGTCGGCTGGCCAAAGGTTGCCGACGCGCCGGGGTAACCGAACGCCCACTTGAGCTGCAGCCGGGGAACCTCTTCGCGTCCCAGTCGCGCCGAGGCGGCAGGTTGGAAACGGCTGTTCGAGGGGTCCACTCCCCAGCCCGTCCAACTGGGGTCGCTAGCGGTCGAGAAAGGTTTGGGCGCGCAAGGGGCCGAGACCGCCCCCGCCGCGCCGCCGCTCGGAGCGCCAAGATATTCAGCCACCGCAGCGCGCTCGGCGGCAGTGAGATGCGTGCCCTGCTCCTTCATCTTGCCGGTTTCGAGACTCCGGAGGATTGACTCGCGGGACATGCGACGAAGCTGTTCGGGCAGAGGCGCGGGCGAGTCCCGCTCGGCACGATGGCAGGAAGCGCAGTTGCCCTGGAAGATACGAGCTCCATCCGCAGGCTGCGGCAACTCAGCACCTTGAAAGGCAAGGAGCAGGAGGAATGCGGGCGGCAAGGCTAGAAGCTTGAACATTCCCCCTCACGAGGGCATGGAAATTCGGCAGCGCGAGAATCCCCCGGCATCAGCAAGCAGGGATTCTCTGCTAATCCACGGGAATCCGGCTCTTGTTCTCGGCGAGCCACTGGTCGAAAGTTTCGAGCGCAGGATTCAGCGAGCGTGCAAAGTCGGGATTGCGCGCGCCGCAGAAGTAGTCGTTGAAGTCATGTTTGAACTGGAACATGTTGCCCAGGTCCTCGGCGCCGGGGAAACCGAAACCGCGGTAAACCTCGGGCGGCACGGCGTTGTAACGCACCTCTTGACCCATAGCCTTCGTCAATGCGCCGGCCATCTGCGCGCCGGTCAGGTGCTCGCCGGCGATGGCGACCTTCTTGCCGATGAATTCTGGACCGCGCTTGAAAATGCCGTAGGCGCACTTGCCGATGTCTTCGGCGGCGATGCCCGGGAGCTTCTTGTCGCCCATGGGGAGGGTCAATGCCAGCCTGCCGTCGGGGCCTTTCTTTGGACCCATGCCGAAGTAAATGAAGTTATCCCAGTAGAAGGAAGTGAGGAGCAGCGTCACCGGCAATCCGAGCCCGGTGAAGACGTGGTCGGCCTCACCCTTGGCGTCGAAGTGCGGCACCTTGTACTTGCCCATGAGCGTGGGCATGCGGTTGTCGCTGAGCGGCACCCACTCGCGCGTGTCTTCGAGCGTGGACCAGATGACGTGCCGGAGGCCAGCCTGCTTCGCGGCTCTGGCCATAGCCGTGGCGTGGGCCATCTCCTTTTCAGGCGAAAAGTGCTCCCAGAAGAAGGTGACGCAGTAGGCTCCGTGCGCGCCCCGGAACGCCGTCTCAAGACTCTTCTCATCTCCCACGTCGGCGGCGACCACCTCGGCGCCTGATTTGGCCAACGCGTTCGCCTTGTCCGAATTGACGTTTCTCGTCACGGCCCGCGCGCGGAAACCCCCGCTCGGGTCGTTCAAAATGGCGCGAACCAGTCCCCCGCCCTGCGCCCCCGTCGCTCCCACTACCGCAATGATCTTCTCTTCCGCCATGTGCTTCTCCTCGTTGAATTGGAAAGATGGATTGCAAGTTCTGTGCCCGCAGGTTTCGTGGACCCGCAGATTGCCCACAGTTCTTCTGCGGGGTCGCGGTGACACCCACAGTCTTGCCGGGCTGTCACAAGAGCTTGAAGCAACCGCTGTACGATTTCGCCCTGCGCGCCGGGTCAGCCAGCACCGCGTGTCAAGACCACTTCTTGCCGAGGGCTTCCAAGCCGGCCTTGGCCAGGTCTTCCGGGCTCATCACAATGTGAAACTCACAGTCTGCATTGAACTGGAGGAACCAGGGCTCCGCGAACCTCGGAACCTCCGATGGGTCCTTCAGGTTAATGATCATCATCGCCCCCCGGCGGCCTTCATACTCGGTGAAGTAAACCGCCTCGGGCTTCAACTCGTCGAGAATGCGTTGCATTCTCTTTCCGGCGGTGCCGTCCCTCACCGCGGCGTTAAATGTCTCGTGCGGGATCTTGACTTGAAAAAGCATGCGCATGTCCGCCTCCTTTGATCGCTAGTGATTCGGTTCGTCTGCTCGACTATTGTCCTCGCTGATGCGGATTCGAGCGCGGACCGGAGGTTCAAATACGAAGCCGCCACGGTTCGACCCGCACGCGGGATCGTGTTCTTGATGTCCTTCTGTTCGAGGAACTCACACCCTGAGCTTTTTATTACACCTTTATTAGGTGCCGGAGTCAAGGCTCATGAGCCGCGCAGGGTCGCCGGCGAGAAGCGCCGGGAGGGGCTGCAATTTTTCGGTTTGGGTTTTCGCGAGAAAGGCCGGGGTTAGCGTTGCCCGCTTCAGCACCAGGTGGGATCGGAGTTGCCCAATTTCTCCTGCCGGCCGAGCGCCGAGCTGGTCTGTTCAGAAAGTGTCAGACGCGGCGACCATTGGTAGACTTTGTAGCCATCCACCTGTTTCCCGGCGGAGGTGAAGCCGGATTTATCCTTAAGCTGCTTGTAGACCTCAGTGCTGAGCCACAGGGTGTCGGTCTGGGCGCACTTCTGCATATGGCCCGTGATGTCGATGACGCGGTGGGCGATCTTCTCGAGCTTGCTGTCGTCAAAAATGGGAACCCTGCCCGCGTTCACCCCGCAGCGGACGGAAATGCGAGTTTTGAGGAGGTTTTCCGTCCGATTGAACGTCCGGAGCCGCACCAGAACCGTCTGCGCCGCAGCCACGGCGGAGTCGAGCTGGTGGAAGCAAACCATCACGCCGTCAGGGGTCCACGCCTGCTTCCAGGCGTTGTGCTCGAGGAAGATCTCCTCCAGCATGTTCATGTAGGCGCGGAAGGTGATGCCAACCTTCAATTCCTCCTCGCGCTGCTTCATCTCGGTGGACCCGGCCACGTCGATGGAAAGGAAAGCACACCGCTGGCGCTTCACCGCTCGCAGCGCACCATCAATCTCGCGGTAGCGTTTCAACAGACACTCGCGCGATTGCTCGGAATCGACGGCGAGGGGCTGGAGTTCCTCCACGAAGGTTGATCTCCTCGGCTCTTCTTCGGCAGGTTCCGGCTCGCGGAGCACGGCGAGAATAGGAAGAAAGATCGCGCGCGAGCAACGCCGCGCGAACCAGACGGCCAGCGCCAGTCCGAGCGGAAGATAGCTCACCGAAGCAGGGCTGGGCCATTGCACCCTAGCCCAGGCGGCAAGGCTCGCGAGAAGCGGGTCGGCAAATTCACGAAGCTGCACGATCAGCCAGGCCCGGTCCCACTCCGCAGAGTGCGGAAACTGCAGGCCGAAGAGCCCCAGGGAAAGACCGATCGCCGCCAGAAGGCTGCACTGAAGCGTTCGATGAAGCGCGTTGACGGGCGCAAACAAGATTGGACGAAGCTTGATGGTAGGAAAGCGAAATTCGGACCGATGGGCGGCCCGTGGCTTCACGGGCGCGACGGGGCGCTCCGGCGCCTCCAGCTCGTGGACTTCCGCTGGACTGTCCCAGATCAGTTGGCCGGCGGGAAAGCGACGCGCGTTGTACGTTGTTGCCAGCGTGGCCATCGGAATTTAGCCCGCTATACCTCTCGTCCCGGATCCGCTCGGGAGCTGCCAACCCTTCCATCGTTGGCGAAAGGAGATTGCCGCCCTGGCAACAATTCGCCAAGAGCCCGAAGGTATCAGCAAGTTAGCTCGAAGGTGCTACCAGCAAAATGGTGAAGGCTGCCCCCTAAGTTACATGTCCACAAGGTCTTGCGCGCGGAAGGGCGTTGGGAAAATGCGCGCCGAGGGCGACATTGCAGCGCGGGACTGCCGCTTGCCCGGGATTGTTGCGGGCCGCGCGGGGCATCTCTCATCCTGCCCCGGACGGGTGCTGTTTCAAACTCAATCCGCTTGCCGCTCAAGCCGAGAGCTTCGCAGGTTGAATAAGCACAGCCTTCCCAAGAATGTGACCCAATAGTTGGGACGCCGCGAACCGTGCCGGGACGCGGAGCGACTACAGCCGAGCCTCCTCCGGAACGATCTCCAATCGAACCTTCTCTTCGTGCCGGAGGATTTCAACTTCCGATTTCACCCCAACACGTTGCTCGGTCAGCAAGCGGTGCAAGTCGTCGATTCCGGCTATCGCTTGGCCTCCAAAGCCCACGATGACATCTCCCGCGTTAACGCCCGCCCGAGCCGCCGGGCTTTGGTCTTCGACCGAAGACACCAGAACTCCACTCGCTTCCGGAAGGCCGAATCGGCGGGCGACGTGCCTCGGGAAGGGCACATCTTGGCCCGCCACGCCGATGTAGCTTCGCCGCACCCGGCCTTCCTTGATGAGTTGCGCGGCGACAAATTTCGCCGTGTTAATAGCGATCGCGAAGCAAATCCCCTGCGCGGGAAGAATCACAGCGGTGTTCACGCCCACAACCTCGCCACGGGCGTTGACGAGCGGTCCGCCGGAATTTCCGGGATTGAGCGCCGCGTCCGTCTGAATCACGTTGTCAATCAGGCGCCCCGTGCGCGCACGCAGCGAGCGCCCCAGCGCGCTGACCACCCCTGCCGTAACGGTGCATTGAAATCCATACGGATTACCGATCGCGACCACAAGTTGACCCACCCGCAGCGCCTGCGAGTCGCCCATCCCGAGCGGCACCAAGTTCGGCGCCTCAATCCTGACAACAGCCAGGTCTGTCCCCGGGTCGCTCCCCACGAGATCCGCTCGCATGCGACGGCCGTCGGCGAGGGTTATGTGAATCGTGTCCGCGTCATGCACGACATGGCTATTGGTGAGCACGAAGCCATCGGGGGTGAAGATGAACCCCGACCCGTGCCCGCGCGCCTCGCGCGGAAGTCGCGGGTCCGCCGCGCGGCGACCCCTGACCTCATGCGCCACCTCAACGTTCACAACCGATGAGCTGGCTTTCTCCGCGGCGTTGATCACCGCACGCGAGTATGCGTCCAGAGCCTGGTCATCCTCGGCTCCCGGTGCAAACGAACCTTCACGGCTGAGCGTTTCCTGCCCTTCGGCAGACACGAACTCCAAAAGACTCCGCATGCTGTTTCCCTCCCTCGATACGAGCCCCCGACGCCCCATGGCTATTGGATTCGGCGCGCCGCCTTCTCGTTTCGGACATCCCCTCGTTGCGATAAACGCGCCCGCCAGATAGCATGGGTGTGCAACCTCAAAAGGAGCACACGATGGCCGGGGGACGCGCCGCCTACTTTGATGCTGTCATTCCGTGGGAAAAGCGCTTGGCGCGAGAGTTGCCGTTGCTGGAGGAGACCGCGCGTCACGCGGGGCATCGAATCCTTTTTCCCGCCTGCGGCACGGGCGGACATGTCGTGGCGCTGGCCCAGCGGGGTTTTGATGTGCTCGGCTTCGATATCGACGAGGACGCACTCGCTATCGCGCGCGGCAAGATCGCGGCAGCGGCCCAGGCCATCGCCGTGGCGGGAGGCAAAGCGCGGCTTGTCCTTTCAAGCATGGAATGCGCCGGTGAACCGGGCACGGGGTTCGACGCGGCCTTCTGCCTGGGCAATGCCCTCCCCGGGATTTCCGCGCCGGGTCAACTGCTGGTGGCATTGGGTGGCGTGGCAAAGGCGCTGCGGCCCGGTGCAATTTTTCTTACGCAGAATCTGAATTACGACCTGCGCTGGCGGGAGAAAAGCCAATTCTTTCCGGTGCTCTCCGGCGAGACGGCGGACGAGGAAGTCTTGCTGGTCAAATTCGCCGAGTACGAAACTGAGTTCATCAACTTCCACGCCCTGTTTCTGGCGCGGCCGAAGCCGGGCGGCGCGTGGTCGTCGCACATCAGAAGCTCCCGGCAGATTCCGCTCTTCCGCGATCGGCTGCTCGAGCTGCTTTCGCAGGGGGGGTTCGCAGGCTTTACGTGCTGGGGCGACTACGCCAGGACACCGTTCGATCCCGCAAAATCAAATGACCTGCTCGTTGTGACGCAGAAAATCTCGTAGGTCGTGCAGGATTGCGGCGTGCCTTCTGCCTTCCTGCTCCGCCTCACTCCTCGGGCCCCCTTGCCCCGGGCTCGGCCGCTCCGCGGTCCTGAGGCAAGAGCTGGCCCAAACCGCTCAGCAGTTGGCGCTCCTCGGGCGAGAAGCGCTTTTCGACTTCCGGGCTGGTGAGAAACTTCTGGCGCTCTGCAGGCGGCAAGTCGCGCATCTGGCGGAACGCCTGCAACAACGCCTGACGGCGTTCCGGCGCGAGCTGACGCCAGCGAGGAAAGAGTTGGCGTGCCTCCTGCCGCTGGGCGGGTGAGAGGCTGAGGAAGATTTCTTCGCGGGCGCGGATGCGTCCCTTCTGTTGTGGCGTGAGGGCATTCCATGCCTTCAAGCGCTCGCGGATCATCTGCTGACGCATGGGCGGCATACGCTGGAAGCGCGGGCTGCTCGCGAGGAAACGCTCCTGCTCGGCCGACGACATCTCGCGCAGCATCCTGAGCCATCCCAGCCCGCGACCTCGCATGCCTTGGCCCTGCCGCCACGGCCCCATGGGACCCATGCCCTGCCCCCGTCCTTGTCCGCGGCCGCCTCGCCCACCGCCGGGGCCGTACGGTCCCTGTCCGTACCCACTTCCGACGAGGGCCAGCGCGCCGAGAAGCGCTATGGCAGCCACAAGAAGAAGCCGGATTTTTCCACTGCGTTCAGTTCGCAACTCGCTTCTCCCTGGAGGGCAATTCGGAGAGGACATCGAAATTAGCCAGCATATCGTAATCTTCAAGTGCCTTCAGGTCATCCTCACCCGTGGTCTCATCCTTCTCGCGGAGAGCCGCCGAACCCGCCCCAATGCCTTCAATCGGGGCCGATGGTTTTTGGGCGAGTGTGGCCGGAGCGGACCCACGTCCGGCTTCCGGTTGGCTCGCTGGCGGCGCGGGAACGATCCGTTGGGAGCGCGGCGTTGTTTGCCGCGCCACCGGCTGAGGCGGCGGAGAAGGCTGCCGCATCACCACTACCGCGAACACCAGTGCTGCCACAACCGCCGCGGGCACCAGCCAGCGAGCCCACTGCATTGCGGCCAATTTGCCACGCCATCCGCCTTCCCCTTCCACCGCCAGGGCAGCGCGCAGCCGGACGTCGAACCAGGGCGAAGGCTCGACGGGTTTCCATTCCCCGAGCACGGCGTCCAGCCGCTCGAATTCCTCGAGCACCTGACGGCAACGAGTGCACTCGGCCACGTGGGCGCGAGCAGCGGTCTCTTCCCCCGCATCGAGCATGTGGTGGGCGAGGGAAAAAAGTTGTCCACGATCCATGCAGTTCATAGCTGGCCTCCTCTGAGCAGAGGCTCAAGACGTATGCGGAGGTTCTCATGGGCGCGAAAGAGCAGCGACTTCACCGCACCCTCTGACACCCCCAGGATCTTTGCGATCTGGCGATAGCCCACATCCTGATACTTGTGGAGAATCACCGCCGCGCGCTGATTCTCCGGCAAAGATTGGACAGCCTGGCGAATCGTCTTCTCCCGTTCGGTCAGCATCATCCCTTGCTCCGCGGTAGGCTGGGAATCAGGCAGTCGCTCGACCTTCGATTCGGCCTGGGAGGCTTCGGCTTCCCCCTCCACCGCCGCTCGGATACCCTTCCGGTCGCGGAGGGCGTTCAACGCCAGGTTCGTCGCAATCCGATAGAGCCACGTCGTGAACCTGGCCTCCGGCTGATAACGGTGCCGCGCTTGGTAGACGCGCAAAAAAACTTCCTGGGCGAGGTCTTCGGCCAAAGCCTGGTCACGCACCATGCGCGAAAAAAAGCTCACCAAGGGCCCGCGGTGGCGATTGAGCAACAGGTCGAACGACTCCGCGTCCCCTTGGCGGACCCGCAGCATCAACTCCAAGTCACGATCGATGGCCATCGTCGCCACATCCTATATAACACTTGCGGGAAGAATTTGTTGCGGGCAGGAGGCACCTGTCAGTTGTTGGGGGTCAGGGACCCGGGGCTAGCGACGAAGCAAAGCCTTCCAGCGAGGACCTGCAACGGACGTAAACACGTAGAGCGGATAGAGCTCCGCGAAGACTCTCTCCACTTGTCCGGCGAAGGCCAGCCGACTGAACCACCCGCGCCAAGCGAGGGGTTTCAACGATAGATTTCTCGTCGATGGCCAATGCTGAATATGCGAACCTCGCCCTTCTCCTCGTCGATCCGATAGAGTATTCGGTAGTCTCCGACCCGCACTCGCCAGCCCTCTTTGAGCTTTCCTTTGAGTCTTTTGGTGCCGGCAGGTCTGGGGTTTGTAGCTAAGGAAAGAATGGCAGCATCTATTCTCGTCACCACGGACTTGGGAAGGGCTTCAAGCTCCCGGACCGCCCGCGGATCGATGAGGACTCGATAGGTCACAACTTCCCGGCACGCTTCAGTCGCTTGCGGACCCGCTGGTAGGAAAGCAACTTCCTTGAGGAATCTTCGGCGCGGTCGAGCGTCAAGGCGTCTTCAAGGTCTTCGAGCCTGCGAAGCAGACGTCGGTAGGAGGCCAGATCCAGCAACACGGCTTCTCTTTGTCCCTGGGCAGTCACGATGAATTTCGTTGCGGTGTTTCCCATGAGGTGATCATATCACGCTTAGGGCGAAGCCTGAACAACCGGGCCGACATAAGCCAGCTACCTTTGAAGCGCATTTTTCCACCTTCCGCTCGCGACGGATGTAAACACGTAGAGCGGATACAGCTCCGCGAAGACTCTCTCCACTTGTCCGGCGAAGGCTGGAGCGCCTAAACCGCGCGCGCCGGGCTCGAATACCTTCCGCACAATCCACGCCTGCAGGCTGAGCCAGTCCTCGTTATTCTTTGGCAGTCCTGGGTGAAGCGTCCACTCGCCTTTCTCCTGGCGATGCCAATAGGTTTCATATCGCTTGCGTCGGACGATGGAATCCAGCATTTTGAGGAACAATGCGCGCTCTCGGGTGAAACGCGGCCGAAAAACCGTTTCCAGGGCCCCCTTGGGCCCCTTTCCCCACGTGCCGTAAATGGAGAATCCCACCGTCACACAATCCGCGCTGAGGCCCACGTAAAGCCGCCCGTCGGCGCCCCGGTTGCGACGGCGGTCGAAGACATACAAGTAATAATTCGGCTTGTAGGGGGTCTTATCCTTGCTGAAGCGGATGTCGCGATTGATGCGGGAGAAGTTGCCGTTGGTCCTGCCGGAGGTTTCGAAATGACCGTTGAGCCGGAGCAACGAAGGCTCCAGCGCCACGAGAAGCCCGCGAAAAGCACCTTGGACGTGCGCCTCGTACCGACTGCGATTCGCGTCAAACCAGGCCTTGTTGTTATTTCGTGCGAGCTCTCGAAAGAAGGCGAACGAATCGGCGGTAAAGCCATTGAAGGAATTATCCATGACGTTTTCTCGCCCCCACGGCGTCTGTCGCAAAGTTGTCGGAACATTATAGGACAAAACGGCAGAATTCAGGCATACTTGGCCGATTGGGCTGGCCCATGTGTCGAGCAAAAGTCCGATCTCCTGGTGGCGGCACTGCCTCGCGACTGCGCTGGGGGCAGAGCAGACCTAACGCACGACAGAGAAAAATAGCGCCAAAGTCATGCGCTGAATCTCGCATTACTCGCCTGCGGGCCTGCCGTGCGAACTGGCGGAAGGCCGTGCTCAATCCACTGGCTTCAGGTAATTCATTGATGCGTCTGGGGTTGCCCACAATGCTGCCACTAGAAAACTCCCGGCTACCTGCATCTGACAGGCGCTAGGTGTGGCAGGGCGATTGCGACAGGGGGGTGTGCGGGAGAGTCGTATTTCGCCGTATCCAGGAGGGAGCCATGAGCATCCCCCGACGTATTCGCGATTATCTGGACTCCCAGAAAGCCCCTTACGAATGGCTGCCCCACCCCCAGGCGTTCACGGCACAGGAAGTGGCGCACTCGCTCCACGTTTCAGGAAAACGGTTGGCCAAGGTTGTGGTTCTGGATGCCGATGGACGACTGGTGATGGCCGTACTGCCTGCCTCGCATCGGTTGATCCTGTCGGAACTGAAGGGAGAGCTCGCGGCGCGGCGGCTCGAAATGCTGCCCGAAGGCGAGCTGGTCAAGATCTTCCCGGACTGCGATCTGGGCGCGATCCCTCCCTTCGGCAACCTCTATGGGATCGACGTGTGCGTGGATCGGGCCATCATCGAAGCAGGGGAGATCGTCTTCACGGCCGGGACTCATGTGGATGCCGCGCGGATGAAATACTCCGATTACGCGGGGCTCGTGAAGCCGCACGAGGGGCGTTTTTCGGAAGTTTGGGCATCGAAAGCAGCCTAAACCCTGGCCGTACGCTGACACTCTTCCGGCAAGTTTGGCAGGACTTGGCAGTCCCACGGGCGGGGCATGCCAAGGCGTATAATCAAGCTGTGATCTGACCTATCAAGGAGGCAAACTATGGCGAAGTTGCGCGAGAAGCTGGCAAGCCAAATCCCGGCACTCCGGGAAGAAGTTCGGGCCCTCAACAAGGAGCACGGAAACAATGTAATTTCGGAAGTGACGGTCGCCCAGGCCTTCGGCGGGATGCGAGGCGTCAAAGGCATGATCTGCGACACCTCGGTCGTCGATCCTGACACGGGACTGGTGATTCGCAATTATCCTATCGGCAAACTCGCTAGCCGCCTGCCGGAAGAGATCTTTTACCTGCTGCTGACCGGCGAGCTTCCCGACGCGGAGGCGCTCGCGGACCTGCAGCAAAACCTCCGTCAGCGTGCCGAGGTGCCGGCCTACGTCTGGGCCGTGTTGAAAGCGATGCCGGAAGACGCCCATCCCATGACGATGTTTAGCACCGCCATCCTGGTGATGGAGCGCGATTCAGCGTTCCGTCGCCGTTACGCCGAAGGAATGCGGAAGGAAGAATACTGGGAAGCGGCGCTCGAGGATTCACTCCAATTGATCGCCAAGCTGCCGGCGGTCGCGGCGGGCATCTACCGGATGGTCACGAAGAAGGGCGAACCCCTGCCCTCCAATCCCCGGCTCGACTGGGGCGCCGATTACGCGCAAATGTTGGGGATTCCGGACCCCTCCGGCGAGTTCGCCAACCTGATGCGCCTTTACATGACCCTGCATTCCGACCATGAGGGCGGCAACGTCAGCGCCTTTACGTGCCACACCGTCGGTTCCGCGCTGTCGGATCCCTACTACGCCGTGTCGGCGGGCATGGACGGCTTGGCCGGCCCGCTGCATGGCCTGGCCAACCAGGAGTGCCTGGGCTTCGTCCTCGAGTTGCAGGAAAAATACAATGGCGCGCCCACTGACGAGCAGCTCCGCCAATACGCCTGGGACACCCTGAAGGCGGGCCACGTCATCCCCGGTTATGGTCATGCCGTGCTGCGCATCACCGATCCACGCTTCACGGCTTTCCACGAGTTCGGGGCGCGCGTCTGCGGTGCGGACGTTACCTTCAAGATCGTTGATGCCATCTTCCGCATTGTTCCCGGCGTGCTGAAGGAACAGGGCAAGGCAAAGGATCCGTGGCCCAATGTGGACGCCATTTCGGGCTCGTTGCTGTATCACTTCGGCCTGACCGAGTTCAATTACTACACGGTGCTCTTCGGCGTTTCGAGAGCCCTGGGGATGTGCGCGCAGTTGATCATCAACCGTGCTCTGGGGACTCCGATTACCCGTCCGAAGTCGGTCAGCACGGAGTGGATTAAGTCCGCCGTCGGCGCGGCCCAGCGCGCCGCCTGAGAACCCGCTTGCTTTCGGTCGTCGGGCCGGGGCCCGACGACCGAAAAAGAGCCAGGAGGACCGCATGGGACCCCTCTGTACGGAATGTCCCGTCCTGAAAAGCGTACTCTTTCGTGGATTGACGCATGAGCAGATCACGCGCTTGGGGTGCGTCTTTCGTCCCGCGCGTTACCGCCGCAACCAGATCCTTTTCTTTGAGGGGGGCAGCGCACAGCACGTCTTCGCGTTGCACTCCGGGCTCGTCAAGGTCGTGAAGGCGCTTGAGAACGGCAAGGACCGCATCACTCGCGTGCTCTTCCCGGGCGAGTTGTTCGGCCTCGAGGCGCTCACCGAAGCCACTTACCCGCTGACGGCCGTCACGCTTCGCGACGGCGAGATTTGCGCCGCCACTCGCGATGAGGTCCTGAATTTCCTCCGCGCTAACCCGCCCGAAACCGTGAGCCGCACCCTGAGCATCCTCCGTCGGGAGCAGGTGCTTGATGCGCGTGGCCGGCGCCTGAACATTCAGGATGTTGCCAAGCTCCAAGCCGCAGCGCAGCGCTGAGCAATCGCCTCCCTATTTCGAACCACCTCTGCTGATCAGCTAGGACTCTCTGATCCCCTTTTCTCGTGATTTACGCACGAACAATCTGTCCTAGTGCAAACGCGCTAGATGCATCCACCAAGGCATTAGGTCACCAAGAATAAGAGGTTATCATGCAGGGGATTGATGGCAGGCAGGACGAATCGTGATTTTTGTCATCGACAGCCAGCCTGCGGGTTTATAATCTGCCTCGCGAGCGTTGGGTGTTGGGTCTGAGAGATCAGGGAGCAGACAGGAAAAGCACCCTGAACTGATTAGGCAAAAAGAAGTTACCCGAATTCCTCGCGACCCGTTCGGCCGATCGGACGCAAAGCTGCCGATGAAGCCTCTCAGACCCACGCTTCTTTCGCTCGTTAGTCCTGCGCTCGTTCTCGCCACCATCATCTCCCCAGCGAGACCCCAGAGCAGCCCCTCCCCACGACACGCTCGAAGCGTAGAGTCCAGAATCAATTCAACGGGTGGTGGGACGCTTTCACGGGCAGCCGCCGGGAAAACGCCGCTGGTTTTTGTCGAGGCGCCGGCAATTGCTGCTAGCGACCTACGAGGGCGCTTCCCGCAAGGAAGCCGGCTCGCGCTTCTGAAGCCGGGTGCAAAGCGCGAGGCCATCAATCTGACGCCGGAATTCTTCGCCGCTGCCGATCCGCAAGTATCTTTTGACGGCACGAAGATCCTCTTCGCCGGACTGGAACGGCCCGGCACGCGTTGGCAGATTTGGGAAATGAACGCCGACGGCAGCGCGAAGCGCCAGATCACCCGCTGCGAAGCGGACTGCCTGCGGCCGGCGTACTTGGCGCGCGAAGGAATCGTCTATACGGTTGTCGGCGGCAAGGACGCTAGCCCCAGGTCCCAAATCCATGTCGCCAAGCTGGACGGTTCGGAAGATCACCCCATCACTTTTGGTCCAGGGAACTTCCAGGTTGAAACGGTGCTGAGGGATGGCCGCATCCTTGTTTCCGCCGCCTCCCCGTTGGTCCCGGGACTGAAGGGGTCGTCAGGGTTCTACACCCTGCGCCACGACGGCTCGGGGCTTGCGTCCTACCGTTGCGAGCACCAGCAGACCGCGGTACGCGCCCAAGCGGCGGAACTGGATGACGGCTCCTTGGTATTCATCAAAAACACGCGTCAGCGCGAAGCGGTGGGCGGCGAGCTGGCGATGATCCGCCCCGGTGCTCTGCACAATTCCACGCTCACCCCGCTGGCTACGGTGGCCTTCTCGCCATCGCGGCTGGAAGGAGAAGAGCTTCTCGTGGCGCGCGAGACCCCAGGAGCGCAAACCTCCTCGGAAAAATTCTCACTCTACAGTTACGACGCCGCGCGCGGGGCGTTTGGCGGTCTGATTTACCAGGATCCGAACCTATCGAGCGTCCAAGCGGTGCCTGTGGCGGCGCACGGCGTGCCGCGCTGGTACTGGAGCACACTCAAGCCCGACAGCAAGGAAGGCTACTTCATTTGTCTGGACAGCTATCACAGCCTCGACGCACCACACGGACGATTCACAGCGAACATCGCCCGCGTGCGCGTCTTGATGTTTGAGGACGCCACCGGCCAGGAGCAGGTCTTGGGAGAAGCGCCCGTGGAAACGGACGGCTCATTCTTCATCGCCGTGCCGGCTGACCGCCCTGTGCGATTCGAGTTGCTCGATGCCTCCGGCAAGGTCGTCCACGCACAACAAAGCTGGATCTGGTCCCGCCCGGGGGAAGAGCATGGCTGCGTCGGCTGCCACGAAAACAAATCCGTGGCACCGACCAACCGCTGGCCGCTGACGCTGCGGCGATTTGATACGCCGACGCGGCTGGGCGTCGAGACACAGACCGTGGCGGCCCATTGAGACGATGATGACGAAACGCATGAAACCTTTTCCGATTGCGCTCGCCGCTGCGACGTTGCTCGCGGCAGGTCTGAAGCTGGTCGGCCAGAGCCCCGCCCCGCGGCCGCAGATGCCCGCCGCGATGCCGACCTTCGTGGATGTGACCGATAAAGCCGGGATCAACTTCCGTCACTCCTTCGGGGAGAAGAAGCTCAGCTCGATCATGGAAGCAACCGGCTCAGGATGCGCGTGGATCGATTACAACAACGATGGTTGGCTCGATCTTTACGTGCTCTCCGGCCGCTACATGGAGGGCGTCACCAAATTCTCGAAGCCCGACGGCGTGGATGCCACGAATCACCTTTACCGCAACAACGGCGACGGGACCTTCACCGATGTGACCGCGCAGGCCGGCGTGCCGGGTAAGGATTTCGGCATGGGGGTCACCGTCGGTGACTACGACAACGACGGCTACGAAGACATTTTCATCACCAACTATCAATCATCAATCCTCTACCACAACAATGGCAACGGGACCTTCACCGACGTGACGGCCAAGGCAGGCGTCGAGAACCCGCACTTCGGCACGGGCGCGGCCTGGTTTGATTACGACCGCGATGGGAAGCTCGATCTTTACGTGGGCAACTATCTGCAGTTCGACCCCAACGCGAAGATGCTCTACTTTACCGCCGACGCCTTCCCGGGGCCGCTCGATTACGAGGGCACCGCCGACCGGCTCTTCCACAACAACGGCGATGGCACGTTCGCCGATGTGTCGCATGCCGCGGGCATCGACAACCCCGCGGGCCGCGCCATGGGCCTGACGACCGGCGACTTCGATAACGACGGCTGGCCCGACGTTTACATCGCCAACGACACCATGGAGAGCTACCTCTACCACAACAACCATGATGGGACGTTCAAGAACGTCGCGGCCGACGTGAACACCGCCTTTGGAGCGAACGGCGAAGCCACCTCAGCCATGAATCCCATTTTCGGCGATTACGACAATGACGGCTGGCAGGACCTGTTCGTCTCCGACATGCGCTACCACCGTTTGTTTCACAACCCCGGCAAGGAAGGGTTTTGGCTCGACACCACGGTCGAAACGGGCGTGGCCTCGGTGTCCGGCCAATACGTGGCCTGGGGCGACGGGTTCTTTGACTTCGACAACGACGGCTGGAAGGACATCTACGTCGTCAACGGCGGCCTGCACTGGCTGGTCCCGATGGAAGACTCGCTGCTGCGCAATAATGATGACTCAACGTTCACGGACATCTCCTCCAACGTGGGCAGCTACTTCAAAATCAAGAAGGTCGGGCGGGGCGCTTGTTTCGCCGACTACGACAACGACGGCTACATCGACGCTTTCATCATCGTCCTGGGCGGCAAAGGAATCCTGCTGCACAACGATCCTCCGCCCGCTGGAGAGCGAAATCATTGGCTGACGATCAAATTGGTGGGTACCCAGAGCAACCGTGATGGTTTTGGGGCGCGCCTCGAAGCCGTGGCGGGCGACCTGCGCCAGTCCGTGGACGCGACCTCGGAAGACGGGTACCTCTCGCAGGGCGATCCGCGTCCGCATTTTGGCCTCGGGCGGCACACGCAAGTGGACAAGCTCACGATTCGCTGGCCGAGTGGCATCGTGCAGACGCTTGAGAACGTCAAGGCGGATCAGATCCTGACCGTGAAGGAGCCAGCGGAAACGGCTGCTGCGCCACCCAGCGCGGCGAAGGGCAAGTGATGAGGACGCATCACCCAACAAGGCAGGCAGGCGCGGGGCGCATTCGGCGCATCCTGCTCACGACTGCGTTGCTCGCCCTCGCCTTCGTATCAGCCTGGCGCTTCTCCGCGCCCAGCGTCGCTGTGGCAAAGACGCCTCGGGCGTTTTCCTCGGAGCCCCGCTACATAACCCCGGCAGACCTTCGGCTATCGCCCGATGGCCGAAGGCTCTACATCGTCGGCCAGGGCAGTGACTCCGTGCTGGTTGTGGACACGCGTTCCCGCCGCGTGGCAGGCCAAGTTCAGGTCGGCTCGAAACCCCAGGGAATCGCCCTCTCCCCGGACGGCAGAACGCTTTACGTTTCCAACGAGTGGAGTGACACGGTCAGTGAGATTGACGCGGGCTCCCTCGAAATCAAGCGCACCTTCCCAACCGGCTGGGGCCCGGCGGGCCTGGCGACGGATCGGACAGGCCGGCACCTCTACGTCGCTAACGGCATCTCCAACAGCGTCTCGGTTATCGATCTCGCCACAGGGAAAGAACTGAAGCGGCTGGCGACGGTCCGCTCCCCGCATTACATCACGGCTTCGCGCGACGGGCGCAACATCTACGTTGCCAATGTGCTGCCGTATCTTGGACCTTACGATCAGCCGCCGGTATCGGAGTTGACGGTCATCGCCACCGCGGATCAGGTGGTGAGGGAGCGAATCCTGATTCCCGGCGTGATCGAGCTCCGCCAGATCGCAGAAGCTCCCGCCGCGCAGGGCGGCTACCTGATTGTTCCATTCCTGCGGCCGAAGAACCTGGACCCGCTGATCAGCGTCGAGCAGGGCTGGGTGGTGACCCATGGCATGGCCATTGTCCGGCCTGCCTCCGGGAGAATGCCGCTCGAGAAACCTTCGCGCGTGGCGCAGGTGCTGCTCGACGATATCGACGCTTATTTCGCCGACGGATTGGGCGCGGCGTTCACGCCGAATGGCCGGCTGGCCCTAGTGACGGCGTCGGGCGCGAACGTCGTCTCCGTCATTGACACGGCGCGCCTCACGCAACTGCTTCGCCAAGCTCCCCCCGAAGGCCTGCCGGATCGGCTCGACGCCGCTCGCAGGTTCGTTGTCCGCCGAATGCCCACGGGAAACGAACCGCGCGGCGTCGTGATTGCTCCGGACGGGCGTTGGGCCTATGTCGCCAATCGCCTCGCGGATAGCGTGACGGTCCTTGACCTCGCCCAGCTCAAAGTGGCGGGCACGATTGACCTTGGCGGGCCAAGGGAGATCACCATGCTGCGCCGCGGCGAGCAACTTTTCCACGACGCGCGTTACTGCCTGCAAGGCCAGTTCGCTTGCTCCACGTGCCATCCCGAGGATCACGTTGACGGCCTGGCGTGGAATCTCGAGACGCCCCAGCTCGGACGTGACCGGGTCGACAACCGCACGCTGCGCGGCATCGCGGAGACCGCGCCCTACAAATGGAACGGCCATAATCCGGATCTGATCACGCAGTGCGGCCCGCGCATTGCCAAGTTCCTGTTCCGCTCGGAAGGTTTCAATACCGAAGAATTGCAGAGCTTGGTGGCCTTCCTCCGGGCAATCCCGCTGCCTCCCAACCGCCACCTCCCGAAGGACGGCGAGTTGACGGACGCCGAGGAGCGCGGCCGGCGCGTCTACTTCCGCCGGTACATGACCGACGGCAGGCCCATCCCGATCCAAAATCAGTGCGCCACCTGCCACCCGGCGGACATGCATTACACCGCCCGCATCAGCGCGGATGTGGGCTCGGCCAACAAATACGACACGGGTGGGATGTTCGACATCCCGCAGCTCGACCGCGTTTACGAGAGCGCTCCGTATCTGCACAACGGCGAGGCGCTGACGCTCGAAGAGATTTGGACGGTCTTCAACAACCAGGACACGCACGGGGTGACGTCGGACCTGCGCAAGGAGCAATTGAACGACCTGATCGAGTATTTGAAGACGCTATAGCGATTTTAGATTTTGGATTTTGGACTTTGAACTGCTGATTTCGGCCTGGTGATTTTCGAGTTTCGAATTTCGATTTTCGAATTTCTAATTTCGATTTTCGAGAGCACACGATGAAAAAGACCTTCGTCATCGCACTCCTGCTGGCGGCAAGCGCCGCGGCGGCCGAGAATCCTCCGCTCATCACGCGCTGGGAAAACTTCACGACAGCTAACGGCATGCCGGACCAGAAGGTTTTCTGTGTCACCGTGGTCGGCGATCGCGTCTGGGCGGGCACCGAGGATGGCCTCGTGCTGATCGAAAACGGCAAAGTCCAGAAGGTCTACAGGCCGGAGGACGGGCTGGTCCACCGGGTCGTGATGGGCATCGCCTTGGACAAGAAAACCGGTGATCTCTGGATCGGCACCTTCGGCGGGCTCAGCCGCTTCTCCGGCGGCCAGTTTACGAACTATACAAATCTGACCAGCGGCCTGCTGAACGACATCATTTACGGCGTCGCCGTCCAGGATAACTGGGTCTGGGTCGCCACGACGGCGGGCATCAGCCGTCTGGATACCTCCACCGGCGAATGGCGCAACTGGAGCGAGTACAACGCACCCTTCCACGAACCTTGGGGCTATGGCGTCGCCCCCGCGCCGAACATCGGCAAAGTCTATTTCGCCGTCTGGGGCGGCGGCATGATTGAGTACGACGTCGCCACCGATACCATGAAGCCCTACACGGACCCCGACGAAGAAATGGAAATGGTGCTCTTCCGCAACCAGGGACTGGTCCACATCATCGTCAGCAACATCGCCTACAACCCCGACACCAAGATGGCCTGGGCTTCCACCTACTTTGGCCTGAGCGGCTACGATGGGCGAAACTGGCACAACTACCTCACCAAGGACAGCGGTCTCGCCTCGGACTTTGTCAATGCGCCAAAGTCGCGCGGCAATGAAGTCTGGGCGTGCACGGACAAGGGGCTGAGCTTTCTGGACTACAAGACTCAAACCTGGGTAACGTACCGGCCCAACAAGCAAGACGGCCGCGGCGAACTCGAAATCACCTGGCCGGATAATAAGAAGACCAAGCTCGAAACTCCGACTTCTCTCGCGCACAACTACATCCTGAATATGGATTTTCAGGGTGCGGACATCTGGGTGGCGACGGCCAAGGGCCTGAGCCACGGGATTCGTGAACCTAAAATGGAGGCTCAACTCTATGCCAGTGCAGGACTCGTTCATCGAAACAACCGGAAGCCCAACGGCGAAGGACGCCAAGTCGCACAAGCCAATTCCCAAAAAGGCCATTAGCGCTCCCGAGGCCTTGAACGAAGCGCCCAAATATGGCTCGGCGTTCTCGCGGGGACTCCGGCTGGATATCAAGGGAGTCACCATCCTGCTGATCTCCGGAACCGCCAGCGTGGATGATGCGGCGCCACGTGGAAGGATGTGGTGCGCACGACCTGCTACCTGCGGGATATCGAACGCGACTACGCCGCCTTCAACGAGATTCGGACGCAGTTCCTCCGCGAGCAGGGCCTGAACCCGCTACCCGCTTCCACGGGGATCCAGGCGATTCTGTGCCGGCCCGATCTGCTGGTTGAGATCGAAGCGATGGCGATCTTTGAGTCGGACCGTGGGAAAGGCCCAAACAACGGCGACCAACTTCCGGCGGCGACCTAGGAGCCTGCAGCGCCGGTCTCTGGCCGGCGTTTCGGACTCTTCGCCCCGATGGCCGGTATCGGGGCGCGACAACCGGTGGCACCCGGACGGCGGCTTTCGAATTTACAGTTTCGATTTTCGGTTTTCAAGTTTCGATTTTCAAGTTTCGATTTTCGATTTTCCAGTTTCTGTTGTCGGCTAGGGGGGGTTCACCATGAAGATCGCTGGGAAAGTTGAGGTAGAAGACCTGCCGCGGATTTGCCCTCTGGTGAGTCGCAGGACAAACCCTCGCTACGGTGAGGGTCAGACGCGCCTCGTCCCGGTGGGCCGGGCGCGCTTTGGCGGAGACACGCCGGTAGTCATCGCCGGCCCGTGTGCCGTCGAGAACCGCGAGCAGACGCTGGAAATCGCGCGCGCTGTAAAGGGGTCCGGGGCCGATATGCTGCGCGGGGGAGCCTTCAAGCCGCGCACCTCGCCGCACGACTTCCAGGGGCTCGGCCTCGAAGGGCTGAAGATCCTGCGCGAGGCCGCGAACGAAACGGGCCTCCCCGTGGTCACGGAAGTGATGGACCCGCGGTTGGTAGATCTCGTCGCCGAGTACGCGGATATGCTCCAGATCGGCTCCCGCAATATGCAGAACTATCCCCTGC
>JAIQGH010000016.1 GCA_020072655.1 Terriglobia bacterium | reverse complement strand
GAATACACTACGCCGGCGCGCGGGCCGAGATTCGCGGCGCTCCCGACGGTTTGCCCGGAGTAGCGCAGCCCGAGGTCCACAGCCACGCGCTCCGTGAGCGTCCAATGGTCTTGTGCGAACAGCACCCCTTCCGTATCCTGCGCCTGCATTTGGCCCGTCCCGAGGAAATCGAGACGCTGGGCGACGCTGCCATCTTGCCGCAGGACGAGCACGGGGTGTGAGTGGCTGAAGCCGTCATAAGCCCGCCGCAGAACCCCGCCGCCCGTCGTCCATTCGTGCTTTCCGTGCCACGTCACTCCGGGCCAATCGTAGGTTTCCCGGAGCTCTTCCTCATCGCTGTTCCGCTGAAACGAGTTGAAGAAGTTCCCGCCCCAGCCGTTGGGCGTGACGAGCATGTCCTCGGCGCCTTGCCCGTACGAGTTGCTGTCGAATTTCGTCGCTTGCGCAGCGGTGGTAAAGACGCTCCCCGAAGCCGTCATGGCGCGATCATTGAAATCCACGGAAAAGCCTCTCTGTCCGTAATTGGAAGAGGCGGGTTGGGGAATGAGCGAGCTGATATCGGCGAACTCCCTCCTCAGAGGGAAAACGTTGACATTGAGCGTCGAGAGGTGTCGGGAGGAGAAGACGTATTGAAAGGTGGTAAAGGAGTTGAAATCGTGACTCCAAATTTCGTTGTGAGGCCAGGCCAGGCCGCGTACGGGCTGCTTGTCGATGTCGTACCCCAAGGCTTCGGCAAAGTTCAGGCGGCCCGGGACCAGGGGCCCGGTGACGTAGAGGCGGGGGTTGAAATTGGCGATCCCGACGAGGTGCCCGCTTTTGATCCGGGGATTGGGGGTGAAGTCTTCGATCTCGGTATGCCACTGGCTGGAAGGCGGCTTCGTGGCGATGCTGGTGAGCCCACCGGAGGCGCCTCCGTACTCGGCGCGATAGGCGCTCCGGTGGACCTCGAGGGACTCGATCGCCTGGTGCGGCACATCAATGGCAAAGCTCCCTGTCACCGGGTCCACGGTTTCCGCGCTGTCGACAAGGAGCAGGCCCTGATTTTCCGGGACTCCTTTTATATTGATCCGGCCGTCGGGCGTCCGGAGGACCCCGGGAATCATGGGAAGGGCAGCCTTGAACTTCTGCTCCGCCATGGGCAGGTCGGTCAATTCCTGAGCGCTCAACTTCACGGCCGTGGCGGCTTGCTCCTGCTCGAGGACAGGGGCTTTCTCGTGAACCTCAATACTCTGGCGCAGGATCTTGTCGGGCGTGAGGATCACTTGCACGAAGGGCGCTTCGTGGCTGACCTCCAGGTCCTTCTTGATGGGTCGGAACCCCATGGCGGCGCAGGTCAGGGTGTATTCGGCGGGTGGCAACTCCAGAAAGCGGAACTTGCCGCGGCGGTCGGTGGTAACCGTGATCCCCGTGCTCGGCAGCAGTCCTCCCGTCAAGGTGCAAGGGGCTTCGGCAATCGGCTGGTTCTGATCGTCAAGGACTTCCCCCTGCAGGGTGGTCGTTTTGTCAACCGGAGGAGCCGCCTTGCTGGGGCACGCCGCCACGCTCATCATGGCAAGACAGGCCACAAGGACGAGCCGGTGGAGAGTATCCGAAGGCATAAGCCCTAAATCCCTGAGCGCACCCCGTTGGGCAGCCTTGCGGGTCGGCGGGCGTGGAAGAAAAGTGAGAGGCGCCAACCTTGCCGGCACTCAGCTACCACTCAAATCTTAACGCGAACTGAACCTGCCGGGGCTCACCCGGTCCCCCCGAAGCGGGGCCGGCAAGGGGGCGGAGCGTGTTGAAGATCTTGCCGAAGCTCGGCGAGGCCACATCTCGCCGAGGGATGTCGAAGTTGGGATGATTCGTCAGGTTGAAGAACTCCGTCCGAAACTCCAACATTTTTTTCTCCCCCAGGGGCAGTCTGCGGATCAGGGCAAAGTCCCAAGTGCCGATCCCGGGACCGACCAGAATGTTTCGTCCCGCGTTGCCGAAGGTGTACGGCGCCGGAGCGCTGAAGGCAGAAGGCAGCAAGTATTGGTCGGGAGTCGGGTTGCTGGGATAGAAGCTGGCCCCGGTGAGATTCGGACGGTCGGTGGGGAGTCCCGTCCCAATGACGTTCTGCTCGTCCGCATGGCTGAGATCGCCGCTGATTTGGGGAGTAAACGGCGGGCCAGACTGGAGCATGAGGACGCCCGACAGCTGCCAATCGGCAATCAGCAGCTTCACTTTGGGGTCTTTCGGGCGCCAGAGGGTCGCTCCAAACGGGAGCAGGTACACATAGGATAGCGATAGCCGGTGCCGGTAATTAAAATCCGAAAGGGCCTTCTCCGCCGCCAGGTTGGCGGAATTCTGCGGAAAGTTCTGATCCCGGCTGGTGGTGAACTCGCTGGAATTGGTATCCATCGATTTCGAGAACGTGTAGGCGCCCAATATCGCCAACCCATTCGAGTAGTGCCTCTCCACCTTCACCTGCATAGCATGGTAAATCGACGCGCCGGAGGATTCCGTGTAGGAAAACCCCGCGTACTGTGGGAAAGGGGAGATCGCCGTCTGGGTCACGGGATCGGGCCGAGGTTGGTTGGGATCCACCTCCCGCGGCATTCGCAAGCCGCGCGTTCCTACGTACCCTAAGTCCACAAGCCACGAACCCGGCAGTTCGCGCTGCACATCGAGACTCCACTCGTGGATCTGGGCATCCCGGAAATTGAGCTGGAACGGGCTCATGGTCGGAAACGTCGGCCCGACGATTCCCGCCAGCGCCTGCTGGATCAGCGCGCCGGAACCCGGGGCGATCATTCCGCTGCCGACGAAGGGAAGTGCCGCGCCAATGTTGCCCGCCTCAATCTGGACGAAGGGCGGATTGGCAGATTTCTGAAAGAACACATCGCCGAAGGTCTGATTGTAAAACATCCCGTAACCCCCGCGGATCACTGTGGAAGGGCGCGCGAAGGGTTGCCAGGAAAAGCCAAAGCGAGGCGCGAGGTTGTTCCTGTCGGGTTTTTGGAGCGAGCGGTTGGCGCCCGTGCTCCCCAAATAAGTTACCCCGACCGGGGAGAATGTTCCGGTCATCGGGTCGAGGTTCTCGAGCGTCACCGCTCCCCGGCCCGCCACCATCAGCAGACCTCGGTTGAAATCAAAGTTGGCGAAGCGATCATACTTATCGGTGGCAAGGCCCTTGTATTCGTACCGCAGGCCATAGATGAGGGTCAGGTTGGGCCGCACCTTCCAAGTATCTTGCGCGAAGAAGTCGTATTCGCCCAGATGGCCGGAGATATTCTGCACGAAGCCGTCAATCCAGAAAGTCGGGAAGCCGAGCAGAGCATCCGCGATGCTGTTCCCGAGGACGCAGGCGGGAGGATTGCAGCCCAGAAGTTGGGAAACGCCCGCCGGGAGCTCTCCCAGCCCTCCCGTCACCGTCCCGGTGAAATTGAATTCGCCTCGCGTCAAGGAGTCGATCGAGAAATTCCCCCGCTCGACGCTGCGCAGGTCAAGGCCGTACGCCATCGAGTGGCTCCCGTGGACCTGGGTAAGCGTGTCTGCGACCTGGAACGTATTGACCGCGCCCGATTGGGGGTCGGTGTTATTCGCCCCCAGGCTGTCGTAGCCGGAAAAGTTGAGATTGGGCGCTCCAATCTCGATGGGATTGGTTCCCACAATGCCTTGCAGGCCCAACTGCTGGGCAATAGGGTTTCCCTGGTCCTGGATATTCTCGCGAATCTGCCAGCGGTTGTAGCCGAGCTTCAGCTCATTGAGCAAGGTCGGCGAGAAGGAGTGTGTCCAATCCAGACCGGCCATCTGGTATTGGTTATGGGTGATGGTTCCATAGCCGGGCACGTTGGTCCCGGCGGCGCGGGAGCTCGTCCCGGAGGGCAAAAGCTCGTGAACGCGGTTCACGTTGTAACGAAAGAAGAGGATGTCCTTGGATCCCCAATGATGGTCCAGGCGGCCAAAGTAATTGTCCTCGTCGATCTGGCGGTTAACCAGGGCCACGTAATTGACGCCTCCGCAAGCACTTGCCCGGAGAGCAAGGCCAGCGGATCAACCAGCATATTCTGGACGGGGCAGTCCGTGGCCAGGTCGGCGGAGAAATCTCCCTGGCGCTCCGCCAAGCTGGGGACTCGGGCTCGATTATAGAAACCGAGCCGGTCGCGCAGGCCTTCGTATGCTCCGAAGAGAAACGTTCGATTGTGACCATCGTAAACGCCCGGGAGAACCACCGGCCCTCCCAGGGCGCCCCCAAATTGGTTGCGGTGTTCGGGAGCCACGTCGGGATCAAAGAAATTTCGAGCATCCAATCGCGTGTGGCGGAAGAACTCGTGGAGTGAGCCGTGGAGCTCGTTCGAGCCGGACCGGGTGACCACGTTCACTTGGGCGCCGGCATGCGCCCCGAACTTGGCCTCGTAGTTGCCCGTCTCCATGCGGAATTCCTGCACGGAGTCGAGCGGAGGAATCACCGTGAATTGGCCGACCCCGATCGCCGTGTCGTCCATGCCATCCAGCCAGTAGGAATTCATGGAATCCCGCAGACCGTTGACGTTGATGGCTCCCCCGCGATCGCTGATACGCGAGCCGGAGGTGCCCGGCACAACCCCCGGCACGAGCATCGTCAAGGCGAGGAAGTGCCGGCCGTTCAGAGGGATTTCATCCACCTTCGTCCTTTCGATGGTCGTGCCCACGGAGGAGCTCTGTGTGTCCAGAATGGGAGGAGCTTCTTTGACGACCAGGGTGGAGGTGATCTTGCCGAGCTTCATCTGAAAGTCAACGCGCAGGCGCTGGTTGACCGCCAAGGTCACGGGTCCTTGCGCAATCTTCTCGAACCCCTCCTTTTCAACCGTCATCTGGTAATGCCCGGGAGGCAAAAGGGCGACGTCATAGTTGCCATCCTCGTCGCTTAGCGCGGTCCAGCTGAGCCCCTTGCCCTCTTCCTCGACCGTTACCTTTGCGCCGGGAATCACCGCGCCGGTCGAATCCACAATGGTGCCCGTGAAGCTGCCTTGAAAAGTCTGGCCTACAGCCTGAAAGGTCCACGACCATGCCAGTAACGTGATGAGTACACCCGCAAGTCGAGTCGCAAGTCTCATGGCAAGTCTCCGGCAAGCCAGCGATCTATAAGTTGCCCTCATTCTAAAGCAATCTCGCCAAAGAATCCCGACAAAACATGAGGTTCCTCAGGGTGTAGCTGGCGGCGCGAACCTGATTTCTAGGCCCGCGGCTCGACTGCCAGGAAGTCGGGGGCCTCGGCAGCCCGAGCTTTTCGGCACAGGCTACTCACTTCCGGTCGCGGCACTGCGAAGGATATAGAGGTAGAAGGGCATGAGAAGGCGCCCCTGGTGGGCCTGGGTAGAGTCGAACTACCGACCTCACCCTTATCAGCTCTAGAAACGATAATAGCAGCCGTGGGCAGTAATGGGGATTCGGTCTGTATTCATGCACCTTTCGGTGGGTCAATATACTAACTCGCCTAAGCTGCCATTCAGAGCATATTAGGGCTTATCCGAGTAGTTGCGGGACAAACCACGTTACAGTACGGGGGGAAAAACCCCCCTTGTCCCTGGTGTTGCGACTCGCCTATGGGCCTCCTGACGCGATGACAGGCCGTTCTCGACGACGGCCTAGAGTCTGGTCTCGCGTAAAGGGTCGAGCGGGCTGGGGGGCGGCTGGGCGCATTGCCCCTGCCTGAAACCTTGAGACTCCATTCGCCGGATTTTTCAAAATTCGAAACTCGGGTGGTGGCGAGGAAGTTCTGTCGTCTTCAGTTTTGCTGGTTTCAGAGTCCTGGGAGTCTAGGTCGCCTTAGGCTGCTGTCTCGAAGGGTGTATCAGAATTAGAAAGAAACTGGGGCTTTGAGCGGTACCGCAGAATCTTCGTGGCGAGAGCAGGCTGGGCATTGAGTACGGAAGGAGGCGCGGTACGAACAACTGTGCCCCAGCAAAAAACGCCCTCCGCTTTCCGCGTGCCAGCTCGTGCTGGCGACGTGAATGCCATCTCGATGGCAGTACCCACCGGAATATACTTCTCGCCGCGAAACAGGATGCCCGTGTTGCTGGCATTCTCCGTCGTCCCTTTGTACCAGAACAGTCCGCCCGTCTGACGGTAAAGCACTGCCACCTGGAAGGCGTGGCGCTGATCACGCCTCGTGATCCCCCCAGCCCCGCCCGGCCTGTGGCCCGTGAGTAGCGTCCTTATCTTCTCCCAGGATGGAGGACGCATGCCTGTCTCTCGAGGTTTTCAACTGATACACACGTTTGTAACCCGATTCCCAGTTGATGTCAACTCCGCGTGCCCCGGGGCGGCCAATAGCCACGCGGTGAATTGACCCGCGAGAGGATCAAGCGATTCCAGGGGAGTCGGTCGGCAGTTTCTCACTCATGTCTTGTTTGAAGAAGTCAATTCCCTCTGTGCGGACACGTCTCACGTGATCTTCCTTTAGCACAGCGAACGTCTGGTTCCACGTATTGAAGATCTCACCAAAGTACTGAAAAGCATTGCGGACGTGCGCGGGAACGAACATGTCTGAGTGTAAGTTAAGGCTGACTCCGTCTTGGGTCGTCAGTATCTCCGAAACCATAGCGGAGTACGCCAGAGCATCAGAGTGTTCCACGCTCGAAAGTGGGCGGTACAAACCGTCATAATGGGTCGTAAGGTCCACCTCCTTAGCCATTTGCTCCAAATTCCTAGCGTCGGGTTCGCACCATTGCTTGCTCATTCTCTGCTTCCCGTCTTTGTCGATGTACTCAAACAGACCTTTGTGATTTGCATACCCGTTTCTTGCCGCCCTGGCTAATCGCGGATCAATCCGTGATTCGTACAGCTTCAGTTCACCCATCATCGCTACCCAGAACCAGCCCAAGTATTTTCGTGCCCTCTTTTCGGAATCCCCCATAGACAACCAGCGAGTGATAACCAGTAGCTGGAATAGACTCCTCAAGATCACACCCGCGTCCTCGGTGTACGCAATTTCACACAGGTTCAGGATTGCATGGTACGCTTTGAAAGACCTGCCGCCGATCAGCGCAATTGACTTTTTGAAGGGTGTGTCAGCGATTGCCTTGAAGGAACCCAAAGCCCCTTGGGCCAGTTCAAATAGAGTCCACGCGTGCCTAAAGTGCTCGGGGAATTCTGCGCGCAACTTCCCTCTCATTTCCGCTTCAGTTAAAGCCCGGGTCATCGGTTCTCCTTCAAGCCCCTCTCAGAACCCACATTTTCGAACGGGTGTGCACCAAATTGGTAACCAAGTGCAAGAGCTGGGCGAAGGGGCTTCCGCTAACTAACTGATTCAGTTGGTGGGCCTGGGTAGAGTTGAACTACCGACCTCACCCTTATCAGGGGTGCGCTCTAGCCACCTGAGCTACAGGCCCGAAGGCGATTGCCCAAGTATAGGCCGGGCGGTATGTCTCCGCAAGTCCTATCCGAGGTTGCGCGCGGCGGCCTCTGCTCCCAGCTCACCAATCAGGCCGAGGGCGGACGCGCATCACCGCCGCGTTCGCGTGGTAGTCTTTTGGGTGGGCTTGTGGTACAAAGGTTATTGAGGGCGGGAAGTCACCTGACAGACCTAGACGCAGCACGCATGGGGCGCGATTCCGTTCGCGACAACTGATGAACGTGGGTGTCCACAAAGACGTCCTTCCCAACGGGCTGACGGTCGTCACCGAGCCGATGCCTTCGGTGCGTTCCGTCTCCGTGGGCATTTGGCTGCGCACCGGCTCGCGCGAGGAGCGGGAAGCGGAGAACGGCGTCACGCACTTCATCGAGCACATGCTTTTCAAGGGGACACGCTGCCGCACGGCGGAGGAGATCGCCCGCGCCGCGGACTCGATCGGCGGCCACCTCGACGCCTTCACCGCCAAGGAATGCACCAGCTTCTCGATCAAGGTTCTCGACGAGCACCTGCCGCGCGCCTTCGACATTGTCGGTGACCTCCTGAAGAATCCCCTCTTTCGGCCCGAAGATATTTCCAAGGAGCGCCGGGTCATCCAGGAAGAGATCAAGATGGTCGAGGATACGCCCGACGACCTGGTGCACGAGATCTTCACCCAGACTTACTGGCGCGGACACGCTCTGGGCCGGCCGATCCTCGGCACGCGCCAAAGCGTTGGCCAATTCGAGCGCGGCCGGTTGCTCGGCTATTTCCATCGCCATTACACGCCGGGCAACATGCTGGTCGCCGCGGCGGGGCACGTCGAACACGCCCGCGTGATGGAACTGACCACTAAGGAATTCGGGAGCCTTCCCGCCGTGAAGCCGACCAAGATGAGTCCTCCGCCTGTCGCCAATCCCCACATCAAGTACCGCAAGAAGAAGGAGCTCGAGCAGGTGCACATCTGCCTGGGGACTCCGGCGTTTCCCCAGACGCACGCGCGGCGCTACGCGGCGTACGTCATGAACAGCGTGCTGGGCGGCGGGATGAGCTCGCGGCTGTTCCAGAACATTCGCGAGAAGCGCGGCCTGGCCTACTCGGTGTTCTCGAACCTTAGCGCCTTCCGCGACGCCGGCTGCCTGAGCGTTTACGCCGGGACGTCCAAGGAGAACGCGCGGCAGGTCGTGCAGCTCATCGTCGAGGAACTGTGCCGGTTAAAGGAGTCGCCGCTCACCGCCGAGGAGCTCCAGCACGCCAAGGACTACCTGAAAGGCAACCTGCTGCTGAGCTTAGAGTCCACCATGAGCCGCATGTCGAATGTGGCCCGGCAGGAGATGTATTTCGGGCGGCACATCACCCTCGACGAGATCGCTTCCGGCGTCGATTCCGTCACGAGCGATGAGGTGCAAGCCGTGGCCCGCGAGTTCTTTTCGACCGACCGCATCGCCCTCACCATCCTCGGCCCCCAGGATCATCTCAAGCTCACCCGCAACGACCTTGCCTGCTAGCAGTCTTCGGAAAGACCTTTGTTGTGACGCGCCGCCCGGTCCGGGCTGAAGCACGATTTGGCGCTTGCGTTGGGGCAGTTCTCTCCTGTATACTTCACGTCTTATGTCAGGGGCCTACGCCAGCTCGTTTAGCTACTGGTACTGGAGCTTTAGCTCCCGCCGGTAGAGTGGCGTCGGCCTGAATCGGGAATCAGAAATAAGGTTAAGCCAGCCACTCACCGCAAGGGAGGCGGCTGGCTTTTTTGTTTCAAGGAGAGCCGGCCATGATCATCTCCATGCGCAAGAAAGCGAGCAAGGAAGAAATCGAAGCTGTTTGCGACCGCATCCGCGAGTTCGGGTTCAAGGTACATTCGATCCAAGGCGAAGAGCGGGTGGTGATCGGCGCGGTAGGCGTGGGCGATGTCACGCCCTGCCTGGAATCGCTCGAGGCGATGCCCGGCGTCGAGAGCGCGGTGCGCATCTCCGCGCCCTACAAGTTCGTCAGCCGTGAATTCAAGCGCGAGCGCACGCAGATTCGCGTGGACGGCGCGACGGTGGGCGGCGACGAATTCATCGTCATCGCCGGGCCGTGCTCCGTGGAAAGCGAGAGACAGATCATGGAGACGGCGGAGGCGGTGGCCGCCGCTGGCGCCCGCATCCTGCGCGGCGGCGCCTTCAAGCCACGAACGTCGCCATACGATTTCCAAGGGCTGGAGGTGGAGGGTCTGCGGCTGCTCGCCCGCGCGCGCGAGGCCACGGGGCTCTCCATCGTCACGGAGGTGATGAGCGAGCACGAGGTCGAGCGCGTTTGCGAGTATGCGGACATCATGCAGGTGGGCGCGCGCAACATGCAGAACTACGCGCTGCTCAAGGCCCTCGGCAAGTGCTCGAAGCCCGTGCTGCTCAAGCGCGGCATGAGCTCGACGATCAGGGAATTGCTGATGTCCGCCGAGTACATCACCGCGCACGGCAACCCCAACGTCACGCTCTGCGAACGCGGCATCCGGACGTTTGAAACCGAGACGCGCAACACCTGCGACATCACCGCTGTCTCGGTGCTGAACGAGTTGACCCACCTGCCGGTGATCGTCGATCCCAGCCACGCCACCGGCAAGCGCAGCTTGGTGCCTGCGCTTGCCCGCGCCGCTGTGGCCATCGGCGCCGACGGGCTGATGGTCGAGGTGCATCCCTGCCCCGAGAAGGCTTTCAGCGACGGGTCTGCATGGCCGCCTCCACCCCCGGTAAGTCCACGATGAGGAGGCGCGACCTGAAGCCTTATTTGCAGCTCTGGAAGGAATCCCGCCTCGCCACCGCCGCCGCGACCGTGTAAGGACGCGGCTGGCGGTTCGACTCCCGCTCACCAGCGGCGGGCGCAGAGTGTTGCTCTGCGTCCTGGCGATTCTCCAGCCTTTCTTGACCGCGCCCGACCTTGTTGCTAGGTTAGAGCGTTCGACGGCGCTGGCTGGCGCAGAGCGGAGCTCTGCGTTCTGCCGGATCAGGCTGACGGCGAACAACGGGTCGTAGGGACTGATGAGAACCCCTCGACGGCGAGTCAAAGGCGCGTTGACGCGGCGGGATTTCTTGGGCGCCTGCGGCTACGCCTCCACACTGCTTCTCCCCGCATCGTTCGTCGGGAAATCAGCTTTGCTGTTCGCTGAGGAGACGGCAGCCACGACGGCTGCCGCTTCTCTATTCACTGATTACCGAATTCTTCCTCACTATCGGACACGGTCCCCCCTTGAGGAGCTGATTCGCAAGGCCCGGCAAAAGGAGGACGACTATCCCAGCGAGAAGTACGGCCGTGAGATCGAAAGGCGGTTCGCCCAGTGGGCGGACGCGCTGGGCAAGAACAAGGATGATTTGCGTGGTCTCGCGGCACTGCTTTCGCCACAACTCGCGGCGGCATCGCCTCGCCCCCAGGCGCTCCACGAAATCCCCGACTCTTCGATTGTCAAAGTGCAGCGCGCGAGTTTTTCTTCCGAACTCTCGCTCGGCCGGGAGGCGTTTCTTGAAGAGTTCCGTTCTTCCCTTGTCTTGATCTCAGAGCTGCTCGTTGCCGAGTTCAAGGTGGCGGACTTGGAGATCACTTCCTCTTCTCCGCTCCGTACCACCACCCAGGTTCGCTACACGCTCGTAGGCACGGGTGCGGGCCTCGACCGCTTGCAGCGAATTGGGCTGTGGCAGATCGAATGGGAACAAGGCCCCGAGGGAAGATTGCTGGCCAGAACGTGGGAGCCCCTTTCGGAGACCCAGAGCCTCTCCTCTCAACCGATATTTGTGGACATCACTTCGGCCGCTCTGAAGGATGTCTCTTCCTACCGCGCGCAACTGCTGCCCGGGACGGATTTTTGGCGAACGGTGCTCGATGCGGCGACCGGCATCGACATCTACGGCAACAACGGCATCGCTGCCGGTGATTACGACAACGATGGCTTTGATGATCTGTACATCTGCCAGCCGTCGGGGCTCCCCAACCGGCTTTACCGCAACCGCGGCGACGGGACGTTCGAGGACGTCACGGAAGCGGCTGGCGTGGGCGTCCTGGACAATACTCCTTGCGCGCTCTTCGCGGACATCAACAACAACGGTCATCAGGACCTCGTGGTGGTTACCGCCAATGGCCCTCTGCTCTTCCTCAACCAGGGGGACGGGAAGTTCCGGCTGAAGCCCGAGGCCTTTCGCTTCGCGCAGCCGCCGCAGGGGACCTTCACGGGCGCGGCCTTAGGCGATTATGATCGCGATGGGCGCCTGGACATCTACTTCTGCTTGTACAGTTACTACAAGGGGCTCGAGCAATACCACTTCCCGGTCCCCTACTACGACGCGCGGAACGGCCCACCCAATTTCCTCTTCCACAACGAGGGCGACGCCACCTTCCGGGATGTGACGGCGGCGGCCGGTCTCAATGAAAATAACGACCGCTTCAGCTTCGACTGCAACTGGTGCGACTTCGACAACGATGGCTGGCCGGACCTGTACGTGGTGAACGACTTCGGGCGGAAAAATCTCTATCACAACAACCGCAACGGGACTTTCACCGATATCGCCGAGGAAGCCGGCGTCGTGGATGTCGGGCCGGGAATGAGTTCCTGCTGGTTCGATTACGACAATGACCAGAACTTCGACCTCTACGTTTCGGACATGTGGGAAGCCTCCGGCATGCGGTTGACGTCGCAGAGGAGTTTTCTGGACCGCCTGCCCGCCGACGTGCGGGCGCACTTCCGCCACCACGCCAAAGGGAATTCACTCTTCCACAACCTCGGCAACGGCCGCTTCGAGGATCGCAGCGCCGCGGCCGGAATCGAGAAGGCGGGGTGGTCCTGGTCCTGTCACGCCTGGGACTTCGCCCATAACGGACGCTCGCACCTGTACATCGCCAACGGGATGATCTCCGGCCCCAGCCGCGACGATCTGGAAAGCTTCTTCTGGCAACAGGTGGTTTCGCAGTCTCCGGCGGACGCTCATCCTACGCTCCCTTACGAGCTCGGCTGGAACGCCATCAATGAGCTGATTCGCTCCGACGGCACCTGGGCGGGATATCTCCGCAACGTTTCCTTCTACAACAACGGGGACGGCACCTTCTCGAATATCTCTGGCGTGACGGGCCTGGATTTCGCCGATGACAGCCGGGCCTTTGCCCTCGCCGATTTTGATCACGACGGGCGGCTGGAGGTGGCCCTGAAGAATCGCACCGGACCGCAATTGCGCATCCTGCGCTCGGAGGTGGCCGAGCTTGGCAACTCTCTCGCCCTTCGGCTGCGCGGCACGGCGAGCAACCGGGATGCGGTCGGCGCCGTTGTCATTCTGGAGACGGCGGAGGGGCGGCAAACGAAAATCCTGCAAGCCGGCACGGGCTTCCCCTCTGAGCACACGAAGGAACTTTTGAAGCGCTGCCTGCGAATCACCGCATCGAGATTGAAGAAGGCGCGGACCAGTTCCGGGCGGTGGCGTTTCGTCCGCACCAACCTCTCGCGGCGATTCCCGCTCCCCCGGCCGCTGTGCCACCGCCGGCCACTTGCGAGACTTGGCTCATCGATCCCATCCTGGCTCCGGATTTCGAGCTGCCGGATCTCACCGGGCAGAGGCACCATCTGGCAAGTTTGCGAGGTCAAGAGGTGGCTCTGAACTTCTGGGCCACCGCGAGTCCGCCCAGCGTCGAGACCCTGAAGACGCTCGACCGCTCCCCGACGTTGAGGAAGCCGGGGGCGCTGAAGGTGCTGGCCATCAATCTCGATAAGCCGGAAGAAGCGGCGAAGGTTCGGGCCTTCGCTGCCGCGAATTCGCTGCGGCTGCCCATCCTGCTGGCCGATGACGACGTGGCCGGGATCTACAATCTGGTTTACCACTTCCTGTTTGACCGGCGACGCAATCTCGGTCTGCCCACGACCTTCCTGATCGACGCGAAAGGCTTCGTTGTGAAGGTCTATCAGGGAGCCGTCGACGCCGAGCGCTTGCAGGCTGACCGGGAGCGCATCCCGCACACCGACGACGACCGGGCGCGCTTGGCGCTGCCCTTTCCGGGGACGCTCTACTTGGGCGAATTTCGGCGCAATGTGTTCACCTACGGCGCGGCCTTCTCGCAGGCGGGGTACTACGATCAGGCGATCCGGGAATTCACCCTGGCGCTCGAGACCGATCCCGATTACGCTGAGGCGCATTACAATCTGGGGACGCTTTATCTCAAGCAAGGGAAGCCTGAGGAAGCCCGCCGGCACCTCGAGCGCGCGCTGGCGCTGCGCCGCGATTATCCCGATGCCCTCAACAATCTCGGCTTGCTCGCGGCGCAGGCGGGCGATACGCGCGAAGCCATCCGCTGCTTTAAGCAGGCGATTGACCAGCGGCCCGATTACGCTCTGGCGCTCTTCAATCTGGGAAACGTCTATCGCCGCGAGCAGCGCTTCAGCGAGGCCAAGCAGGCTTTGGAGCGCGCCGTCGCCCTGGCTCCCGACGACCCGGAGGTGAATTACGGAGTCGGCATGCTTTACGCGCAATTGAACGAAACGGACCGGGCGCTCCAGTATTGGCAGCGCGCCCTGGAGCTGCGCCCGGACTACCCGGAGGCGCTCAACAACCTCGGCGTGCTCTTTTTGCGCCAGGGACGGACGGCCGAGGCCCAAGTGGAGTTCCAGAAAGCCCTGCGTGTGACGCCGGATTTCGACCAGCCGTACCTGAATCTGGCGCGGCTGTACTTGGCGCAAGGAGAGAAAGCTCGGGCCCGCGAGATCCTCAAGGAGCTGCTCGCGCGGCACCCTGACCACGCCGAAGCACGGAGCTTGCTCGCGCAGGCGAGCCCTTAGGCCCTGCGAGGAAGGATGCGCGGCGGGTCTCATGGCTGGCGGCCTTCCGGACGGCAGGGAACAGCTCTGGAGATTCATTGGAGGTCCAGCGCCGGCGGCTCGGCCGTGACCGCGTGCTATAATTCTGGCCGAAGCGGGTGGGTGCATCACGGGGGGATTTCTTAGGTCAGGGACGGCATTGAATCCGATGCAGGTCCGCAAGCCGCACCGCTAGGTCAGGAGAACGAGCCTGGCGCGGGGCGCTCCGGCGCGCTCATCAACCCGTGGCGCTGCGGGCGGGCTTTGCCCCTCGTCAGCGGGAGCGTCCCATGAAGGAACTGATTGCCTCCACGCACCCCCCTGAATAGGCGCCCATTGCTTAGCCAGATCACGTCGGTGGAACAAGAGATTCGCGCGACAGCGGGGACTGTCAAGGCGCCACCGACTCTCGGACTGAGGTTCTTGCTCGTCGCGGCGTTGCTCATCCCGACAGTCGCCAGTGGGTCCGCGCAGTCGGCCAGCGCCCCCCAAACCGCGCGTGGCGGCACGGCTCGCCCGGCCTCTGAAGCGGCGCGACACTTTGAAGAAGCTCAACAATGGCTGCGGCAGGGGAACGTGGATGGGGCCCGGGCGGCGGTCGAAGCGGGCCTGCAGAGCGCCCCGAAGAGTGTGCGAGGCCTTGCCCTCCTCGGGGCCATCTACGCGCAGAAGGGCGATTTTGACCAGGCCTTGGCGGCCTTCCAGCGCGCGCTCGCGATCGACCCGCGGTTCGCGCCGGCGCACAACGGTCTGGGCAGCCTCTATTTTGCCCGGAAGAATGTCGATCTGGCGGAAAAGGAATTTCGCGCCACGCTCCGGTACCACCCGCGCGATCGCGACGCCAATTACAACTTGGGCTCGCTGCTGCTGGCCCGGAAGGACGCCCAGAGCGCCATCGGCTATTTCAGCCGGGTGCAGCCGCCGAGTCCCGAAGCGCTCTTCAACCTCGCGCAGGCCTACTTCGCCACCGGCCAGAAGGCGAAGGCCATCGAGGTTGCGAAGTCGCTTTCAGAACAGGCCCGGAGCGACGTGCGCACGCATTTCACCTTGGGCGTTCTGCTCGCCGGGCAACGGCAGTACCGCGACGCTATCCACGAGTTCGAGACCGCGGACGCGCTCCAACCCGGTACCGTCGAGATTCTTCACAATCTCGGTCAGGCCTACCTCAAAAGCGGGGACAACGAGAAGGCCAAAGTAGTTTTGGACCGAGCGCTGAAGGTTTCCCCGGACTCGCCGGAGACGCTCTATCTGCTGGCGCAAGCCTACTCGAACGGAGGCAGCGACCTCGATGCCCTCGAGCTCCTCGTCAAAGCGCACAAGCTGGCGCCGCGCAATACGGACGTGATCTTCTTCATGGCCCGCCTCAGCATGAAGCAGTCGTTTTTCGAAGACGCTACGCCGTTGCTGGAGGAGGGAGTCAGGATTGATCCCCGGCGCCCGAACCTGCTCGCGGCGCTCGGCGAATGCTACTTCATGATGGGGAAGATCGATAAGGCGAAAGAGACCTTCCAGACGCTCTTACAGGTCGACCCCTCCGCGCGCTCGCACGCGTTCATGGGTCTCTGCTACCGCCACTTGGGACGGTTTGACGAAGCGCAGAAGTATTTCCAGCAAGGGCTCGAAGCCGATCCTCGCGACCCTTCCTGCCTGTTCAACATGGGCTACATCGAGAGCCGACAAGGACACTACGACGCCGGGGAGAAATGGCTTCGGCAAGCGCTGGAGGTCGACCCGAATTATTACGAGGCCCTGCTCGAATTGGGCAACTTGAAGATGCACCAAAGAGAATTCGCGGCGGCCGTGCCCCTGTTGCGCAAGTGCGCGCAGTTGAATCCTCACCCGGGGCCGGTTTACTACCGGCTGGCCACGGCCGAGCGGAACCTTGGCCAAGCGGAAGCGGCGGAAAGGGATCTGAAAATCTTCCAAACCCTTTCCAAAGACGCCGCCCCTTCACCCTACCCCTTTCAGCACCTCTACGACAGTCTGGACCAGCGGGCCAACCTTCCTCCCCAACAGAAGACCGAGATTGACCTCGAGCAGTTGCTCCAGGAAGTGAAGGTCCATCCGGGCCAGCCGCAGAGCCTCTATCTTCTGGCCGAAACCTACCTCAAGCTGGGGCGGGCCGAGGAGGCCAAGCAGGCGATCGCCCAGCTCGACCAGTTGAGCCGGGGCGACTTCCGCACGATGGTAGGGGTGGGAGTGCTGCTGGCGCGTTACCGCCTTTATCCGGAGGCCATTGCACGTTTCGAGCAGGCTCTCCAATCCAACCCGGATTCGGACGATGCGTGGTACGACCTCGCCGGTGCCTATTTCCGGAAGCGCGATTATGCGCGCGCACTCGCGGCGGCGCAACGTGTCTCACCCCAGGGGCAAAAGGACGCCAGCTATTTGGCCCTGCGCGCCGATATTCACGCTCACCTCAACCAAACCGAAGAGGCTGTCAAGCTGTTGCGCCAAGCCATCGCTGAAAATCCCGATCAGGACCAGACCTACCTTTCTCTGGCGCTCGTCTACCTCCGCGCTGGCAACACCTCGGGCGCGCGCGAGGCGCTCGAACAAGGACTCGACCGTACTCCTAACGCTGGGGAGCTCCTGTGGGGCATGGGGGTCTTGTCGGTGACGGAAGGGAACACCGAGCAAGCCGAGCAGTATCTCCGCAAGTCGGTCGATCTGCTGCCGGAATGGCCGGGAAGCTATTCGGCGCTTGGCGTGCTCTATTACCAGACCGGGCAAATCGCCAAGGCGCGGGAAACCTTGGAGCGCTTTCGGCAAGGGCGGCCGCGCGGCGGGCTCGATGTCCAGCGGATCGAGCAAGCGCTTTCCGCCGCGTCGGAGAACCCCGCGCCCGGGAAAGCCCCAGAGCTTGCCCCGCAAGCCCGGCAGCAATTCCTCGAAATCGCCTTGGCCCTCGCCGATCAGTCACCTTAATTGACGATCGAAGATTGACGATTGTCGATTGAAAGTTAAAGGCTGACAAGCGGGTCAATTCTCAATCGTCAATCAGCAATCACGAATCGGCAATCCGCGTGGGGTTCCGGGGGGCAAGGTTTTCACGTGCCGAGCCGCAGCTCTGCGGCGACCGGGTCGGGACTGGTCTCGCCACTGGGCCGGGACAAGGCAGGGCCCGTGGAGGCTTTGACGACCAGTTCCGCGGGGATGGTGTATTCCTTGCCTTGGGGCTCACTGGCGGTCGACAACTCGTGGAGCGCGTCGGCCGCCATGCGCCCCAACCAGTCGCGGTGGATGTCCACGGTGGTGATGGAAGGAGTGCTGTAGTCCGCCAAGTGCGTCTTGTCGAAGCCGGTCACGGAAATTTCCTCCGGCACGCGCAGGCCGGCCTGGGTGAAGGCTTTGATCAGACCCACAGCCGTCAGGTCATTGACCGCCACGACGGCGGTGGGCAGGGGCTTCAGCTCCAAGATGGCGAGTCCCGCCGCCACGCCGCCTTCAAAACGCAAGTCGCCCTGCACGGTGGGGCCAGGGTCCAGGCCCCGAGCTTTCATGCACTCGATAAAGGCTTCGCGGCGCGCAATGTTCGACTTCAAGCCCGGGCGTTCGCCGGCAAAAACCATTCGCCGATGGCCCAGATCAAACAGGTGGCTGACGACTTGCTGAATGCCCGAGAAATAGTCGACGCGGAGGTTGCTGACGTATCGCTGCACGGGCCCCAGGTCGAGGAACGTGACCGCGATCCGGCGCCGGGCGATTTCCTCAATCAGTTGGAGGTTGGCTTCGGAAGTCATCACCGCCACGCCGCGGACGTGGTGCTCGAGCATCTTTTCCGTCGCGCGGCGCATGAGGCCCGGGTCATAGTTCGTGTCGCTCAGGATGACTTCGTAGCCCAGTTGGCGGGCGCGCGTCTCGAAACTCTTGATGACCTCCGGGAAAAAAGGGTTCTCGATGTCGGAGACGATCATGCCTAGCGTGCGGCTGTTTCGCCACGCCAGGTTGCGCGCGTGGGCGTTGGGGAAGTACCCGAGGCGGCGCACCACCGAGAGGACTTGCCGGCGCGTCGCGCGGCTCACTTGGCCGGTTCGGTTGAGCGCGTGAGATACAGTGGCCGTGGAGACGTTGGCTTCACGAGCCACATCCCGGATGGTCAGAGCCATGGTCGAACTCAGAACCTCTCGAAACGACCGCGACGAGGTAATCTGAAAATACTACTGACCTCTATTTTTAGTCAATACCAGGCCGTAAAAAATCTAGGAAAAAACGTCAAAAAGAACTTGACAAGCCCTTTCTGACCTGGTACAAAGTTAACCGCTTAAGGTGCATTTGTCTTTCGTCGGGTATAGGGCCAGCAAGAATCGAGTAGAAGAGCGGTTGTAACCCATTCAGGAGTCCCTGAGGCAAAACCGCCCCTCGGTTCACATTGCGGTTATTTAACGATGTGCCAGCAGCGGCCCGAGGAGAGACGATCGAGCGCCCAGACTTACTTCCGGGCCCCGCAGGCTGAACTTCACCCCATCACTTCGCAGACCCCTCCAGCGGCGTTCCTATGCGCTGGAGGAAAGGAGGATGAATCGATGCCAAGACGCAGTTTTTTCCTGCGCTATCTCTTCTTGGCCCTGGCAGTCCCTGCTCTCACTCTCCTCACCTGTGTGAGCCTTTACGCCCAGGCGGACACGGGCTCGATTCAGGGGACGATCAAGGACCAATCCGGGGCAGTGATTCCCAATGCCAAGGTGACCCTGACGAATGAAGGGACCAACCTGGCCATTACCACGACGACGGGCGCCGACGGCAGTTACATCTTCACGCCGGTCAAAATCGGGGCTTACGCGGTGAGCGTCGAAGCCGCGGGGTTCGCCAAGGCTCTTCAATCCCACATCACGCTGAGCATTCAGCAGCAACTCGTGGTGGACCTCACCCTCAAGCCGGGCATGGTGACCCAAACGATTGAGGTGACCGCCGCGCCTCCGGCCTTGCAGACCCAGAACGCTTCGGTGGGTCAAGTGGTCGGCTCGCGGCAGGTGAATGACTTGCCCTTGAACGGCAGGAATTTCACCTTCCTGGCCCAACTTTCCGCCGGGGTCAACACGCCGGAAGCCGACACGCGCGGCAATGCTCAAAGCGGCGCTTTTTCGGCCAACGGCATGAGGCCCGCTCAAAACAACTATTTGCTGAACGGCATTGACAACAACTCGAACACCGTGGACTTCTTGAACGGCACGAACTTCGTGGTCCTTCCGCCGGTGGATGCCATCAACGAGTTCAAGGTGCAGTCCACTAATTACAGCGCGCAGTTCGGACGCGCCGGCGGGGCCATCCTCAACGCCACGATCAAGTCCGGGACGAACAGCATTCATGGCACCGTCTGGGAGTTCCTCCGCAACGACAAGGTCGACGCCGCGGACTGGTTTGAAGTCACCGGGGGTGTCAAAAAGGGTGCATACCGGCAGAACCAGTTCGGAGCTGCCATCGGCGGTCCGATCATCAAGAACAAGGCCTTCTTCTTCGCCGATTACGAAGGCCTGCGCCGGCGGCAGGGTACGGTGTTCACCTCCAGTGTTCCAACCGCCGCTGAGCGCGCCAGTAATTACGCCGATTTGTCGGACCTGATCTCGGGACAACCCGGCAACAGTCCGGACACGGACATCCTCGGTCGGACGACCCCGTACGGAACTATTTTCGATCCTGCGACCACCCGAGCGGTCACGGTAGGTGTGCCGGACCCGGCCACGGGCCTTACTCCGACGAAATCGGGCTTTGTTCGCGATCCCATCTTTGCGACACCACAGACCATAACCGGCGTTACGAACTTTAACACCGCGCCGTGGCTGGCTCTCCTCAATCACCTCCCGGCCGGTCAGATCGATGCCAACGCGGTCAAGCTTCTGAATCTTTACCCCGCGCCGAACAACTCGAAGCTCTTCAGCAACTATACGAGCTCGCCCATGCTGAACGAGCACCGCAACGCCTTCGACGCGCGGGTTGACATCAATAGGGGGGACAAAGACCAGATCTTCGTTACGGTCAGTTATGTTGACGATCCCCAGTTCATCCCGGGTCCCTTCGCCGGCATTGCCGACGGCGGGGCTTTCCAGCAGGGCATTCAGACAGCAAATACCATCCTGGGCGCCTTGTCCTGGACCCGCACGCTGTCGCCGACCACGGTGAATGAGGCGCGGATTGGGGTCAATCGCATCGGCACTTCGCGCACCGGACCTGTTCCCTCCGAATTGGGGCTTCCCGCTCAGTACGGGATTAAGGACGTTCCCCAGGTCACCCTTAACGGCGGCCTTCCCGCCTTCGGAATCAATGGTCTGAGCACCCTGGGGAGCAACGCCTTCCTGCCTTCGGATGAGGTGACGCAGACGAACCAGGTGACGGACAACTTCACCAAGAGTTACGGCAAGCACACCTTCAAGGCGGGGATCGAATACCAGCGGGTCAAGTACTCTACCCTGCAACCACCCTGGTCGCACGGCCAGTTCAACTATGATGGGGTCTACACCCGGATGCCAGGGGGAAACTCCGAGAACGCGGGGCGAGCAAATTTTCTTTTGACACCCGCGTCGGTATGTCCTGCCTCAGTTCCCAATTGCATGCCCAATGTGGGCGGATCGAATCAAGTCTTCTTGTCCAATATCGCCATGACGGATGACGGCAAGAACTACTGGGGCGGTTACTTCGAAGACGATTGGAAGGTGAGTTCTAAACTGACCTTGAACCTGGGACTCCGCTGGGAGTATTTTGGCCAGACCTTTGAGCACTTCGGCGGCCAGGCCAACTTCGTTCCCGCCACCCTTGGCGGCTCCGCCCAGTACTTGATTCCCGCCAACCGGAAGGACGTCCTTTCCCCGAGCTTCTACGAATTGACGGCGAAGGACAACATCGCCATCGTCTACACGACCAACCAGGGCTTGGGCGTCTCGCAAAAGGGCAATTTCGGGCCGCGATTTGGATTCGCTTACCAATGGACGCCGAAACTGGTGATGCGCGGCGGATTCGGCCTGTTCTACAACGGGTTTGAGAACCGCGGGTATTCGCCTAATATCGGCGAAAACTACCCGTTCCAGTTCGGTTTCTCCTTCAACAATAACGGGGACCAAAACCCGATTAACGCCGCCTCGTATTCGACCTTTGCCGGCACCAACTGCGCCAATAACTACACCTTTGAGGCCGGCTTCTCCTGCACACCGCTCCAGTCGGACCTAGTCGGGGCGTCCGGCCTGACCCTGCGAGGCATTCAATACAACTACCAGACTCCCTACACGCAGGGCTGGAACCTGACATTCCAGTACGAACTGTTGCCCTCCACCACGGTCTCGCTGGGTTATGTCGGGAACAGCGCTCGCCACATCGAAGTGTTCCCCGGCACCAATAACGTGACCCAAGTCATCGCGCCGTCCGCTGACAAGAAGCCCTACATGCCCTATCCCGACTTCGGTCAGGGCAACAGCTACGCGGCGACGGAGGGATCCAGTTACTACCACAGCCTCCAGCTGTCGGTCGAAAGGCACTTCGCGAAGGGTTTGTACTTCCTGGCGAATGACACGTTTTCAAGGACCCGGAGCGATGCCGGCGACCTCCTGAATGGTGGGGTTGGGGAACAGTATCGCTGCCCTGACGTGGCCGACTGCGGAATCCAGTACGATTACCGCGACGCGAACTTCGATATCCGCAATGTCGTGCACATCAGCGGTGGATACGAGCTTCCCGTCGGTCCGGGCAGGCACTACCTCCCCAACGCCACGGGAGTTGAGAAGCACGTTCTCGGCGGCTGGAGCATGCAGTGGATCCTAACCGCGGAGGGCGGTCAACCTGCCACCATTAACTGCAACACTAACCCAACCAACGGCTTGAACTGCACCGCGCTCCTCCTTCCCGGGACGCGTTATACCGGCAAGGAAGCACCTGACGGAATGTGGAACTCCGCCGCCTTCACTCAGCCCTGTAACCCCGATACTGGCGGGCCCGCGGGTTGTATCCCCACAACGGGTCTTGGCCGCTTGGGCGGCGCACCTACCCAGGTCCGCGCTCCGGGCATCACTCGGCTGGACTACTCGCTGTTCAAGGACTTCCAGATCAGCGAGCGGTTCCGGATGCAGTTCCGGAGTGAATTCTTCAACATCCTCAACCACCCGACGTTCATGCCGCCGAACCTTGGCGGAAACGGCGTTGTTGCCATTCCGGGCGCCGGCAACTACCTAGACAAGAACTTCGGGAAGAGCGGCGCTACGCGTTTCCCCACGCAGGATGCGCGTCAGATTCAATTTGCTCTGAAGCTTTACTTCTAGGAACACTCAAGAGCCACCAACTAGGGCGCCCCAGTCCACCGGGGCGCCCTTTTTCATTTAGACAGTGTACGGACGCCCCGAGGGGTCAGGGTGCGCCTACAAACCTGCTAAGATAAGGGCGCTATGTTCGCCCATCGCTGGCCGGTAGCCGTTTTGCTTCTCTTGGCCGCGCTCGCCCCGTCGCGCGCGGCGAGTCAGGCCGACGCGGAGGGTGGCAAGGCGCTCGAGGGGAAGTTCCAGTCCGCACAGGCTCATTTCAATTCCGGCAAGTATGCCGCCGCGCAGCAAGAGCTTGAAGCCCTGGCCAAAGCGTTGCCCAAGAGCTTTGAAGTTCAGGAACTGTTGGGGCTGGTGTACTCGGCCGAAGGCCAGGAGGAGAAGGCCACAACTCACCTCGAGCAGGCCGTCCGTCTGCGCCCGGAGTCTGCCGAGGCTCGGAACAACTTGGCCACGAACCTGGCGCGGCGGGGAAAGCCGGCCTTGGCCGAAAAGGAATTCCAAAAGGCCGTCGAACTCGCGCCGGCAAGCTTCGATGCTAATCGCAATCTGGGCGCTTTCTACTTGCGGACGGGAAGAATTGCCGCGGCCATCCCGTATCTCGAAAAGGCCCAGAGCGCTAATCCCGCGTCCTACGATAACGGCTACGATCTGGCGCTCGCCTATGAGGAAACCGGCCGTTTGCCGGAGGCCCGGCGGCAGATTCAGGAGCTTCTGAAACAGAAAGACACCGGCGAGTTGCACAACCTGCTCGCTGGGGTGGAAGAGAAGGCGGGGAATTATGTGGCCGCCGTCAATGAATACGAGCGGGCGGCGCACATGGAGCCGAGCGAAGCGAACCTCTTTGACTGGGGGAGCGAGCTGCTGGTCCACCAAACCCCGAATCCCGCCATCGAGGTCTTCTCGGAAGGCGTGAAGCGTTATCCCCAATCACCGCGGCTGGCCCTCGGACTCGGTCTGGCTTTTGATCTGCTGGGCAAATACGACGAGGCCGTCAAATCCCTGCTGCGTGGCGTTGACCTGGACCCTTCCGACACGCGCGCCTACTATTTCTTAAGCAAAGCGTATGATCGGGCCCCGAGCCAGGCCGATGCGGTGGTCGAGCGCTTCCGCCGTTATGCGGAGCTGCGGCCGCGCGATGCGCGGGCTACGGTTTATTATGCCCTGAGCCTTTGGAAGGGCCGGCGGACGGAGACTTCCCACGCGTACCTAGATCAAGTGCAATCTCTGTTGAAGAAAGCGGTGGCGCTTGACCCTTCGTCCGCGGAGGGCCATCTCCAGCTTGCGAACCTTTACTCCCAGCGGCACCAATATGCCGAGGCGGTGCCCGAATACCAGCAGGCGCTGAAGCTCTCCCCGCATCTCCCCGACGCGCACTTCCGATTGGGCCAGGCTTATAGCCGCCTGGGGAATAAGGATCTCGCGGACAAGGAATTTCAGCTCCACAAGCAGCTCTACGAGCAGCACCTCGCGGAGGTCGACAAGGAGCGGTCGGAGATTCAGCAGTTTGTCTATTCGAGGAAGGGCGGGCCCTGAATTGAAGATTGATGATTGACGATTGTCGATTGACAACTGCTGACTGACGATTGGCGATTCACTACTGGGCGTTGAACAGTTGCCTCGCAGGTCATTTTTCTTCAATCTTCAATCATCAATCGTCAATTCTTCACGCTATCCACTCGCGAAGGCTGGCGGCGAGCCGGTCGAGCGGCACCGGCGCCGTTTCGCGCCCCAGGGCGAATTCCACAGGGGCGACCACGTAGGCTTCGGAAAGGCTTTCGGCCAGGCAGAGGCAGACTGTCGAGCGCAGGTATTCCTCGTTCCGGGTGGCGGCCAGCCACACGTACAGCGCCAGCATCTCAGCATCGGCCGCGCTCCCCGGCAAGTCGTCGACGGCCGGGAGGGGATTCAGCTTGTCGGCGTTTTCAAACAGCACCACGCCCGTGAAGGGCTTAGGCTTGCTGCGCACGCCGAAATGCGCCGCGAGAAAGCGAGGTCGAGCGCGACGCAACGCTTCCGAGGCCGCCCACTCCACGAAAGAGTTGCCATAGATCAGGGCGCCATTCCCGCTGAGATAAAGCGAGCGCAGGAATTCCCGCGTCCGAGGTTCCGGGGCCACTTCCGGCGGACACCACGGTGTGACGTCGACCTTGCGCAGATGATCGTACACGGCGTCGGCGTCGGCAAGGTCCTTGCGCATGGTATTCATTTCGTGCGAAAAGCTCTCCCGAAAGGGGGCCAGCCGGCCATAGCCTAGCAGGATAGCTGGCGCCCCGCTCGATGCGTGGGCGCCGGAAGGGGGCCGGTTCAGCAGGTAATCGACCAGGCTGCTTCCTGCGTCCAAAACCCAAGTGTCTGCGGAGGGGGCGTCCGCGCGCCGCAAGGCGTCATCCAGCAGCCCCCCGGCGGCGCTGGTGATGCCTCCCAAAAGGGCTTGCGATGGGCTCGCGGTCTCGCTCGATAAGGTGAGATCGAGTTTCACCGGCCGGCCAATTCCCTGCCACTTGTGCCAGACTTTTGCCGCATTGAGGGGAAGCGGCCGAGGGATGACCAGCAGTACCAGCCGATTTCCTGATGAGCCGCCGGCGGCGTTGGTGCTCCGCGCGTGCTCATCGACCGCATCGAAGACCTTCTGGACGGCTCGCCGCCATTCCTGATAGTACGGCGAGCGGGCAAGCAGCGAGGCGTTCTGGATCGTCTGCTCGCTGGTCGAGAACGGCCAGTGGCGCACCCCCATACGTTCTTCGAGCTGCACCACGTCCCGGAAGAGCCTGGCGCATTCCTCCTCGCTCAGGCCTGCCAGATAAACGAGAAACCGCAGGACCGACTGCCGCTCGTAAGGAAACAGGTAATCCCACTCGCGGAGGTGCTGATTGATGAAGGGAAGGAAGGTCGGCGGCACGCGTTTGAGCAGGCCTTTGCTCAGCGCCTCCCGAACTTCCTCCGGCAATTTCTCCTCGAACCGCATGACAACTTCCTAGCCGCTCCGCAACCGGCTAAACCTGTAACTCGACGAGCCGTGTGCCTAGGGCCTCCATGGGCGAACAGCCCAGCAGGCCCGCGAGCGTGGGGCCCAGATCGATGTGTCGGACGGGGCGCTCGATGACCTGCGGCCGGTTGACCGCCGCTCCCAGAGCCATCATCCAGGTGGTCCGGGTCGACTCTTCGTTCGCGCGGTGATTGAAGAAGCCGTTCGTCGTGGACCCGTCCGGATCGCGTCCGAACTCCGGGAGGATCAGCATCGTGGTCTTCCCCCGGTATTCGGGGTTCGCTTCCACTTCCTGCCAGAGTTGGTAGGCCAGCCGGTCGGCCGTTCGGATGCCCCCGAGATGCAGGGCATAGGAGCCGAAGTGCGCCACTTCCACGTCCGAAAAGATGACCACCAGCAAACGCGGCGAAAACTTGCGCATGACCTCGCGGCTGACCAGGAAGGTGAGCTCGTCGCCGGAAGTGGGGACGCCGCGCACAAAGCTGGCGATGGCTTCCTTGATCGTGCTGCGCACGCGCGGATCCAGTCGGTCGGCGGCATCGAACACCGTCCAGCCCAAGCCTTCGTAGTTGCTACCTTCCAGCGTGCTTTCGAACTCCGCTTCCACCTTAGCGCGATCCGCCATATTGCCGGTTCGTCCTCCGCGCAGGGCGTCAGCGGCGGCAGCGATCATCAGTTGCTTGGGAAACACCACGTTGGCGCCATACTCGGGGCCATAATCCGAGGCCGAACTGGCGCCAATCAGGCTGGTGAGGGCTTTGTTGCTGGCCACCACCCAAGTCTCACTCCGCGGGACCCGGAGCTGCTTGCGGAAATGCTCGAAGATGGTCGGAGTGGTGGGAGGCAGCTTTCCCCAATCGTCCACGCGTTGCCAGTTGCCGGTCAGGATGCTGGCGGTGGCGTTGAAATGCGCGGTCACGCCCTCGTTGCGCAGGCGGTCGTAAAAGAGGGCCTTGGGGAGCAGGTCTTGCGCGAGGTGCGGGATGTTCTCCAGCCCCTCGGGCGAAAAAGTCTCCGCGCGGCGCACCCCACCAATGATCGCGACGACGACCTTCTGGCCCGAACCCGCCTCCGCCAGCGAACTCTTACCCGCGCGCGCTTGGGGGAGCAGTTGGCCCGCTACGAGCAATCCTGCCGCGCGTAAAAACGACCGCTTGGAGCGGTCCACCACCGAGTCTGCATCGGCGGCAGGTTGGGTGCCAGCCTGAGCGTCTAAGGGACGGGTGTTCTCCATGGGCAGACCTGCGAGGGTGACTTCGCTCTGGGCCCCGCCTCGATTCGAGGCATTGAATCGAGGCTGCGCGCATTATATTCCCGGGGCCTGGGTTTTTCAACGGAATGCCCATGCTGGAATTGGAAGGGTACATCGTATCCCCCCTGTGCAATTGAAGTGCTTGAGGGGGTAGCGCGAACCCCGATGCCCTTCATCGGGGTCCGCGGTCCTTCTTGATTAAGACAGAGCCGCAGACCTCAACAGCGGAGGTCTGCGCTACCTTGCTGCTCGCAGTAGGAATGCAAATACTCGGCGAAGTTCTTGGGTAGGGGGACGATGGGTTGAGTCAGCATCGTGCGCGCATGGCCTACGACCACCACAAAGTAAACCTAAGTGAGCAAGTATTCAAGTGGAACGTCTCTTCGCCCTCTAGGAGAAACTCACTGCTCCCCTCCTCCCATCAGCCAAGAAAGCCCGGAAAAAAGCACCATCAAATTAGGACACTACCCCATCGTTTTCTTGGGCGCGCTGGAAGCGGGTAGCGCAGAGGTGGGCGCGTTCGGCCCTCCTCTGCGGCACTTGTGCGGAATAGGACATCGGCCAGTGACTTTTGCGCACGCGGCCGTAAACTCCGGCTCCCCTTTGATCCCGGCCCACGGATTTGTTGCCACGCGAATGACCTGCGATCATGGCGGCGAGGCGAAGAGCCGCAGAGGAACGCAAAGGACGCGTACCTCTGCGCTACCCGCTTGGAAGCCACTGAAAAGCCGCAGAGTTTCTGAATAACGAAACTCTGCGCTACTCGACACCAAGCTTTTCTTGGGCGCGCCGGAAGGGCGGTGCTAGAATTCTGTTTTCACGAGGCGCCGAGTCAGTGATTTCTATGGGCGGAACAAACGACTTCGCGACTGAAGGCCCTTCCCGCGGGCTCACTTCTCCTGGCGTTATCGAAGGTCCTCACAGGCTTCGGCCTTTCACCCGCGGTGCGCCGGTCGGGGCTGCCCTCCTCGGCTGGCTGCTGGCGCTCGTGGTGGGAGCGGGCTCCCTCTTAGCCGGCGAGAAAGGCAGGGTGACGGGCACCGTCGCTGGCCCTTCCAATGTCCCGGTTCCCGGCGCCAAGGTGACGCTGGCGGCCGCCGATGGGGGCCGGCAATCCGTCACGGCGGATCAGACCGGGAATTACTTGTTTCCGTCCGTCGAACCTGGTTCGTACACCATCACTGCCGGGGCCGCGGGCTATCAGGCGGTGACGCGGGCCGACGTCCGCGTGGCGGGCGGAGCCCCGACCACCGTGGACCTGCTCATAGCAGCGGCGAGCCCGGCGGGGCCAAACCAAAACCCCCCAGCCGCACCGCCGCCCAGCTATCACGATGACACCCAGTTGAAGGCCAGTGCGGTGAAAAGCACGATCGACGCCGCCGGATACTCCTCCCAAGCGCAGAGCCCGAGACGTTTGTTGAGCGAAGGCCCGAGTCTTTCCGGCAATGTGGCCAAGGCCCCGGCCCGGCAGCCGGGGAGCCCCGAGGCCGCAGCAAAGGAACGCGAGCTCCGCGAGGCCCTTCGAGCCGATCCGAACGGTTTCGATGCTAATCATCAGATGGCAGAGTATTATCTATCCGTAGGGGATTCGAAAGCCGCGATTCCTAATCTTGAAAAGGCCCAAGAGTTGAAGCCCGGACACTACGCCAACGGACACGACTTGGCGGTGGCGTATCTCGAGACGAAGAGCCCGGCGAAAGCGCAGCCGCTCCTGCGGGAGCTGATCGGCCGCCAGGACGCCGCCGAACTCCACAATCTGCTGGGGCAGGCCGAGGAAGCTTTGGACGATCCGACCTCGGCGGCCCAAGAATTCCAACGGGCGGCGCAGATGGACCCCAGCGAGAAGAACCTCTTTGACTGGGGAAACGAGTTGCTCTTCCACGAGAGCGTTGAACCGGCTCTCGAGGTCTTCCAGCGAGGCGTCGCGCTTTATCCCAATTCTTCGCGGATGTACATCGGCCTGGGCATCGCGTTTTATTCCCGCGGTTCCTACGATGCCGCGATCGAAGCGCTCTGCCACGCTTCGGACTTCGACCCGGCCGATGCTCGGCCCTACGTGTTTCTCGGGAAAATGTACAACGTTTCCGTGAGCCACGCGGACGAAGTCGCGACGCGACTCAAGAGGTTCAGGGAGACCAACCCCGATAACCCCCTCGCTTACTACTACGCCGCGCTTAGCGCCTGGAAAGGCCCCCGGAGCGGCAATCAAGGCGTGGACCTGGCCCAGGTTGAAGCTCTGCTGAGGAAAGCGATTGCGCTCGACCCGCAATTGGCGGACGCGCATCTCCAGCTCGGGACGCTCTACCACGACCAGCAGCGCGAGCCGGAGGCCGTTCCGGAGTTTCAGGCGGCTGTCCGCTTGAATCCGGCGAATCCCGACGCGCACTACCGCTTGGCGCAGGCCTACCTTCGGACCGGCGACAAGCAGCGCGGCCAAGAAGAATTGCAGCTTTATGACAAGCTCCGGCAGCCACCGCGCGAGGAAACTGATAAGCGCCGACGCGAGGCCAAACCGTTTGGCGTCCCGCAGAATGAACCCGGCAAAACGCCTCCCTAATCGCGGCTCACCTTGCGGCGGCGGTTTGCAGACGGCGCGTCGTGGGGCATCCGGGACAGGACGCGGCCGCTCGGTGTATACTCGGGCGCTTGCGATGAGGGCAATGAATCTTCTTAAACCAGGGTAACCGGATGTCCCACGGTCTCCTTGCTTCTCGAAGCGCCCTCCCGCGGAAGGTGCTCGCGGGAGTGGTGCTCACCGTGGGCATATTTGTGCCGGCCTGGGCAGGCGCGGCGGGGGCCGCCAGCCCGGCGCCGGTGCGTTACCTGCCCCACCTTAAGGTGTGGATCCTTGACACCGAACGAACCTCCTATGTGCTGGGGCTGAACGAGCGCAACGAGCTGCAGAGTCTCTACTGGGGAGAGAAGCTCGCGAGTGAACGCGACCTTTTCGCAGCGCATTCTCGCCCGGGGATTGCTTCCTTCGATTCCAGCGAGACCGTGACCAACAACGAGTACCCCGGCTGGGGCGGGCGCTACTACAATGAGCCTGCCTTGAAGGTCACGCTCGCCGACGGGGTGCGCGACCTGGTTCTGAAGTATGTTTCGCAGGAAATTCGCGGCGACACGTTGGTCATCCGCCTGAAGGACATTCAATACGACCTTTTCGTAAACCTCACCTACACGGTCTTTCCTCGCGAAGACATCATCCGCAAGCAAGCGGAAATTCAGAACCACACGTCGCAAGCCTTAAATGTGGAGAGCGCCCAGTCGGGCGTGTGGTATATGCCGGTGGGCGAGGGCTATCGCCTCACTTATCTGACCGGCCGCTGGGCGGGGGAAACGCAACTGACCCGCGAACCGATCAATCCGGGCAAGGTGGTGCTGGAGAGCCGACGCGGCAACACCAGCCACCAGTTGAACCCGTGGTTCGCCATTGACGTGGGAGGCGCTGCGGACGAGGAGCACGGTCGGGTCTGGTTCGGCGCTTTGGGCTGGAGCGGCAACTGGAAGCTGGTGGTGGAAGACACGCCCGCCGCCCATCAGGTGCGCGTGACGGGCGGCTACAACGACTTTGACTTTTCCTGGCCACTCAAGCCGGGCGAAAATCTGAGCACCCCGCCCTACTACGGAGGATTCAGCAGCCAGGGGTTTGGGGAGGCTTCGCGGCTCCTGCATCGCTTTGAACGCGATGAGGTTCTGCCGGACCGCGCTCATCCTCACGTGCGGCCGGTGCTCTACAACTCCTGGGAAGCCACGGAATTTGACGTGAACGAGCCAAGCCAGAAATCCCTGGCCGAGAAAGCCGCCAAGCTGGGCGTCGAGCTATTCGTGATGGACGACGGCTGGTTCGGGCAGCGCAACAACGATCGCGCCGGCCTGGGCGATTGGACCGTGAACCGCCAGAAGTTTCCCAACGGGCTCGGGCCGCTCATCAGCTACGTCAACGGCCTGGGGATGGATTTCGGCTTGTGGTTCGAGCCGGAGATGGTGAATCCCGATAGCGACCTTTACCGCCAGCATCCCGACTGGGCGATGAACTTCCCGGGGCGTCCGCGCAGCGAGGCTCGCAACCAGCTCGTCCTCAACATGGCGCGCGACGACGTAAAGGAGTACGTCTTCCACGCGCTCGATCAAGTGCTCTCCGAAAACAATATCGAGTACATCAAGTGGGACATGAACCGCCACTTTAGCGAGCCGGGCTGGCCCGAAGTGCCTGTCCCAGAGCAGAAGGGAATCTGGGTGAAATACGTGCGCAACGTGTACGAGATCATCGACCGGCTGCGCGCGAAGCATCCGAATCTGGAGATTGAGTCCTGTTCGGGCGGAGGCGGGCGTGTGGACCTGGGCATTTTGGAGCGCGTGAATGAAGTCTGGACCTCCGACAACACCGAAGCCTTTGACCGGCTGCGCATCCAGGAAGGCTTCAGTTTTGCGTACGCGCCCAAGATCATGTCGGCCTGGGTGACCGACGTGCCGAACATGAACGGGCGCTCCACGCCGCTGAAGTTCCGGTTCCTGGTCGCCATGCAGGGCGCGTTGGGGATCGGCGCGAACCTCAACAAGTGGTCCCCCGAGGACTTCGCGTTGGCCACGCAGATGGTGAGCACCTACAAAAGCATTCGAGAGACGGTGCAGCAAGGCGATCTCTATCGCTTGTTTTCTCCGCGCGAGGGCAACCTGACCGCCAACGAATACGTCTCCGCGGACGGCAAGCAGGCGGTATTATTTGGTTTCCTCCACTCCCAGCAATTCCTGTGGCCGGCTCCCATGATTTATTTGCGCGGGCTTGAGGAAAACGCGCTCTATCGGATCAAAACCATCGACAACAAATTGATCGTGGCGCCAGGCATCTACGCGGCCGAAGGGGTGAGCGGAGCTTACCTGATGCACCACGGGCTCCGCTTGGATCTACGGGGAGATTACGACAGCTCATTGGTCATCTTGGAAAGGACGAAATAGGCAGCGAGAGCTGAAAGGCATTTTCCTTGGCAAGGCTCCGGGAGGGGGCTGTCTCCGAGGAATGCGTTGAGACGCGCCACCGAGATCGAGAACCAGGAGGCTAAATCATTATGGACCGCCGCGTCTTTCTGAAGAACGCTAGCACGATTCTGGCAAGTGCCACCCTGAGCGCAAGCCCACGTGGCGGAGCGCTTTGGGCCGACGCCGTTCCGGCCAGCGCCCGCGGCCGGCTGGTGCTGCCGCTCAACCGAAACTGGCGGTACAGCCGCCAGGCCGTCGAGGGTTTCCAGGCGCGCGAGTTCGACGACTCGCGATTCGAGCGCGTTACGGTTCCGCACACCAACCTCCGCCTGCCCTGGCACAGCTTTGACGACAAGGCTTACGAGTTTGTCTCGGCCTATCGGCGCCGGTTCAAGCTTCCGCCCGAAGCCAAGGGGCGTCACGTCTTCGCTGATTTCGAAGGAGTGATGACGGCCTCGACCGTATGGATCAACGGGCAGCGGCTGGGTGAATACAAGGGCGGATACACTCCCTTTTCCTTCGATCTCACCCCACACCTCGATTGGGATGGAGAGAATGTTCTGGCGGTCGCGGTGGACTCCACCGAACGGTCGGACATCCCGCCCTTCGGTGGCCAAATCGACTACCTGACCTTCGGAGGGATCTATCGCGAGGTTAGCTTGCGGATCGTGCCGGGATCGTTTCTGGAGAATATCTTCGCCAAGCCCAAGGACGTTTTGAGCGACCATCCCAGTGTCGAGGTCGCATGCTTTGTGGCCACGCTGGAGAAGGGCCGCGAGCCGCTGACCCTGGAAGCCGAGCTGCGCGATGGCGATCGGGTCATTGCCCGTGCGGAAAGAGAAATTCCCGCCCCCGAGGTCTCTCCCGAAGCTGTCTCGCACTCGCTCGAACTCACCGGCCTGGGAAAGGTCAAGCTATGGGATCTGACGGACCCGCATCTTTACACGGTGGTCGCGCGGCTCCGCAAAGGAACGGAGCTCAGCGACGAAGATACGCGCCGAATCGGCTTTCGTGAGGCTTGGTTTACCGAGGAGGGTTTCAAGCTGAACGGTCGGGTGGTCAAATTGCGCGGCTTAAACCGCCACCAAACCTTCCCCTTCGTCGGGCAAGCGATGCCCCAGCGCGTCCAGCGGCGCGACGCGGTCATCCTCAAGAGGGAGCTGAAGTGCAACCTCGTCCGCACCTCGCACTACCCGCAGTCGCGCCACTTCCTCGACTGCTGCGATGAGATCGGTCTCCTGGTGCTCGAAGAGATTCCCGGCTGGCAACACATTGGTGACGAAGCCTGGAAAGTGCTGGCCATTGACAACGTCGGGCGAATGATCCGCCGCGATTGGAATCACCCCTCTATCATCCTTTGGGGCGTCCGCATCAACGAGTCCAAGGACGATCACGACTTTTACACGCGCACCAACGCCCTCGCGCATTCCCTGGACCCAACGCGTCAGACGGGTGGCATTCGATACTTCCAGGCGTCGGAGTTCCTGGAAGACGTCTTCACCATGAATGACTTTGGTTTTCCGCTGAAGCCGCCCAATCACCCCCGGTATCTGAATACGGAGTTCTGCGGCCACACCTTCCCCACCAAGTCCTTTGACAACGTCACCCGCTTGATGGAGCACACCCGGCGGCATGCGCGCGTCCACAACCAGCTCGCCTCCAGCCCGTCCTACGCGGGAGGCATTGGCTGGTGTGCCTTCGATTACGACACGCATGGGGATTTCGGTTCGGGCGATCGCATCTGCTATCACGGCGTCTCCGACATCTTTCGCGAGCCGAAGCCCGCCGCGTACTTTTATAAGTCGCAGTGCGATCCGCAGGAGGAAATCGTCCTGGAGCCGGCGTTCCCCTGGTCCCGCGGTGACGATTTGGAGTGGTTAAACCGCGTGGTCGTGTGCTCGAACTGCGACCACCTCAAATTCTTTATCGACGACCGCCTCATCGCCGAGGCTGATCCTGACCACGCGGAGTTTGGGAACCTTCCGCACCCCCTGTTCCAGGCGAACCTTTACCGGGCGGACCGCGAATGGGGTGATCTGCGCATCGAAGGATATCTGCAGGGCAAAAAGGTCATCACCAAGACGTGTTCCGGCAAGGGGACCGACCAGAAGTTTGCGCTCGCTGCGGACGACACAACCCTGGTGGCCGATGGAGCGGACACCACGCGTGTCGTGTTCCGCGTGACGGATGAGTTCGGCAATGTGCGCCCGTTCTCGACGGCGGCGATTGCACTGGAGATCGAGGGGCCGGCAGAACTCCTGGGCGAAAATCCTTTTGCTCTCTCAGGAGGAGTCGGAGCGGTCTGGATTCGCGCCCAGGAGACCCCCGGCACTGTGGTGCTGCGCGCGAAACATCCGACCCTGGGCGCTCAGGAGTTGCGGTTCGAGATTGGGCCGGCGACGCCGGAGCCTGCGTAACACGCAACCTCCCGGCGTCAGCACAGATTCCTTGAAGAGGCACCAACCGGCACTCGGTCGGGAGGTGCCTTAGTGCGCCGACGGGCAATCTGAAACTGGCCCAGAGGCTATTGGGCCACTTAAACCTCAGCACAACCGCAGACATTCACACCCACACAGCCCAAGGGCCGGAGCGCGAAGCCGCTCTCGCCGTGGAGCGGGCCATCTATGGCGACCTGTTCTCAATTCCGAGAACAAGTGCAAAAAGGGCAGCGATCCATTAGGAGAGGTGTGTATGATGGATTCACGTGTGGCCAAAAGAGCAAGGGCGCTTCCCGGTTTTTCCGAAAAGCGCCCATGGTTGCGGGGGCTGGATTTGAACCAGCGACCTTTGGGTTATGAGCCCAACGAGCTACCAGACTGCTCCACCCCGCAACAGCATTATATTGGCGGTGCGTGGGGGTTGGCAACGGTTATTCGTGTTGAAACCTTTTCAGGGGGAATTCCGTCTAATTCTTCGTCAGGGTCGGGACCGAAAGGGAAAAGGATACAGGTGCAGGTTCATGAAAACCGTTGTGGGAGTTTTGCTAGCTTTGGTACTCGGGGCTGCTCCGACGTGGGCGACTCTGGGCGAATATGAGGCATCCGTAAGCTCTGATCAGCAATATCTCCGCGGAAAGCTTCAAACGACTCCGCGTCAGGGTTATACACTCCACCGCATCGCCTCTGCGGACGGCACGGTGGTCAGAGAATATATCTCACCGGCCGGCCTGGTCTTCGGCATCTCGTGGCAGAGCGTGACGATGCCCAATCTGCGGCAGTTGATGGGGTCCTACTACGCGCAATTCCAGCAAGCCTCGCAGTCCCGGGTGAGGCGGCGCGGGCCCTTCGTGGTGCGGACAGACCAGCTCGTCGTGGAAAGCGGCGGTCACATGCGGGCTTTCCACGGGCGCGCCTACGTGCCGAATCTCTTGCCCAAGAACATCCCCCCGGAGGTCGTCCAATGAACCTGTGGAAGTGCTCGAAGGCCCAAGCCGCCCCTTTCGTCGCGCTCTTGGCGTTCCTGTTGGTTTTGACGAGTTGCGGCGGTGGAAGCAGTTCCAGTAACAACAATCCGCCGCCGACCCCCGTCAACAACGTGCAGGCCGTCGTGGTGAACGGAGGCCCTGCCAACAATGCTGTTAATGACCTATTGACCGATGTCACCATTTGCGTGCCGGGGTCTTCGAATTGCCAAACCATTCCGGACGTTCTGGTTGACAGCGGTTCAGAGGGTTTGCGGCTCCTCTCCCCGCAAGTGACACTCTCACTGCCGGCGATCACTGAAACCACCACCAGCGGCGCGCTGCACGAATGTGTCACCTTTGTGGATGGTTCGTACGTTTGGGGACCCGTCGTGAGTGCCGACGTGCAGATGGCCGATGAAAAGGCCTCGTCGGTGCCCATCCAGCTTATCAATCCTGCGAATACTGGTTTTGCTGTGCCCTCCGATTGTACGAGTGGCGGCGGGCTCGCCGACAACACGGTCAGCCTGCTGGGCGCCAACGGGATTTTGGGCATCGGCGTCTTCCAGCAGGATTGCGGCCCCGCATGCGCCGGCACTTCCGTTCCCCCCGTCTACTACGTCTGTGCTAACGCGATCTGCAATCTTGCCTCGGTGCCGCTGAACTTCCAGCTTCAGAACCCTGTCTTTCTCTTCCCGCAGGACAACAACGGCGTATTGGTCACCCTGCCGGCGGTTGACCCCAATGGAACTGGAATGACGGCCGTCTCCGGCTCTCTGATCTTCGGCATTGGCACCCAATCTAACAACGCCCTGGGAAGCGCGCAAATCTATACGACCGACCCCAACACGGGGAATTTCCAAACAACCTACAATAACGTGGCCTACAGCCAGAGCTTTATCGACTCGGGCTCAAACGGCCTGTATTTCCTGGATTCCGCTACGACGGGCATCCCCGAGTGCTCGGACGCTCCCGGTTTCTATTGCCCGCCACAGGCATCACCCGTGCAGGTCGCCGTTACCAACACTGGGCACAACGGCACTACGGGCCCGCTCACCTTCACCATCTTCAACGCCGATGCGCTGTTTACCGCCAACAACAGCACCAACACGGTCTTCAGCAACCTGGGGGGGACCAACGGCGCTTTTGACTTTGGACTACCGTTCTTCTACGGCCGCAACGTGTTCGTGGGCATTGAAGGTCAGACCGGGCCCAACAACGTGGTAGGTCCGTACTGGGCATACTGACGACTGCGCCGACATCCTTACGTGTTTTCGAAATGCTAGGGGTATCGCCCGATCGTCGCCCCGCCAATCCGGTAGGCGAACACGAAACCTAACACCAGAAGTGCCACGTAAAACCAATCTGCACCGCCTCGCAGCAAGTGAAAGAGGCAGCCGAGCGCGAGTCCGGCGTTCGCCAAGCTGAAAAAGGCCGCAACCACGCGGCCCACGAGCCTGGTTCCACGGCGCTTTACCCCTGCCAGCCGCCAACTGATGGCCGAGACTACAATGTCCGCGACCAAGAGGCCAGCAACGTAAAGGGCGTGCCGAACCACCTCATCGGGAATCTTGGGAGGCATGTCCCGCGCATGGTAGCAGAGACGAGAGCCTCAGCCAAGGTGCAGCGAAGGTGTGGGACGGCTAGCCCATAGGCACCGAGTTCGGTCGCGGAGAGGCGGCGGACTTCCGGGCGTGGTCAATCCCGCGGAGCGCGTCGCGCCAGCGCCCGCACCGCGCCGGCGGCGTGGCTGGACGGGAGGACGATCGGCATTTCTTCCGCGACCTCACGCTGGCTTCCCACCAGCGCCCCCTGGCGTTCCTTGAAGAACATCAGCTTTAATGAGGCGGCATCGAAGTCCACGGTGATCAGATCTCCCAACTCGATCTGGCGTGTGGCCAAAAGGTTCGAAAGCGGGAAGACGAGGTGCTTCTCGATCGCGCGCTTCAGGTGGCGCGCGCCCAATTTCGGATCGGTGCCCTCGCGCAGCAGGAAATCGCGGGCCGCTTCGGTGCACTTGAACACGAATTGACTATTCGTGGCGGTCATGACACGTTCCTGGACAAAGCCTAGCTCGATATCGAGAATGCGCTCGAGGTGGGGGCGCTGGAGGGCGCGGAAGACGATGACCTTGTCGATGCGGTTCATGAATTCCGGGGAGAACTTGCGCCGCGCGGCTTCCAGCGCCGTACGATAAATTCTCCGATCCAAATCGTCAGAGCCCTCTTCCGGTTTCGTGCCGAAGCCCATTCGGCCCGTCATGAGCTTGTTGACTTCCAAGGTGCCCAGATTTGAGGTGAGGAAAATCATCGTGCGCGAGAAGTCCACGCGGCGGTTGTCCCCCAGAGTGAGCGTGGCTTTATCCAGGATGCCGAGCAGCAACTGCCACAGAGCATCCGAGGCCTTCTCGATTTCGTCGAAGAGAACCAGCGAGAGTTTCACCTTCTCCGTGTGGTACTGCTCCAGGGCCTCCTGGGTGATCAGGGGCTGCGTTTCCCGATGGCCTAAATAGCCCGGGGGAGAACCGATGAGCTTGGCAATCTCGTGACTGTGCTGGAACTCCGCGCAGTCCACCTTCACCAGTGCTCGGATGTCGCCGAGCACCGATTCCGCCGCTGCTTCCACCAGGCGCGTCTTGCCCGAGCCCGTCGGTCCGAGCAACAGCAGGTTGACGAGCGGCCGCCCGGGCGGCGCCAGGCCGGCCAAGTAGACTTGGTAGGCGCGCGCCAGGCTTTTGACGGCGCGGTCTTGTCCCACCACGCGCCGCCGCAGCGCGGCCTCGAAGTCCCTCACTTCCGGACTGTGCAAACTTGGATCGAGCAGAGTCTGACAAACGCCCATCGCAGTAACCTCCCTACACTAACTTCGCAGTGCCGGATACCCTCCTTTGCGGAGTTGGGCCAGCTTCACATCCAGCGTCGTTCGAAGCAACTTCAGACCCGTCGTCAGTTCGGCCGTGAGGTCCGGGTCATGGGTCATTCCGAGAACGGGCAGATGTAAGTCCGCAATATCCATATGAAGGTTCCGAACCGACGAGAGCAGATCACGGAGGTACTGCGAGTTGTTGGCCAACGGCTGCACGAGGTCACGCGCGGCCTTCGCCTTCAATTCGTCCCACTTCACATGAAGGAAGGGATGCTGGGTCCTCACCCCTCGGATGACTTCCTCAGAAATGCGCGGCCGCGGCCCCAGCCGCGCCAGATAAAGCTGGCGCACCCGGCCTTTCTTCCGGACGCTGTGCACCAGGTAGTAAGCACCGCCGCGTTTGCGAATGAAGGCCATCCTGCCGGTTCCTTGAGCGGCGGCTTCAAAACCCCCGCTCTGGTAACCGCTTCTCCCCACGACCGCGGCGCTACGGCGCTCGCGGCCTGTAGTGAACAATATTCCACTACACTCTGATTCGATGCAAGAAAGAAATATTTGTTGCCCGCATAAGTTTTTCTAGGGGGAATTCCCCATAACCGGTCTGTCGGCGGAGCGCATCTGACTAAATGATGGAGTGTCGGTGAAAGCGGGCTGGCGCTGCGATCGCGATGCCCACCCGCGCCGCAACCGAATACCGACCCTGTCCGTTCCGAACCACCCTCGCGATTCATGCGGCCCGTCAATCGCCAGCGCGTGTCCCGCACGCAAAAACCGCTCAGCGTGTCGAATGCCGGCAGGCCAAAAACCAGGTCCCGAGGAGAGACAATCCTCAGATTTCGCGGCGGTTCCAGAAGCATGTCAAACCCTTCGTGCTATAATTTTGCGATTGGAGTGCGAGGCTGGACTCACCTCGAGGTGGAATCCAGCCGATGAAATCCGGACCGGCGGAGAGGATCCCATGGCGATCGATTATTACGAGCACGTCTGGCACAACGGTGAATTCATTCCCTGGAAGGATGCCACCATTCACGTCGCCTCACACGTGGTGAGCTACGCCTCCTGCCTGTTCGAAGGCATCCGCTGCTACGACACGCCACAAGGTCCCGCCATCTTCCGTCTGAAGGAGCATACTGACCGGCTGGTCAATTCCTGCAAAGTTTACCGTATGGAACTCGCCTACTCGCGCGAGCAACTCCAGCAGGCCATGGTGGAACTGGTGCGGACGAACAAGGCGCAACACTGCTATATTCGTCCCGTCATCTTCCGCGGTTACGGCGAGGCCGGTGTTAGCGCCCTCAAGAATCCCATCGAGATCTATCTGCTCGCCTGGCGGTGGGGAAAGTACCTGGGCGCCGAAGCCCTGAGTCAGGGTGTGGATGTTTGCGTTGCCTCCTGGCACCGCATGGCGCCGAACACCCTGCCGGCCATGGCCAAGGCCGCTTCCAATTACATGAACGCGCAGCTCATCAAAATGGAAGCCCTCACCAACGGCTACACGGAAGGGATCGCGCTCGATGTCTCCGGCCACATCAGCGAAGGCAGTGGCGAGAATATCTTTATCGTGCGCGACGGGAAGGTCTACACGCCGCCCCTCGCCTCCGCCATCTTGCCCGGTATCACGCGCGACTCGGTCATCACCCTGGCGCGCGAGCTGGGCTTCGAGGTCATCGAGCAGGCGCTGGCGCGTGAAATCCTTTACATCGCCGACGAGGTCTTCTTTACCGGCACCGCGGCGGAGATTACGCCGATCCGCTCCGTGGACCGCATCGCGGTCGGCGCCGGCAAGCCCGGCCCCATCACCAAGAAGCTCCAAGAGCGTTTCCTTTCCATCGTCGAAGGCCGCGCCGAAGACAAGTACGCCTGGCTCACCCTCTGTGCACAGCCCGTCACCACCAGCCGGTGAGTCTTGAATTGTCAGTCGCCAGTAAATGTGCGGTGCGGAGTCTTGCCTTTCAGAGACTCTGCGGCCCATTTTCACGTCCACGAACCGCAGAGTCCGAAAAAGCCGGACCCTGCGCCAGCTTGCTGTCATGGGCTGAGAATCCGCCCGCATTTTGGTGTAGACCTGCGTCATGAAGAGAAGGCGCCGCCATTTCAATATTGTTCTCCGGCCTGAGCCCGAGGGGGGATTTACGGCGTTGGTGCCCGCGCTGCCCGGTTGCGTGACCTACGGGCGGACGCTCGCCGAAGCCAAAGAGATGGCCCGGGACGCCATCGCCGGCTACATCCAGAGCCTTCAGAAGCACGGCGAACCCATTCCCTCCGACGACGAAACACTGCTGACCTCCCTCGACCTCGAGCATGCCGAGACTACCCAGCGTTAGACCGCGCGCCGTCATCCGCTTCCTGGAACGCCACGGCTTCATTCTCGACCACACGTCGGGCAGCCACTTTGTCTTCTAACATCCGAACTTGCGACGACGCGCCGTGGTTCCCCGGCACAATCGCGATATTCCCAAAGGGACCTTGCTCGCCCTGCTGCGGGAAGCCGGGTTTACTCGTGAAGAATTGATTGAATTCCTCGAAGGGGGAGTAGACAGTAGGAGCGTGGCGCGCCATCCCCGGCAGAACGTTGCCCCCGCGCACGGGGAGGGAGTGAAAAGAAGATAGAATTCCGCATTCGAGATTCTGCGACGCTGCTTGACAACCCCCGAGGGGTCTCCTATCATCGCTAGGGGGAGAGGTTTCCTTGTTCGGTGGCGACATCTTCTCGATCGGCTTTATCCTCTTCGTAGCCTTCCTGCTTTTCGGGCCGAAGAAGTTGCCCGACATTGCGCGCGTCCTGGGAAAAGGGCTGGGCGAGCTGCGTCGGGCGTCGAATGAACTGAGGAACTCCTTCGAGGAAGAGATTCGCAATCTGGACCGCCATTCGGAAGGAGCGTCGGACTCCGCTCCACACTATGGCCACAACCATTCAGAACCCGCCCACGAAGAACCCGAACCAAGACCCTGAAGAAGAACATATTGACGGCAAGCAGATGTCGTTCTTCGAGCATCTCGAAGAACTACGCCAGCGGCTGATTCGGTCGATTCTCGCCATCGTCATCGCCTTCGGCATCTGCTTCTACTTCTCCGACCACATCTACGCGTACCTCGCCAAGCCCCTTACCGACACCCTGCGCAGCCTGCACATGTCCGACAAGCTTGTTTACACCAACCCCATCGACCCGTTCAATCTTTACATCAAGCTTTCCGCCGTTGCCGGTCTCTTCCTGGCTTCGCCCTACGTTCTTTACCAACTCTGGCTCTTCATCTCGCCGGGACTCTATCGGCATGAGAAGCGCTACATCTGGCCCTTCGTTCTCCTGACCAGCGGCCTCTTCATCGGAGGCGGGTTATTTGCCCATCGGATGGCGCTGCCGCCGGCGCTGAAATTCCTGGTGGAGTTTGGCCACCGGTTTCAACCCTTCATCACCATCGATCAATACTGGAAGCTGGTCACCACGATCATCGTCGGCGTGGGGTTGGTCTTCGAGTTGCCGGTTGTGATCTTGATCCTCTCGCTGTTTGGGATCGTCACCCCCAGGTTCCTGCTCAGGAACGTCCGCTATGCGGTCCTGGTGACGGCCGTGATCGCGGCGGCGATCGCTCCCACTCCGGACCTGGCCACGGTGTTCATCCTTTGGGTCCCGATGGTGGGTCTCTATATCCTCAGCATTGGTCTCTCTTGGCTTGTCTATCTGAGGAAGAAGCGAGCGCGGCGGCATGAGCAGGCTTAGGGGTAGACGTTGGGAGAGCCGGCTCGGCTGGGCCTCCTGCCTTTGGCTCCTGCTCGTTGCCTCCTCTTGCGCTGCTGAGCCACTAACCTTCAATGGCGGGCGAGCCTTCGGGGACCTGAAGCGCCTGGTCGCGTTGGGTCCGCGGCCATCGGGCTCGAGGGCTCTCGAAGAGGCGCGCAAGGTTATTCTGCGCGGGCTGCACGAGGCACGAGTTGCTGCGGAGGAAGACCGCTTCGATGCCGCGACGCCCCTGGGCCGTGTCCCCATGGTGAACGTGATCGGGCGAATTCCCGGGGCGCGACCGCAGGTCGTCATCCTCGCCGGGCATTACGAAACCAAGCGATTCGACGATTTTCCTTTCGTGGGCGCCAATGACGGCGGCTCGAGCGCCGCTTTCCTGCTGGAGATGGCGCGAGTCCTCGCGGGCCGAAAAAACGGCTTTACCTACTGGCTGGTCTTCTTTGATGGCGAGGAGGCCTTTCAGCAGTTCACGGAAACCGACGGCCTGTATGGCAGCCGCCACCTTGCCCAGAAGCTCACCGCGGACGGCGAATTGAGCCGCCTCGAGGCCATGATTCTCGTGGACATGATCGCGGATGCGCGCCTGAACATCCACCGCGAATACAACTCCACGCCCTGGCTGACCGACCTGGTGTTCCGAAGCGCCCAACGGCTAGGATACGGAAAGTATTTCCTGGATGAGCCGCGAGCTTACGAGGACGATCACATTCCCTTTGTGAACGCCGGGGTTGCGGCGACTGATCTGTTGGACTTTGACTACGGGCCGGACAACCGTTACTGGCACACCGCCCGGGACACCCTGGACAAATGCAGCCCAATCAGTCTAACCATCGTGGGCCGAGTGGCTGTGGCCACGCTGGATGAACTGGAAAAGACTCGCCTGAAATGAGGCACGGCACCTGCCGCGCGCAGGACGCCGGCCGTCCGTGTACAAGGACCTGACTGTTTCACGGCGCCCCAAGATATGAGTGAGATTCCTGCCCTGATTCTGTTCACGGTCTTCGTCCTTTTCCTGCTGGCGCTCGATCTCGGAATCTTACAGCGCCACCCGCACAAGCTGTCTTTCCGCGAAGCCGCAGGCTGGTACGTCTTCTGGGTGACGCTCGCCGTCCTGTTCAACCTGGGGATCTACTTCTGGCGTGGCGGGCAGCCGGCGCTGGAATTCCTGACCGGGTACGTCCTGGAAGTGTCACTCTCCATGGACAACGTGTTGGTCTTCGCTGTGATTTTTGCGTATATGGGAGTGGGCGGTGAATTCCAATATCGCGTCCTCTTCTGGGGAATCGTCGGCGCGTTGATCATGCGGGCGGCCTTCATCGCGGCCGGCGTGGCGCTGGTGGCGCGCTTTCACTGGGTCCTTTACATCTTCGGAGCCTTCCTGGTTGTTACCGGCGTCCGATTCTTTTCGCGGCCGCAGGAGAAGGTCCAGCCCGAGCGTAACCCCGTGGTCCGGCTGGCCCGCCGCATCTTTCCTATGACGCCAGGGTACCAGGGGGCGGCGTTTTTCGTTCGGCATGAAGGCCGGCGGCTCGCCACGCCGCTGCTGCTGGTGCTCCTGATGGTCGAGACAACTGACGTGCTGTTCGCTGTGGATTCGATTCCCGCAGTGTTTTCAGTCACTCTCGACCCTTTCATCGTCTACACCTCGAACATCTTCGCCATTTTGGGCCTGCGCTCACTCTATTTCGTGCTGGCGGGAGCGATTCGGCGTTTCCGGTACCTGCGCCAGGGCTTGTCCTTCATACTGGTATTTGTGGGCGCCAAAATGCTTGCTGCTGAGTTCTACAAGATCCCCACACTCCTTTCCCTGGGGATCATCAGTGTGATACTGCTGATTACTATTCTCGCCTCGCTACGTTCGGGAGCTCCGCGCGCCTGACACTTTCAATTGGGGAATTGAATCTCCGCGGCCATCCGGGAGGAAGCGCGGGCAGGCGCGGCATCGCGGAGGGCGTCGTGCGGGTGAGCAAAAGGGCTTCAGCGGTCGCGGGCCCCGGCGGCGGAGCTTCCCGCCCGCCTCGGGATCTCCACGCTGAACTGAACGCCGGTGTCTCGCGAGAGGAAGGAATGGCGGGGAGGTTTGGCGTCGGCCTTGAGAGGGAAGTCGGTGCGGTAATGGGCGCCGCGGCTTTCCTCCCGAGCGAGCGCCGAGCGCGCGATAGCGCGCGCCACTTCCAGGATGTTAATCAATTCGTAGTACTGACGCGAAGGTGTGGCAGGTAGCGGCACCGCCAAGGACTGGAGGCGGTTGACGGCTTCACTCAGTTCTTTCCCCTTGCGAATGATGCCCACCTTTTCCCACATCACGTCGCGCACCGTCGTGAGAGTTTTCTCGAGTTCCACGGGCGATGCCTCTCCGCCGAGGCTCGGAACGGCCGTCGGGGTCTGTGACTTTTCCGGCGGGGCGGCGGCCGCGCTCGTCTCCCCCTCCGCCATGGCCAGCAGGGAATTACTGGCCAGGCGGTTGGCCCCGTGGACGCCGGTGGCCGCCACTTCACCAGCCGCATAAAGCCCTGCAAGATCCGTCGCCCCGCGCAGGTCGGTCGCCACACCGCCCATGGCGTAATGCGCCGCCGGCCGGACGGGCATTAGATCGGCCGTGATATCGAGGTTGTATTCCAGGCAGGTCGAATAGATGCGGGGAAATCGCCTCTTGACGTGCTCGGGGTCCAGGCCGGTCAGGTCAAGGTAAACGAACTCGGTCTGGTTGCGCTGCATCTCCATGACGATGGCGCGCGAAACAACGTCGCGCGGGGCCAGCTCTGCCGCCTCGTGATAGCGCGGCATGAAGCGCTCGAGGTCGATGTTGCGCAACTGCCCGCCCTCACCGCGCAGCGCTTCCGAAAGCAGGAAGCGGGGAGCGCCTTTGACATAGAGCGCCGTGGGGTGGAATTGCACGAATTCCAGATCGCTGAGCATCGCGCCCGCGCGCCCGGCAATGGCCACCCCGTCGCCGGTCGCGACCGACGGATTGGTGGTCTCCTTGTAAACCTGCCCCATCCCGCCGGTAGCGAGCAGGACAGCTCTCGCCCGCACTTGGTTCAGCGCGCCTGTCTTTTCGTCGAGGTATTCGACGCCCGCCACGCGCTCGCCTTCCATGAGGAGATCGACGGCGAACGCATACGGCTGAAGCTGGATGGCGCGCAGAGATTTCGCCTTCGCCATCAGGGCGCGGAGAATCTCCCGGCCCGTGGAATCGCCGTGGGCATGCAGGACTCGGGACCGGCTGTGGGCTCCTTCGCGAGTGAACGCCAGCTTGGTGCCGTTGCGGTCAAACTTCATCCCCCATTCGATCAATTCGTGGATGAGGCGGGGGCCTTCCTCGACCAGAATGCGGACAGCTTCCTCGCGACACAACCCGTCTCCGGCTTGGAGCGTGTCGTGAAGGTGCAGCGAGACCTCGTCATCTTCGCCGAGCGCGGCGGCAATGCCGCCCTGAGCGTATTCGGTGCTCGATTCATAGAGTTCGCCTTTGCTCAGCACTAGCACACGGCCGGCGCGGGCGAGCTCGATGGCGGCCCGCACGCCGGCGATGCCGCTTCCGACCACCAGAAAATCCGCCTCCTGAACCTTGGTGCGCCGCATGAGCGCCATCATCATAGCCTTTCGATTCGCACCTTCGCAACTGGAAGAAAGATTCCCGCTTCATTGTTTTTCTTGTGGCCTTCGCGTCTCCGCCTGTGTTATCAGTAGCTTCTGCTTTGGGTGACAAGGTTCTCTTGGGGCCGTATGCAGCGCCTGGGCGTGACTTCCGAGACTGTTCATTACGACGTCGTGGTGGGCCGCGGCGCTTGGCGCGCGCTTCGCGAATTTGCCCGGAGCGGTTACACCTCGGTTTTCCTGCTCACCGAGCGCGGGCTGTGGAATCACTGGCAAGAGCCATTCCTGCGGTCGAGCGGCTTAAAGACGGCACAGAGGGTATTTGTTCCCTCTGGAGAGGCCTCGAAGAGTCTCCGCATGGTCGAGCAAGTGGCCGGAGAGCTTCTGGCGCAAGGCGCGGACCGGCGATCGCTGCTCGTGGCTTTTGGCGGCGGGGTGATCGGGGATTTGGGCGGATTTGTCGCGTCGACGTACATGCGCGGGATTGATTGCGTGCAGGTCCCCACGACGGTCGTCGCCCAGGTGGACAGCTCGATCGGCGGCAAGACGGCCGTCAACGTGGGCGCGATGAAAAATCTTATCGGAACCTTCTATCCGCCGCGACTTGTGGCGGCCGACCCGGTGGTGCTTACGACGCTCGATGAGCGGGCTTTCCGCTCCGGCTTCTTCGAAGTGGTCAAACATGCGGTGCTCTCGGGGCCCAGGCTTTTCGACGAGGTAGAATGTGCGCTCGATTCGCTTCGGCCGGAGCGGGCGGCTTCGCTCGGGCCGTTACTGGCGCATGCCGCGAGCGTTAAAGTCGACGTGGTCAGCCGTGATGAAAAAGAGGCGGGACTGCGGCGTGTCCTGAATCTGGGACACACGTTCGGCCACGCGCTCGAGGAAGCCACCGGCTACCGACGGTTCCTGCACGGTGAGGCGGTGGGCTGGGGGCTGCTGGGCGCGGTACGGCTAGCAGAACTGCTGGGCCTAATGAGCCCGGCAAGTTCGCAGAAGGTTGTAGCACTCATCCGCCGTGTTGGACCTTTGCCGTCCATTGGCGATCTGAAGGCGGGACGCGTTCTGAAATTGTTGCCACGCGACAAAAAAGCCGTGGGGGGGAGAATCCACTGGGTCCTGCCGGAGCGAATCGGCAAAGTCCGTATCGTCGCGGATGTGCCACCGGCCGCCGTCGGCGCTGCCTTCCGTGATATCCAGCGAGCCGACCGGCATGAATGAGGTTTCATCTCTCACGTCGCGCGGGAGCCCGCTGGGGAATCCCCAAGACCGACCATCCACGGCGCAAGCGGTGCGCACAATGTTCGCGGCGGTGGCACCGCGATACGACCTGGCGAATCACGTTCTCTCCTTCGGGCGGGACATCGCCTGGCGGAAGGCGACGGCGCGTGCCTTACGTGAAACGCTGGCGCGGCCCGGCTCGCTGGCCGTGGACGTCTGTTGCGGAACGGGCGATCTGGCGCTGGCCCTCCTCCATCACTCCGCAGGGAAAGTTGTGGGAACCGATTTCTGCCGCCCCATGCTCGAGCGGGCCAGAACTAAGGGAAGGAGGCAGCGAGGCGGTTTGCTGCTTCTTGAGGGGGATACGCTGGCTCTGCCGTTTCGCGACGATTCCCTGGATGTGGTGAGCGTGGCTTTCGGTTTCCGCAATCTCGCCCGCTACGCCGAGGGCCTTCGCGAAATGCGACGCGTGCTGAAGCGCGGCGGCTCGCTGGCCATTCTTGAGTTCTCAACCGTCCGCTGGCCGCTGTTCGGACCGCTGTTTCGCTTCTACTTTCACCACATCCTTCCGCGCGTCGGCACCTGGATTTCCGGAATTCCGGGTCCGTACCAATACCTACCCGACTCGGTCTCGCGTTTTCCAGATCAGGAGGAGCTTGCGGACGCCCTGCGTGAGGCGGGATTTGCCAACGTCCGGTACCGGAACTTCACCGGCGGGGTCGCGGCTTTACACTTGGCGGAGAAGGCGTAGGAGAGCACCTTCACGGTGCTCCCAGCGTCGGATTCTTCGCACGTGCGCGCGCGGGAAGCTCCAACGGGAGGGCCGTAAAGGCCCTCCCCTAGGGCGATCAGAATCGCCGAGCGCTAGTCGGTCTTTCCCCAATCAGCGGGCGCGCCGCTGTCCTTGAAATCCTTTTCGAGGTTCTCCAAGTCTTTGCGGGCTTTGTCAGTGTCGGCCCGTTTGGCTTGGACCCCCGCCTGCTTTGATTTGATTTGGGCTTCCAATTGGCTTTGTGCGTCGGAGGAAAGCTCGCGAGCCTGCTGAATCTGCAAGAGGCTCAATTCATCCTCCGCCACGCGCTGTTGCTCCTCGGCGTCGGCAAGGTTCTTGTGGGCGGACTTGAATTGATCCTGCCAGTACTCCCTTGTCTTCTGCTTCTCCTCGCCCCCCGCCTCCGAGGGCGCGGACTCCGTCGCGGGCTGTGCGGACGTGGCTTGCTCAGCAGGTGGCGCTTCGCTGGGAGGAGGCGGCGCCGAGGACATCGAGCTTGCAGCCGTAGGACCTTCGCCCGGAGGGCGCGCTGGGAGGTTGTCGTTGGTGAAGACCTTGACGGGCTTCTTCCCCTCCTTCTCTCGCTTGGCGCGCTCGGCGCGCGCCAGATCACCCAGACTCTGGGCGAACACCAGGGAAAGGGTAAACATCACAGCCGTGCTCAAGCCGGCCAATAACAGGAACCGCTTTTTCATGTCACCTCACCTGGTTTGCCAAGGCCGGTGTACAAAGCCAGCCGCGGACCTGGCCGGGCGGGGGAGGCCAATTCCGCCCGCGCGTCGGCATTGCTATCGCAGCCAGCCCGAAGGCGCGCCCTCGCGTCGAAGTTGATCCTGCAAGTCCTGCATGGCGCGCTTGTCTTCGTCGATCTGTGCCTGCTTCTTGGCAATCTCGTCGTTTCTCTTATTGATGTCCGAGCGTGAGTATTCCTGCTGGAGCGTTTTATTCGGGTCCGGATAATACTGGACCTCTCCTTGCGACTGTTTTTGCTGAAGGATGCCCAGCTCACGCTCGTGCAATTCGAGCCGTGACCGCAGTTCAGCCATCTTGTCTCGGTAATACTTTTCGTCGTGGGTGGCCGGTGACTCCTCCGTTGAGGCCGTGCTCGCTGGGCCAGCGGCCGCCTCGCCCGCCGCTGGAGCCGGAGGAGTTGGCGTCGTCGGTGACATCGAGCCGACGATCGAAATGCCGCCCGACGCTGGCCCGCGTGGCAGGTTGTCATTGGTGAAGACTCTGACGGACTTCCCGGACGCGGCTCGCTCAGACTTCAGCTTCTTCGCAAGGTCACCCAAGGAAGCGGACTGCCCCGGCGTTTGGGCGGAGAGAGGGATCAATCCCGCAATTGCCAGCGCCAAGACGCTTGCCATCAGAATTCGGTGGAGTTTCATAGGCACCTTCCCGTCAGCTTGGCGAGCCATCCCTTGTGCGTAATTTACGCCGGTGACCGGGCAAAATCAAGGAGAACAAGCGGTTGGGACTGGCCCGTGGTGCTTGTGTTGCGGCGGGTAGCTCGGCAAAGCCCCCAAGTGCCGACCTGCCCGCCCCGACGAACGCCGCCGCAATTCAAATAGAGGGCAGGCCTACGGGGAAGGTTGCCTTCCCCCATATCCCGGATATAATGCTGCGCTGGACTGACGAGCAGCTTCCCTGCAACCAATTCGTCGGGATACTAATCCAGGTCCAGCCCTCCAAGCAGCGGGCCGACGGGCTCCCAGCTCAGCCGGCCGGTAGGATACTACGATCATGGCCATTCATTCCGTCTATGCCCTATACAAAGACGATGCCGAGGCAAGAAGCTGGCTTTCGTTCTTTCGCAGCCACGGCTGTCCCGCGCTGGATGGCTTGGTGATCGAGCGCGTCTTCTGGCTGGAAGGCGACGTCAGCGTCGAACGGCTTCTCCCGCTTCTGGTCAACCCGCTGTACCAGGATGCTTCGGAGCGGTCGCAGCTTGACCCGTCTCTCGGACCCATCGTGGAGATCGCTTATCGTCCGGCAGTGACCGACCCGGAGACACCGTCGATTCTGGCCGGCGCCCGGGCGCTGGGTGAGAACGGGCTGGAGTTTGCGCGGCTTAGCCGCCGGTACCAGTTTGTGGGGCTGCAGGAGGCCGAGGCGCGGAGGCTCGCGGCGCGGTTTCTCTACAACAAGATCGTCGAGCGAGTTCGCGAACCGGGCGAAGTGGTGACGACCCTGCGCCCCACCGGCACGCCCGACCCGGTGCGCGCGATCTTGCTCGCGGGACTGAGCGACAAAGAGCTGGTCGAACTCTCCCACGCGCGCTCCTGGTACGCGCCGCTCTCACAGATGAAGGCCATCCAGGCTCACGAGCTCGCCCAGAGACGCCCGCACACCGATGCGGAAATCGAAATCCTCGCACAGTCCTGGAGCGATCACTGCTTCCACACGACCTGGAAGAGCCTGGGGCTTCTCAAGCGGCTCTCCGCGGCGACGGCACGCATCAATCACCCGCTGGTGGTTTCCTCGTTCAAAGACAACGCGGGAGGGCTCGACTTCTACGAAGACTGGGTTGTCACCATCAAAGGCGAGACGCACAATTTTCCCAGCTCGATCGCGCCCTTCGGCGGAATCGCCACCAAACACGGGGGAGTGATCCGCGACACTCTGGGCTTCGGCAAGGGCGGGTATCCCATTGGCGGCTCGACGATCATGGGCACCATGGACCCGCGCCTGCCTGACCAGGAAGTGCCCGCCGGAGCGCTCCATCCGCAACTGATCGTGACCGAATCCATTCGCGCCACCGCCTACTACACGAACCCGATGGGCATCCCGATGATGCATCCCATCTATCGGATTCATCCGGGATACGCCAAGTGCTTCGCGCTGGGCCATTCCGTGGGGCTGATTCCGCGCCGGTACGCCATCAAGGACGAGCCGCGGCCCGGGGACGTGGCGCTGCTGATGGGAGGCGAAACCGGCCGCGACGGCATTCACGGCGCGACCGCCAGCTCAACTGGCATGACCGGCGAAACGCTCGAGAAGGAATTCGCCGCCGTGCAGATCGGCCATCCCATTACGGAACGCAAGTTCACTTCCGCCATCCCGGTTCTCCGTGATGCCGGGTGCGTACGATCCATTACTGATCTCGGCGCGGGCGGCATCTCCTGCGCCGTAGGCGAGATGGGCGCGGAGACGGGAGTGCGCATCGATCTTGATGTCGTGCCGCTCAAAGACCGCAGCCTGACGGCCTGGGAAATCCTGCTCTCCGAGTCGCAGGAGCGGATGCTGGTTGCCGTGCCACCGGAAAAGCTTGCGGAAACCGTGGCCATTCTCGACCGCTACGAAGTCCTGCACACCGTGCTTGGCCACTTCACGGACAACAAGCGGCTGGAAGCTTTCTGGCAAGGGCAGAAGGTTGTGGATCTGGAAATGTCCTTCTTGTGGGAGGCGTGTCCCATCGATTCGACGGTGATTGCGGAGCCGCAGCGGCAGCTTGCGTCGCTCGATATCCCTGAGCCAGCAACCGCGAGTGAATGGGGAGAAGCCGTGCGACGCGTCCTCACTCACTACCATTGCGCAGACCAGCAGGCGGCGGGGTCGCAGTTCGACACCACCGTCCAGGGGCGGACGGCCGTTGGACCCTTCGGCGGCAAGAGTCATCGCATGCCGACCAACCTCTATGTTTCCGCGCCCCTGCGCGGGAAAACCTACGAGGCCGTGGTGGCGGGCGCCGATTATCACGAGCTGGCTCTGTGCGACAACTTCTACACGCCCCGCTTGCGACCGGACATCGCCTGGGACCTCAAGCGCATGGTCGAGACGATTGCCGACCTTTCCGAGCAGTTGGGCATCCCGTTCATTTCCGGCAAGGACTCGAGTTCCGGAACAATGGAGAGCGGCGGGAGGCGAATCGATGTTCCTCCGACCTTGGTCGTGAGCGTGCTGGGTCGCGTCCCGGACGTGAAGGAGATTGTGACCAAGGACTTCAGGAGCCCCGGCGACAGGATTGTGCTGGTCGGGCGGGCGAATCCCGACTTGCTGGGTGGCAGCGTGTATGCCGATAGCTACGGGCAGCGCGGTGATCGTCTTTTCGACGCTTACGATGCTGCCTCGATCCGGGCGCAGTGGGACACGATCCTACACCTCCATCGTGAGGGCGCCTATCTTTCGGGGTCGGCCATTGCCGAAGGCGGAGTGTTTCTGCGGCTCTTCGAAGCGAGCTTCGGCTCCGGCCTGGGGGCTCGCATCGACCTCAATCTGCCCATCAAGGGCCGCCGGGATGGCTTGCTTTTTGGAGAGTTCGTCGGGTCAGTGCTGCTTGAGGTACCTCCCGGAATGGACTCATTCCTTGACGGCGTCTCCCATTACGTTCTCGGCGAAGTAATCGAAGAGCCCCGCCTGATTCTCACCGAGGCGGGCCACGGGGTTTGGCAGGACTCCATTTCCTCCCTGGCCGCAGCCTGGTCCAAGACATTTCGTGAGGTGGTTGAATGAGTGAGGCAACAACCGCGGTCCTTTACGCTCCCGGAACGAACTGTCACGAGGAGACCGCAGCGGCCATCGAGCAAGCCGGCGGAAGGCCTGCGCTCGTCCTGTTGCGCGACCTCGTAGACGGGCGGGCGCGCCTGGAGGATTACCAGGCGGCGGTCGTGCCCGGCGGTTTCTCGTACGGCGATCATTTGGGCGCCGGGCGAATCTTCGCGACCACGCTGGTGGCCAGGCTGCGCGACCAGCTCGTGAAGTTTCTGGCTTCCCAGAAGCCTATCCTGGGCATCTGCAACGGTTTCCAGGTGCTGACCGAGGCCGGGATCCTTCCCGACCGCGCGCCCGGTGAGCGCGCCATGGCGCTGATAGAAAACCAGTCCGCGCGTTTCGAGGACCGGAAAGTTCGATTGCTGGTTTCGTCGGAGAAATGCATGTGGACCGAGGGACTTGCCGGGCAGGTCCTCGAGATGCCGGTGGCCCACGCGGAAGGCCGACCGCTCCTGTGCGAGCGGGGGAATCGTGCTCAGGTCGTCTTCTATTATGCCGATATAGAGGGGCGGCCGACCCTGGAGTACCCCGCGAATCCGAATGGCGCTCCAGGCGCGGTGGCGGGGGTAACCGATTCCACCGGCCTTGTCCTGGGGCTGATGCCCCATCCGGAGCGCGCCTCCTTACCCGCCCAGTACTCCCGGGATGGATTGAAGCTCTTCCGAAATCTAGTTCGCTGGCTCGGAAAGTAGCGCCGCCCTTCAGGGCGGCATGCTTGGCAGTAAACTGTGGGAGAGCCTTTTGTTGTGTCGCCGGTCTATGACCGCCGGATAGGGGAGCCCTTTCGGCTCCCGCGTGGCCGCGAAGCGCCCCCCTGCGAGTGGCGACTTAACCTATTGTGATATAAGTGTGCGGATGGGAGGTTAGACTATGCTTCCCTTGAGCCGGCCTTGGGAGGAAAGCTCCCAGCGTCAACCGATGAGAGATCACAATGGCTGATACTCCCTGCAAGGGACGTGTCCTGGTGCTGGACGACGAGTCGGCAGTGTGCGAGCTCCTCAGTGAGCGGTTGAGCATGGAGGGCTACGTCTGCCAGGCATGCTCCAGCGCGAAGGAAGCTCTGGCGGTGATGGAGCAAGAGTCCTTTGACGTGGTGCTCTCCGATATTCGCATGCCGGGGATGTCCGG
>JAIQGH010000015.1 GCA_020072655.1 Terriglobia bacterium | reverse complement strand
TCGCTGGTGATGATTCTGATCGTTTGGGCGCTGTTGGCCTTCCGCGTCAATCCGGGCGTAAGCGGGAACTTCTTCGCGTCGATCCTGGTGGTCATTTTCGGCTTTCTCTTTGTCACCGTTTCAGCGCGCATCGTGGGGCTTATCGGCGCGTCGGCCAATCCGATTTCGGGCATGACGATCGCCACCCTAATGCTCACCGCGCTGCTCTTTGTGGCGGCGGGTTGGACCTCCGGCGCGTATCCCGCCGTGGCTCTCTCCGTGGGCGCCATCGTCTGCATCGCGGCGGCGGTCGGCGGAGCGACATCGCAATCGCTCAAGGCCGGCTTCCTGGTGGGAGCTACACCGCGTAACGCCGAGATCGGCATGATCGTTGGGGCGCTCACCTCGGTGCTAGTGGTCGGCTTCACGCTGGTGCTTCTCAATCGCGCTTACACGCGCGTTATTCCGCAGTCCATTGCGAACGTAGAAATCACTCCAGAGATGCGCGTTGTGGGCGACATGGTCCAGGCGGGAAAGACCTACCAACTCATCAACGTGATCGGCTCGCATACGATTCCCGACGGGCGGTATCTTTACGACCCAGCTGCCAAGCGCATCGACTTCCAGCAGCGCGTGGGGATCGGCTCCGACCGCCTCCCCGCCCCGCAAGCGGTGCTGATGAGCACGGTCATCAACGGCATCCTTCGCCGAAGCCTGCCCTGGGGCCTGGTTCTGCTCGGGGTCTTCATTGTGGTAGTGCTGGAGTTGTGCGGTGTGCGCTCCCTGGCCTTCGCCGTGGGGTCTTATCTGCCGATCGCTACGACGGCGCCGATCTTCTGCGGGGGCGTCGTGAACTGGCTGCTGCAATGGATCACCAAGCGGCAGGAGGGCGAGGTGTCGAGCGGCGCGCTCTTTGCCGCCGGGCTGATTGCCGGAGGATCGATCGGCGGTTTGACCCTGGCCGCCATCGTCGGCTTCGAACTCGAGCGCAAAATGGCCATCGGAACCAGGTATTGGCCCGCACTGTCCGCTTCGAGCCTGTTCGGGTTGGTGGTCTTCATCGCCATGGCTTCAGCGCTGTTCGCCGTCGGACGGAGGAAGCTGGAGTAAGTCCGGAATATGGTAGATGGTAGAAGGCATACGGGGCTCCCGCGAGACGGTATGCCGTGAAGATGAGGGTTCTGGTTCGGCGCGGCCTTTCCCCATATGCTATCTACCTTCTACCATCTACCCCTCTGCCTTCCTCCGTCCCTCCTGTGGTAGTCTGGAAGGGATGCCCCGTTATCGCGACGTGCAAGTATCGTTCGGCCCGCCGCTGACGTGGATGGTGCGCTATCTCATCATCATCACGTCGGCGATCTTCCTGCTAACGTATCTTCCCGCGCAGATTTTCGGCTTTGTGCTTCCCTACCAGGTGTTCGGTCTCCGGCCTTATTTTGTCACGCATCGACTCTATTTGTGGCAACCGGTTACGTACCTGTTTCTGCATGCCGGTTTCTTCCACATCATCTTCAACTTGTTTGCGCTCTGGATGTTCGGGGCCGACCTCGAGCGTACGTGGGGCTCGCGGCGCTTTCTGACCTACTTCTTCTTGACGGGCGTCGGCGCCGGCGTCTTCGACGTTCTCCTGCAACCTGCCGCCATCACGACGACCATCGGCAATTCCGGCGCGGTGTACGGCGTCCTCCTCGCCTATGGCCTCTTGTTTCCCAATCGGCCCATCTACCTCTGGATGCTGATCCCAGTCAAGGCAAAATGGTTCGTGCTGGTGATGGGCCTGATTGAATTCGTCAGCTCATTTCAGACGCCGGGATCCAGTGTCAGCCACGTCGCCCACCTGGGCGGAATGCTGGTGGGCTTCCTTTACCTGCGCGGCGCCGGTTTGCCCTTCCACCTGCAGCTTCGGTATCACGATTGGCGGCGAGCCCGGCTGCGTCGCAAATTCGAGACTTTCATGCGCAACCACGAGCGCCGGGACGACCGGGGGCGGTGGATCAATTGACCTCCGCAGTGCGGCGGTTCTTTTCCCGCCGCCATTCTGCTAGGATAGCGCGCTCGGTCCCTTGCGCTCGAGGCGAACGGGCAAATTGCTTGCGCGCCGCCCGCGAACTTAAGCCGAGCGGGATCATTCCATGGCGCACCTTCCTCTGAACAGTCTCCTGGGCCGGCGGGTGGTGGTGCTCGCCGGGCTGGTGGCCTTCCTCTATCTCTCCGTCTGGGTGACGAGGGCGTGCATCGCCGACCAGCTTGCACGCCGGCCCACAATCAAGAGCCTGCGGCTCGCCGTTCGCCTCGATCCCGGCAATTCGGAATACCATCTGCGCCTCGCCCGCTTGGCACAATACTCTCTGGAAGAGATGAACCCCGACCTGGCGATGGCGCAACTGCTCGTCAGCGCACGCTTGAATCCGCGCGACCCGCAGCCCTGGCTGGAGCTCTCCGCGGCGCAGGGCTTCCAGGGCAACTCCATGGCCGCCGAGGCCAGTTTGCGCCGCGCCGATTCCTTGGCCCCCCACTTGCCCGCCGTGCAGTGGGTCATCGGCAATTTCTTTCTGCTGCACGGCGATGTCGATGAGGCCTTCCGTCACTTCAAGACGGTGCTGGCCGGCAGCGGGGAGTACAACCGGATTCTCTTCAGCACGGCCTGGAAGGCCAGTGACGATGGGGCGAAGATTTTGCGCGAGCTGATTCCGGAAAAAGTCGGGACGGAGATGGACTACCTCTACTACCTGCTCTCCCAACAGCAGTACCCGGAGGCGGAAGAGGTCTGGAGGCGGATCGCCGCGAGCCCCGAGAAGTTTCCGCCCGGCAGTGTGGGGGGCTATTTCGACGGCTTGATCGTCGCGCGATTGCCCGAGGAGGCCGCCCTGGTCTGGAAGGACCTTCAAAAGAAGGGCTTGATCAAACCCATCTACCAGCCCCGTGCCGACAACCTCATCGTCAACGGCGACTTCGAGGAAGACCTGCTGAACATGGGTTTCGACTGGCGGGTCTACCCGCGCGAAGGCATTTATGCGGGCCTTGAAGGAAGCAACTTCCATTCCCCCAGCCGCGCCCTGCTGATCGTGTTTTCCGGGAAGGAAAATGTGAATTACCAGAACGCCTATCAGTATGTGCGGGTTTCCCCGGGGCGCTCCTATCGGCTGACCGGTTTCCTTAAGACGGACGGGATCACCACCGACAGCGGGCCTCGACTGGAGGTCCGCGACGCCTACGACCCCTCCGCACTCATGAAGTTTTCGGAGGCGTTGACGGGCACGAGCAGCGGGTGGTCGCAGGTCATCCTGGATTTCTCGACGGGCCCGAAGACTGCATTGGTCGTGGTCGGGGTCGTCCGCCTGCCGAGCACCAAGCTCGATAACCTCATCGCCGGCAAGGTCTGGGTGGACGACGTCTCCTTAACGCCCCTCCCGACCGAAGTAGCCCGCGCGCGATAGGTTTCTCCCGCTCCCCTCTTTTTGCAGAACCGGCAATGCCGTCAGCGGCCGATTGGCTCCTGCCCCGCGTCCGAGTCCACGTGCCGGTCGAGGCAGGCCACCTTATAGCCGATGCCAAGAACCACAGCGAAGACAAGGGCGTTGGCGGGAATCTGCAGGTTGAAGTCCGTCACACTGTGCAGCAGGATCGCCAGAGTGCTGCCGATACACCCCAGCGTCACGGCGCGCCGGTAGGTGCGCGGGTCATCCAGGAAGGAAATGACCATCCTGGCCAAGAGGTAGAAAATAGGCAGGAAGAGCAGCACGGCCCCGACAATCCCAGTGTCCGAGACAAATTCGAGATAGTCATTGTGCGCGTGCTCGACACTGAAGTTGACCGTTGCCGTCTGGTACCCACGATACACGACCTCGAAGGTTCCGAGTCCGAATCCCAGCGGAGGAGATTGCCGAATCAGCCGCAAGACATCCGCCCAGATCGAGAGCCTTCCTTCGATGCGCAGATAGCCCGGCTCGCCCACCAACTCAAATCGCGCCAGCACCGGACCTAGCCCGATCCACAGGCCGTATCCCACCACGCACCCGATAAAGAGCAATATCCCCAGCACCCAAACTCTGCCCCCCACGCGCAGCTGGGCCAGCAGAGCCACTGCCATGAGGGCGAAGGCCGTCACTAGGATTCCCATGCGGGATCGCGAAAAAATCACGGCGACGACCAGGAAAACGGTGAGGAAGGCGAAGAAGAGAACTTGGGCGGGTCCACCGCGCCCTGACGACCGGCCCGATTCCCCGGAATAACGGCGGAGTGACCACGCCTGGAAGTGGTAGAACGCGTAAGCCAGCACGAAAGGCAGAACCAGCTCGAGAAAACCCGCAAAGTGGTTGCGGTTGATGAAGGTCCCCGTGGCTTCCTCCAAATCGAACTTCTTCGTGTAGGTAAAGATCTTCTGCCAGCCGGTGACGTACTGCACGATTCCGTAGGCAGCCTCAAAGCAACCCAGCAGAATGAGGACACGCAGCAAAGTGCTCCGGCGTTTGCGGAAGTCGAAGGCGGAGGCCGCAAGCACAAAGGCACAGAGGTAGGCGAGCAGGCGCATCAAGGTCACCAGGGTCGCATGGGGGTACACACTCAGCGTGGTCCAAGAAGGGGTCGCCCCGGCGAGCTTGAAATCTTCAAGCCGGCCCGGAGAAAGGCGACCCGCCAGAGCGGTGGGCAGCGGGACAACTTGCAGAACCACGAGGAGCACAAACAGGATCGGCCAGACCGGAAGGGCTAGACGGATTTCGCCGCGCTGGGCTTGCTTCCACAAGAGAGTCAGGGCGAGAGCAAACAGCACGACCTCCATGAGCGAATAGGTAATGACCTGGACGCCTCCGAAAGCGAGCGTGGCGCCGACGATCACCAGAGCCAGAACGACTTCCATTCGATTGTTCATCAGCGTGGTCCTAGGTGCAGAGTCTAGGGTCCGGTGCGAAGGGCGCGTGGGGAATCTGGCTCGCGCCTCTTCCGCTCAGCATCACCCACTGCGCTCACGAAGGAGATAGCACCGCAAGCCTTCCTGCCAGGGAGGAAGGAGTCCCAGCCCCTGTTGTTCCAGATGCGTGTTGGCAAGCCGCGAATTCCGCGGTCGGGGCGCCAACCGGCCGGAAGCCGACGTGGGAATCGGAGCGACCATGGATTCGTCCATTCCCGCTTCGCGCACGATCGCCTGCGCGAACTCAAACCATGAGCAGGAGCCCTGGTTCGTGGCGTGGTAAACGCCGTATTCCCCTCGGGCAAGGATCTGTTCAAGCGCGGCGGCCAGATGCACGGTGTAGGTTGGAGAACCGAGCTGATCGTTCACCACGCGCAGCGTCGCGCCGGCTCGTGCCCGCTCGAGAATCGTGCCGACGAAGTTCTTCCCGTACGGACCGAAAAGCCAGGACGTGCGGACGATCCAGTAGGCCTCAAGCAATTCGCGAACATGTCGCTCACCTTCCAGCTTGCTGCGGCCGTAGACGCCCATGGGGTTGGGCGAGTCGGTTTCGACGTAGGGCGCGGGCTTTTCGCCGTCGAAAATATAGTCTGTGCTGATGTAAAGCATGGGGATTCCCGCAAGGCGCGTAGCCCGCGCGACGTTGCGCGTTCCTTCCGCGTTTATCGCGAAGGCGACTTCCGGCCGCCGTTCGCACTCATCCACAGCAGTGAAGGCGGCGGCATGAATGACCGCCTCTGGCTTGGCGCTAGCGGCGTACCGGCCTACAGCGTCGGCGTCGGTGATGTCCACTTCCGGAAGATCCAGAGGCACAATCTCATGGCGCGGAGATGCCCAGGCCGTGAAATCCTGCCCGAGCATGCCTTTGTTTCCTGTCAAGAGAATCCGCACGGGCCCTCAGATTTGGGAAAGAGAGGTGCCGCGATTCACATAGAAGCGGTCGTAGTATTCGCGATATTCACCGCTCTTGGCCTTCTGCACCCAGTCAGAATGATCGCGGTACCACTCGACGGTCTTAACGAGGCCTGTCGCGAGATCCACTTCCGGTTCCCAACCCAGTTCGGAAGTGATTTTCCCCGTCGCGAGAGCGTACCGCCGGTCGTGCCCCGGCCGGTCAGCAACAAACTCGATGAGATCGTCAGACTTGCCGAGAATCTGCAACAGCCGCCGGACGATCTCCAGATTGGGCGACGGCTTGCCGGACCCGATGTTGTAAATCTCGCCGGGCCGACCGTCGTGCAAGACACGATCAATCGCCCGGCAATGGTCTTCCACATAAATCCAGTCCCGCTCGTTCATCCCATCACCGTAAACGGGAAGCTTCTTCCCTTCCAATGCGTTCGTAATCATCAGCGGGATCAATTTCTCAGGGAACTGATGCGGCCCGTAATTGTTGGAAGCGCGCGTAATGATGGCGGGAAACTGGAAGGTCTTCCAGAAGCTGCGGACAACCAAGTCAGAAGCGGCCTTGCTGGAACCATAAGGGCTATTGGGCGCGAGCGGCGTCTGTTCTGTGGCGCTCTCACCAGGGGCCATGCTGCCATAGACCTCGTCAGTGGAAACGTGCACGAAGCGTGGAATCTTTAGGCGCCGTGCCGCGTCGAGAAGCGTGTAGGTACCCAGAACATTGGTTTCTATAAATGCCCGTGCGCCGGCGATGCTGCGATCCACGTGGCTCTCTGCCGCGAAGTGCACTACCGCATCGATGCCCGTCCGCATCAGACGCTCGACGAGCCCGGCATCGCAGATATCACCTTTCTGGAACGAGTAATTGGGGCTCGTCTCTGCTTCAGAAAGGTTCGCGAGGTTTCCGGCATACGTCAGTTTGTCGAGATTGAGAACCCGGTAATCCGGGTGCAGACGGAAAAGGAAGCGGATGAAGTTCGAACCTATGAACCCGGCGCCACCTGTGACGAGAAGCCTCAATACTTTTCACGTCCTGTGTAAATCCATCAGACTGCTTATCGCCGGATAATATACATCCGTTGGTTCGCATTTCAACAAGTAGTTGCCAGGATTGGCCGACATCGGCGGAATGGGTTAACCCTTTCCCACCCGGTCTTTCTCACCCGCCTCCTCCGAACGGTTGCCGGGGATTCATACCAACAGCGTATTGTCAGCGACCGCCACCGTCCCGCAGAATTTCGGCTTATCCAAGACTGCGAGTCGAACTAATGGGTTCTTCAAAAGCTGATGAAAAGCGGGAGTGGAAGCGGTTAAGGATTGGTTGTCCCGTTATGCTCAAGATATCCAGCCGTGGACGCGTCGGGTCACTGGTTCCCGGTCACTTGCTCGACATCGGAATGGGCGGCGCCAGGCTGCAAGTGGGACAACATCTGGCAGAAGGTTCACGGGTCGTGCTGCACGCCCACTTCCGCGACGCGAAGCAGAAGGTTACGACCGTGCAGTTCGAGGGCATCGTGCAACGGGCGGACGACCAGCCCGTTTACGAGGTGGCGGTGCAGTTCCGGCGCAGTGGCCGGATTCTCCGGCAAGATATGGGAGAGCTTCTCACTCTGCGGCCGACGGCATCGCCTTCGAGAAACGGCAACGGAGGCGGAGGCGCTTCTTAAGCACAAGGCGGAGAATGTACGCCAAGAGATATTTGCCGCGGCTGGGCGGAGGAACGGGTCGGCGCTCGGCTGACCCTCTCCAGCGCAATGGCCATGGACATTCGAATGGCAGGATGAGTATGCGACGCATGTTTTGGATTGCCGGAGTGATTTTGGCACTGAATCTCCATGCTGCCTCAGACCAAGGCGCAGCCGTGAAGCCTACCGGCGGCACTCTCTCCAATACAGGCGCAAATGCCGTTTCGGCCAACTCCGACTTCTTGATCACACCCGATGATCTGCTGGAAATTGTTGTTTTCGACGTTCCCCAGATGTCGCGCCCGTATAGAGTCAGCCCGAGTGGATTCATTGTGTTCCCACTGCTGCCGAAGCCCATCGAGGCAGCGGGCATGACGCCCGTGCAGCTTTCAGAAGCTATCGCCACAGAACTGCGCAGCGCGGGAATACTGAGCAACCCGCAGGTCAATGTGGAAGTGAAGGAATCACGATTGCACTCCGTCGCGGTCACGGGCGCTGTCAAGAAACCACAAATCTACCAGGTTTTCGGTCGGACCACTCTGCTGGATGTTCTTTCTCAGGCGGAAGGCTTGGCACCGGAAGCGGGAAACACCGTCATCATCACGCGAGGGGAGATTGCCCTGCGCCGGCTCCTGTTGCAGCCTTCTGCGGGAGGCGAGCAAACAGCGGATCCCGCGCTTCGGACCACGGCCGTGGACCTGAAGGGTCTGATGGAAACCGGTGACCCCGCGCTCAATGTGGAGATCTACCCCGGCGACCGGGTCACGGTCCAGCGTGCCGGAGTCATCTATGTAGTCGGCGCGGTGAACCGCCCCGGCGGGTTTCCGATGAGCGATGATCATGAAGACATCACGGTGCTCAAGGCCGTGGCGCTGGCGCAGGATCTGAAGTCCACGGCGATTCGCGGCAAGGCGGTCATCATTCGAAAGAATCCGCGTTCTCCGGAAGGCCACGAAGAGATTCCCGTAGATCTGAAAAAGGTTCTCGCGCGCCGCGCGCTCGACCCCTCGATGCAGCCAGGCGATATTCTTTTCGTTCCCGACAGCCCGGGCCAGAAGGCGTTGAGCCGCCTCGCGGAAGCGGCGGTGCAGGCAACCACCGGAATCATCATCTGGCACCGTTAGTCTGCCAGGACGAGTCGTGCCGGCAGAAGTTAGCGAGCTGAACGCATGTCTGACAACTCAGAAATCGTGCCTATCGAACCTCGTGACCCCTTAGCGCCGACGTACAGGAGCAGTGCGGCGGTTGCGATCGAACCTGAGAGGTCGGATGGCTACGCCTACCTGCGAGCTTACTGGAATGTTCTTCGCAAGCGCCGCGGGCCAGTGCTGACCGTGCTCATCGTGGTCACGACGCTCGTCACGGTCATCTCGTTCAAGATGGAGCCCGTTTACCGGGCAGTAGGGCGCGTCGAGATCGAAACCGAGACCCCCACCATCCAGTCGCTCAGTGATTTCGACCGAACCCTTCCTACCGATGAACTGTTCGTCGAAACACAGGTCAAGGTCATCCAGAGCGATCAACTGGCCTGGCGCACGATCCAGCAGCTTCGGCTGGGAGATAATCTGGCGTTCTCGCGCAATGTACATCCCCCGGACCGCAAAAGCGGTGATCCTCGCCTCGCACTCGAGACCAACCAGATCAAAGCTTTCGACGGTGATTTAACGGTCAACCGCGTGGCCCGCAGTCGCCTCATCGAAGTGAGCTTCGAGAGCACCGATTCACAGCTCGCGGCGCAGGTCGTGAATAATCTGATCAACAATTACATCGAGTATAACTTCCGGAAAAAGTACGACGCCACCCGGCAGGTGTCTGGCTGGATGGAACAGCAACTGGACGAGCTGAAGGCCAAAGTCGAAGAATCGCAGCAGGCTCTGGTCGATTATGAGCGGCAATCGTCGATTGTCAATGTCGGCGACAAGCAAAATGTGGCGGAGCAGAGGCTGGCGGACCTTACGCGCGATCTGACCGTTGCCCAGAGCGACCGCCTGGAGAAGGAATCTCTTTACGAACTGGTCCGCACCAACGAGAACCAGGCGGCTTTGCTTGCCCAGAACCAACTCCTGCAGCGGCTGGAAGAAAAGCAGGCTGATCTCAAGTCCGGGTACGTTGATGCCCTGGGCCAGTACGGGCCTAACTTCCCCAAAGTTGTACGACTGCGCGATCAGGTGAACGAAATGCAATCCCTGATCGATCGCGAGCGGAAGCGGGTGGTCAGCAGAATCTGCGACGATTACACGGCCGCACAGGGTCGGCAGAGATTACTGGAAGAGGCTGTGACTGCGGAAAAGGCGGAAGTCGGCAAACTCAATCAGCTCTTGATCCAACACAATATCCTCAAGCGCGAATTCGAAACCAATCAGCAACTCTACGAAAGCCTGTTGCAGCGGCTGAAGGATGCGACGGTGTCCTCCGGCCTGCGGGCCACGAACATCCACATTGTGGATCCAGCCTTGCCGCCCTCGATTCCCGCCCGCCCCAAGAAGCTCTTGAACATCATTGTCGGACTGATCGCCGGACTGATTCTGGGGATCGCGCTGGTGTTCATGCAAGAGGAGCTTGACACCTCGGTGAAGAGTGCCGACGACGTGGAAAGGCTCACGGCATGCCCGGCGCTCGCGATCATACCCGAGGCTCCCTTAAACGGCACTCGCCCAGCCCGGAGCTTGAAACAGAATGGATCGAAGCCTTCGCCAAACGGGCACGTGGAATTGGCCGTGTTACACCAGCCCACTTCGCTGGTGGCGGAGTGTTATCGCTCACTTCGCACCGCCGTACTGCTGTCGATGGCGCCCCGCCCGCCGCAGGTGCTCCTCGTCACCAGTCCGCAGCCCGCAGAAGGCAAGACCTGCACCGCTTTGAATCTTACCTTCGCGCTGGCCCAGCGCGGCGCCCGCGTGCTGCTGGTGGATGCAGATTTGCGCAAGCCAGGCATCGCCCGCCCGCTGGGCTTGACAGGGGACAAGGGCCTGAGCAGTGTTCTGACTGGCACCAGCAGCCTCGACGAATCACTTTCTCAAGTCGAGGGGCTGCCCAACCTGTCCGTTTTGGCCGCCGGCCCGCGCCCTCCCAACCCCGCCGACTTGCTTTCCTCGTCCTGTATGGAGGAGTTGCTGCGCCGCTTGCGGCGCAGATTCGACCACGTCATCGTGGATTCCCCTCCATCCCTGCTGGTGACGGATGCAACGATTCTCTCGACGCTCGTTGACGCCACGATTATGGTCGCTCAACTCGGGATTACGACCCGCACCGCCCTTACCCGCGCCCACAAGACACTGGAAAGTGCGGGCGCGAAAATCATGGGCGTGGTTCTGAACCGTGCTAACTCTCGCAACACAGACTCCTACTATTACGGTTCCTACGATTCGGGGTACTACGAACACTACGAGGAAGACGAGGTTTCGGCGCTGGTCCCACCGTCGAATGGCGGGGGGAACAATGGTGCGCACCCTCAAATATAGCCACGGCGCGGCCAAACCTGCCGAGCACGAGATATCTTTGTGAAGTTCGAGACTGTAAAAGAGTTTTCGTCAGCTGCCAGGCGCCGCCTCATTCGAGTGTTCTCACCAGCCGGCATAGAGTTTGAGCTGAAGACAAAGATTGATGCGTGCGTCTTCCTGGCGGCGCTAGCGCTCGCGGGCCTGCCGCTGCTCTACATTGGTGGAAAAGCCGCAGCCGCAGAAACGCTTGCTAATTCCGAAAACAGCCTATGGCTTGTAAGAGCCATTGGACTCGACCCATCTCACCCTGCGCTGCACTTCCGGCTCGGGGTCCTGCAGTTGTTTTCTTTGGAGAAAGCAGATTCGGCAATGGCGATCGAACATCTGCGCAAGGCTGCCGAGTTGAGTCCGAACAGCGGCCCATACTGGCTGGGAGTGGCTGCCGCCCTGGAGAGCAGGGGAGAAACCCGCGCAGCGCAGGACGCCTTCCACCACGCCCTCGAACGGCGCCCCATGAGCCCCGACTATTGGTGGAGAGCCGGGAACTTCTACTTGCGTGCCGGGCAAAACGAGGCCGCATGGAACCATTTTCGACGCGTGCTCGAACTGAGCCCAACCCGTTCCGAACCCGTCTTTCGGCTTTGCCTCCGGGCTGCGGGTGATTTTCGCCTGGTTTCAGAACATGTCATGCCGCTCGATGCTTCGCCGGGGCTGGTGCTGGCCTATGTTGACTTCCTCCGCCGGTGCGGCGAATACGATGACGCTTTCAAAATGTGGCGACAATTCGAATCGAAGGCGTCAAAAACCAAAATCACGTTTCCCACCGTGCAGCCTTATATCGACGGACTGATTGCAGGTAACCGCGTGAATGAGGCGATTTCAGTCTGGAGGGACCTGCTGAAATGGCAGGTTATCGCGCGTCCTACCTCGCCTAGTCCCGACAATGCAGTCTTTAATGGGGACCTTGAGCAAGCTCCGCTCAACGCGGGTTTCGATTGGCGCCTCACGCAGATGCCTTTCGTTGTCACGGATTCTCAGGCGCCCGCAGCGTTCCATGGCGCGAAATCGGCTCGAGTCGACTTCACCGTAAAGCACAACGAGGAATATGAAATTCTTTATCAGTTGGTTCCGGTCGAGCCGTGCCGCGAATACCGGCTTGAGGCCTTCGTCCGGTCCGAAGGCATTACTTCTGACAGCGGCCCACGCCTGAGGATTGTCGATGCCGAGTCACCGGAACGCCTGAATATCTCAACCCCGCCGGTGCTTGGCACAACCGACTGGCACCCCGTCGGGTTGACGTTCTCCGCTGGGCGTGACACCCGCCTGGTCCGGCTTGCCGTGTGGCGTGCGCGGAGCCGCGTATTCCCGATGGAAATCTCCGGACGATTCTGGCTTGACGCTGTTTCCCTGGTCGTCACAGGGCCGCACAGCGGAATGGATTCGACACGCCAGGTTTGCATGCAATGACAAGCGCTCTAAACACAATTGAAATTCGTCACGAGCTTCCAGCCGGGATTCAAGCGGCTCGAGTTAACCCAGGGAATAGTACCTCTGTGCGAGTCGTTCTGTTGGCCGGTCTTCTGGCTGCTCCGCTGCCTCTCGGCGGAGTGCTGCCCTGGGCGTGGGGCGGGTTGGCGGTGCTTGCCGTCGTTTTGCTGATTCTTTGGGGAAGGCAACAGGTCAAAGGCCGTCGTGTGAAGATCGCGTGGTCTCCGCTTTATTTGCCCTGCACCTTCTTCCTTACTCTGGCGGCGGTTCAATTCTACTCGGGCCACAACATGGACAGGATTTCGTCGCGAGAGGCCCTCATTAAGTTGGCGACAGATGTTCTGCTGTTCTTCGCGGCGGTGCAGGTTTTCAGCGAAGCCACCAAGTCAGCCTGGCGACGATTCGTGGCAGTGGTCACCGTATTCATGTTCGCGTTATCCGTGCTCGCCATCATCCAGTACTTCTCAAGCGGGGGGCTGATTTATTGGGAAGTCCAAACGGCTTCGATGTCCCCGTTCGGCCCTTACGCGAACCGCAATCATTACCCCGGCCTGATGGAGATGCTGATCCCGATTGCGGCGGCTTTCCGGGTCGAGAGGCGGCTTCCTCGCCCTGCTCGCTGAGACCGTGATCCTGGGCGCGATCCTCGCCCGGGGTCGGCCCCGCGGAAAAGCCCTCTCCCTGTGGGCGCCGATTGTGCTAGGGGGGGCGGCCTCGGCGGCATTGTTCTTCCTAATCGATCCGGGCCAGGTGGCGAAACGACTGGCGACTGTGGCCGAGATCTCCACCCACCCCGAAGCAACCTTCGCGGAGCGATGGCTCGTGAGTCGTGATTCGATCCGCATCATTGCGGATCATCCCTGGATGGGCGTTGGGCTGGGGAGTTTTGCGGTTGCCTATCCCCGGTATCAAAGTTTTGCCACGGATTTGCTGTGGGATCACGCCCACAACGACTATGCCGAAGCGCTTGCGGAAACGGGAGCGGTGGGGGGGATCCTGATCGCAGCGGCGCTCGCCATGTTTTCCCGCCTGGCATTCGGTCGGCTTGGCGAACGACTGGCGAACGAGGTCGGTTGGATCCAGTTGGGCGCGGCTGCCGGGTGCTGCGGGCTTCTCGTTCATAGTGTGGGTGATTTCAATCTTCATATACCTGCCAATGCCGCGTGGTTCGCGGTTTGCGCGGCGATTGCCACCCAGCCAGTCGCTTCCCGCTGTTCATCAGCCAGTACTCGGGAGGCATGGCCTGCTGGGGAAAGGTCATCACGCGGAGTGCAATAAGCGGAATGCGTTGCGGATCCCAGTTGATGCCCCAGGCCGCGGGGAATCACGCTGCGCAAGCTTCGCTTGGCGGGGGCATTATCGAGGATTCACTGTAGGAGGCACCATGCCAAGAGCGATTGGAAAGGTCATCATTTCAACGGTGCTGGCCATGCAACTTGCCGTGGGAGGAGGAATGGCCTTGCCGGGCGGGGCCCCCGTGCTCGGCCACGTTATTGTTTGCTCAAAAGCTTCGGTGGGCGACGTTCCCCTGCCGGCTGAAGGCACGCTGCTGGACAACGACCTCGTGCGCACCGAGAAGGATGGCCGGGCGGTCGTGGACTTCGCCGGCAGCGTTCGCACCGCCGTAGGTGAGGAAACCCAAGTGCGATTCCGGAATACGGCGGGGCACCTGGTCGCCAATCTTGACTCTGGGACGGTGATCACTCTGAAGCAGGAACGCGCCGCCCTTCGCGTCGAAACGCCGAAGTACCGCGTCGAGCCCACAGAGAGCGGGAAATCCCTCTACCTGGTGGCGCTGCTTCCTGACCGATCGACCACAGTGGCGGCGAGATTTGGGAATGTGCTGATTACGGAAAAAGCTTCTGGCCTGCGGTACGAGCTTCAAGAAGGCAAGTATGCCTCCCTCTCAGCCGCGGCAGTGGGCGTCCCCGCGACTCCAGGCCAGGAAAAGGAGGAGAGCAGGCCGGCGCCCGACCAACCCAGTCCACCCGTGTCGGCGCCTCCGCCCAAGCCTCCCTGGCATATCGGTACGATGTCCCCCGGAGCCTCGGTTGCCGTCGTAGCGGCGGTAGCGGGCGGCGGCCTAGCTGGGGCCGCGGCGGCACTGGCAGGTGGAGGGGGGGGCGGCGGCGGTGGAACGGTAAGCCCGACCCGATAACCATCACGCTGCGGCGCGGCGGTCAACTCGCCTGCACGCTCACTCCCATCCATTTGAGGTCCGGCGCAACTTCGTTGTTACTCATTTAACGGACCCCTCGATTTGTACCGTGCCTCCGCCCCTTCCGAGACCCATCACCCTGTCCCTGCTTCGCCTCAGATCGAAGGGCCCCCTCCTGACTTCTGATTGCGCGGCGTTCTCACCCGCAAACCCTTCGATGTGGCTGCGGGGAGGGTGTCGGCCTTCGCAGGCAAGGAGCCCAGTTTGTTGGCACCGCCTTGCGCGACCAGATTCGTGGCGCGCAGGAGAGACTCGAACGTCCCGGCGTCCGTCCACCAGCCGTCCAGGATACTGTAGGTCAGGGTACCCTCCTCCAGATACTGGTTGTTGACATCAGTAATCTCGAATTCTCCCCTGGCGGAAGGCTTCAACTTCTTGATGCGGTCAAAAACCGTGCCATCGTACATGTAAATCCCGGTCACCGCGTAACGCGATTTCGGCTGCTTCGGCTTTTCTTCGATGCGGATGATTCGGTCGCTGTCAAAAACAGGAACGCCGAACCGCTCAGGGTCGGACACCTCTTTGAGGATGACATGGGCGCCGCGCTCCTGCTTTTCGAATCTCTCGCGAGCCGCCAGGATGTTGGTCTCAATCAGGTTGTCGCCCAGCACAACGCAGATCTTCTGCTTGTCCGCAAAATGTTCCGCCAAGCGCAGCGCATCGGCAATTCCGCCTTCCCCTTCCTGGTACGTGTAGTTGATATGCTTCAGGCCGAAGTCTTTTCCGTCGCCCAGTAGACGCAGAAAATCGCCGGCATCCTGCCCTCCCGTCACAAGCAAAATGTCTCTCATCCCCGCGTCTACCAGCGTTTGGATCGGATAGAAGACCATCGGCTTGTCGTAAACGGGCAACAGGTGCTTGTTCGTCACACGTGTCAGCGGCAGGAGGCGCGTTCCCAGCCCCCCAGCGAGAATCACGCCCTTCATTGTTGACCGTTCGTTCATACCGTTTCCTCGTCAGCTCGGTGACCCTAATGCCACAGGCATGTCTGCCCACGGCCCAGGCCGGCCACCTAGGCTGCTATCCCGACCGTTCCCTTCGCGACGCCGCTTCCGAGCGCAGCCTTTCTTGCCAATACTCTTTCAGATCGCGCAGGGTGGTGTCGAGTCTGTAATGACGTTTCCATCCCACGGCGTGCTCGGCCTTGGAAGTATCACCCCACAGGGTGGGTGTTTCAGAGTGACGCACGCGGGATTCCTCGACAACTACCTGAACGCATTGGGAGGCCAATCCGATCAGGATCCGCAAGATTTCTTCGATGCTCACCGGGCGCCCTGATCCAAGCTGATACACTTCCCCCGGGTCCCCTTTTTCCAGCAGCAAGTGGTAGCCACGGACGATGTCCCGCACGTCGCTGAAGTCACGGCTCACCTGGAGATTCCCCACATGAATCTTGGGCGGTCGCAGCCCCAGGTCAATCTCCGCGATTTGTCGGGCAAAGTCCGAACAAACAAACGCCGCTGATTGTCGCGGGCCAGTGTGGTTGAAGGGACGTGTACGCACGACCGGCATCCCGTAACTTTCGAAGAACTGAAGGCCGAGGAGCTCTGCCGCTGCCTTGCTTCCTGCGTAAGGAGTGGCTGGCCGCAGGGCCATATCTTCCCGCAGAGGCAGATGTTCCGGCCGGACCACGCCGTACACTTCAGATGAGCTGACAATCAAGATTCGGCAATCCGCCCCGAGCATCCGGCAAGCCAAGAGCAAGTTCAAAGTACCGGTGAAGTTGACTTCGTAGGTCAGAAGCGGGTTCTCCAGAGACTCCGCCGGCGAAGAAAGAGCGGCGAGGTGATACACGCGCTGGGGTTTCGCTTCCCTTACAATCTCCGACACCCGTAGGGCGTCGCGCAGGTCAAGTCGCTCGACCTGGACCTGAGGCAGAATGGGACCTAAGTTGTCGAGCGGCTCGGTCACGGCCGCAAGCGCCACCACTTCCTGGCCTTGCTCCAGCAAGTGCTCGGCCAAGTGGGACCCTGCAAATCCCGCGCCTCCGGTGATGAGGGCTCTCACGGAGCTGTCCCCCTTCCGGACCGGGCTGTCGCTGCATTCCCAAGCCTCGCCAAATCCTCGTTGACCATCATCCTCACGAGCTCCTCGAAGCTCACCGTGGGCTCCCAGCCGAGTTCGCGTTGTGCCTTCGAGTAGTCTCCTCGCAGGTGAAAGACCTCGGCAGGACGTAAAAAGGCAGAATCAACCTCCACATGCTTCTGGTAATCGAGTCCAGCGCAGCCGAAGGCGACTTCCAGCAGGCGCCGGACCGAGTGAGGGATCCCGGTCGCGATCACATAGTCTTGGGCCTTGTCCGGCTGCATCATCATCCACATGGCTTTCACGTAATCGCCGGCAAATCCCCAATCGCGTTCGGCGTCCAGACTACCCATTTTCAACTTCGTTTGCAGCCCCAGCTTGATGCGCGCCACCCCATAGGAGACCTTTCGGGTCACGAACTCAAAACCACGGCGCGGCGACTCGTGGTTGAAAAGTATTCCGGAGACCGTAAAGAGGCCATAGCTTTCCCGGTAATTCACCGTGATCCAATGCCCGTATAGCTTGGCCACGCCGTACGGACTGCGTGGGTAGAAAGGGGTAGTCTCGTTCTGAGGAGACTCCCGCACCATGCCGAACATTTCACTCGACGACGCTTGATAGAACCGGATCTTGGGGTTGACAAGACGCACCGCCTCCAACATCCGCGTGACCCCCAGAGCGGTGAATTCCCCCGTCAGCACTGGCTGGTTCCAGGAGGTAGGGACGAAGGACTGCGAAGCCAGATTGTAGACCTCGTCCGGTTCGCTCTGTTTCAGCGCGCTGATCAAAGAGTTTTGGTCAAGCAGGTCGCCTGGGATCAATTCGATCTTTTCCTGGAGGTGAACGAGACGCTCAAAATTGATCGTGCTACTGCGGCGGATCAAACCATAAACCTTGTAGCCCTTTGCGAGAAGGAATTCGGCCAGGTACGAGCCGTCCTGGCCGGTAATGCCAGTGATCAAAGCAACTCTCAGCATAATGGATTCTCCGGGCACTGCTTAGTAGGTTTCGCACGCTGATCCAGGATTCGGTCCAGGGGCGCGAGAGCGTCATCCCAGCTATACCGGGATTCGACCAGCAACCGACCGGCACGACGCGCCCTTTCGCGGAGTCCCGCGTCTTGGAGGAGACGGGCAGTTTGGTCCGCGAACTCCTCCGGATTGCTTCCGATGAGGATGGGTCCCGCCGTGTCCTCCAATAGGGCTCGTACCGGCTCGGGTGTCGCCACGACCGGAACTCCCAGCGCCAGCGACTCCAGGATTTTGTATTGGGTTCCGGCGCCGAAGCGGAGAGGAGCGACGGCCACGGAGGACTTTGCCACCTCAACCCGTATATCCGGCACGTTCGCTCGCACTGTGACGCCCTGCAATCGTGCCAGCGCTCGCACCCCCCGAGGGGGACTCCATCCTACTACACAGAGATGCGCCTCCGGCACAGACCTCTTTACCAGAGGGAAAATCTCTCTGGCAAAATAGATTGCCGCATCGGCGTTCGGTAGGTAATCGAGCTTCCCAAAGAAAATGATCCGATTGGGTTCAGGCGGGACGTCATTGAGGGAGCAATGCTCCAAATCCACGCCGTTGGGGACTAAGACCAGATTCTCGGCTTGGGTCCGATGCCGGACCCAAGCCAAATCGGCGGGAGAAGCCAACAAGACGCTGTCAAATCGCCCAGGCATTTCAGCTTCGTACTTACAGACTCGCGCCCGGTCCACGCGCGTCGCCAGCCATCGAGGACTGTGCCAAATGCGCGGCATCCGGTGATAATGCAGGCAGAGCGAGTCTACCATGTCAAGGATACGCGGAACCCCAGCATAGGGGAGCACATAGTCTGCCATGCGCAGCAGATGAACGAACAACAAGTCGATCTGGCCGCGTTTAACATCCTCAGCCAGGGCGCGGGCTAGGGCGGCGCTTTCGTAAAGTTTCACCTGGAAGGGCAAACGGGAGAACAAACCCTTGAAGGCGCAATAACCATATCCCAGCAGGGATTTGGGGAAGAGTTTCTGCTCCAGGCCCGAAGGAGGAGCAATCGCAAAATCAGCACTTCGCTGCCAGTGCGATCCAATGGCGTAGACCGTCACGGCGTGGGACCGGGCCAGATGCTGAAGCATGTAGTGAGCGCGCAGGCGGCCGCCGCTGATGGGCGGATAAGGAACGCGCGGCGTGAGATAGGCGATACGCATCACTTTCTGCGCTGGTATTAGTTTCCGAGCAGCTCTCTGTAAACCGCCAGCGTCTGTTCCACCGTAGACTCCCAGCGAAAGCTGGCTGCTCGAACACAACCTCGCTCAATCAAACTCCCTCGCAGGGCATCATCACTGAGAACTTGCAGCAGCGCCTCTTGGATCGCTTGCTGCGAAGTCGGATCAACCAGCAAGGCGCTGTCCCCGACCACCTCGGGGACGGACGCCACGCGAGACGTGACCACCGGCGTACCGGATGCCATCGCTTCCAGAGGGGGGAATCCAAATCCCTCGTAAAGCGAAGGGTACAAGAAGCAGCGCGCCGACCGATAGAGCCATCGTAAGACTCCGTCCGTTACGTAATCAGTAAGAACCACATCCTCGGCCAATCCCAACTGGCAAACGGTCCGGTAAAACGGGGAAGATTCCCAGCCCGGCAGGCCTACGACCACCAGTTTCTCGCTGATGGCTCGGCTCCGGCGAAGCGAGGCATAACTCTGGATCACGGCTGCCGTATTCTTGCGCGGATCATATCCACCTAACGCCAGAATGAAATTCGTTCCGGCGCCTATTCTCGCTAAACTTTCGGGCATCCCAGCGCCGTCGGAGGCTGGATCTGAATTCATGCCTACACCCTCGTAGATCACCCGAATTTTCGACGGATCAACTCGGATATACTTCAAAATATCCGATCTGGAACAATCCGAAACGGTTAATATGCGATCGGCCCGGGCCGCGACGCGAGGAACCACCATCCTGCGGTAGTTCCTTCCGATACGCTGGCGCCATGTGCCGACGCCAGGGATAAGTGCAGGCGGCAGCAAGAACATTACGTCATGCAAGGTCAGAACCAACTTGACCTGCCTGGGCAAACGGAGAGGCGCTGTGTTCGCTGGACAGTGAAGAAGATCCAGACGGTCCCTGGATGCCCACAGCGGGAGCACACACTGCTCCCAGATCGGAGAGGGAAGGGACGGCGTGGGGCGGAGAAGGAAATTCGGCTTGCCGCACACTGAAGATAGCTGCTTCGCCGGACCATACACAATGTAAGTGTTCTCCCGATCGACCGCGGGTAAGCCCTCCACCAACCGCAAGGCATAGAGCCCCATCCCCCTTCGGTCCCCTGTCAGAATGTGTGCGTCGATGCCAACCCGCATGGGGGGAGATTCTCAGGCTGACCTAGCCGCGCCGTCCAGAGGGTACCGTCAGCCGCTTGCTTGACCGCGATAGCGGTTGGCAGGGCGGGCTGTAGCCAAGCGGATAATAAAATAGATCAGTAAAGCACAGCATCAAGCAATTAGACTCCGGCAAGAAAGTATTGGGCGTCCGACCCATCTCCACTTCCACTAAAGCGTTCGCCCTTGTCATCATATCGGCCGAGTAGTCGTAACCCGGCCTGCTCCAAAAGGCGAGACACTTCACGCGAGGAGTAATAGCGGAGCCCGTAGGGGTGATCCGGAGGCGGCTCACGGCGAGAGCCCGTTTCGTCGATAGGTATTTGGAAAAACAAACGCCCACCGGGTTTCAGTTTCTTCGTGACTTGCTGAAAGTAGTTGGCCACTACCGGCCTGGGCATATGCTGAAAAGCGATAAAAGAGTAACACAAATCGAACGAGTGATCTCGGAGTGGGCTGAGGTCTCTCCCAGAACCGAGCGCGAACCCGACGTTCTCAGCCTGCACTTTGCGCCGCGCGATTTTCACCATCCTCTCGGAAACATCAATCCCGAGTGCGAAATGCACGTGGCCGGCGATGTTCAATTCAATGCGCCCGATCCCGCAGCCGATGTGCAGAGCGTCCTTATCCCGGCCGAGGAGTCCGAGATCCTTCATCATCGAGACTTGGACCGTCCCTGATTCATACAAATCCCGTTCGTCCTCGGCCTCGGAGCAGACCGCATGAACGGGGTCATACAGTGCCATCAAGTTCCAATACGCCCGCTGCCGGACCGGCGCCAATAATCTGAATTTGATCCGGGAGAGCATCCTGCGAACCCCTGTCATACGAGCTTCCTTTTGCCGAAAGACCCTTAAATCAAAAAGTGACCACCACCCACCAGCAGGCGTTTGCGGTAGCGTTCCGGGCGGCGTGCAAAAAGGACACCCGCCAGCGTCGGCAGCAGAAGGAAAAAGAAATCAGTGGTCGCGACTTGGAAGTCATTTCTCACCCACGAAACCAGCCCAAACACGCACACGAGGTAAATCAGCACCCGGCCGGGAGACCGGCTTTTTGCCCTCAAGTGCCAGACCATGGAGGCAGCGACGCCTATCAAGGCCATCCCCAATATGATTCCAGCCCATGAGAAGTTCAGATACCATTCGCCGATGATGGTAGAGGAAAAGGCGTACCCCGCTTCATAACTTAGAGGGAACAGGGTGCTGTTGAGGATTCCCGAGGCACCCAAGGGTTTATCCGGCATGACGGATCGGGGGATCGGCTTGTAGAGGAGCACGAGGAAGGTTTTGCCCCGCTGCCAGGGGAGCACATCGGGCACGTTCTGCATCACAATGGCTAGCGTAGGCAAATGGTCAAGACCCTGCAGCACGTGGAGCCTCAGCAAATCGGAGACACCTGTCGGCGTGAAGGCGAGCGAGGCCCTGTATCTGAGCATTCCGCCCAAAACCAGCCATGCCAGGACCAGCACCCCGAGCCAAGCCAGCAAAACCGGCCCTACCTTTCTCCGCAGGTAGTTGAATAACCCGAAGACCAGCAAGAGCAACATGATAAGGGTTCCCCGTGAGACCAGGGCAGCCGTAAGCGCGGCCGCCAGAAAATACCCCGCAGTAAGTAGGGGTTGCTGTCGGTAGCGGAGAAAAATTACCGCCTGGAAAAGTGCGCCTACGGCCAGACACTTTATCCCCCAGGTGGCGTAGTAGTACCAGTAGGCAATCTCATAGGGGTTCTTGGTCAGGGGATCGAGACGAAGGAAATAAAAGAGGGACCCTGTAGCCGAATAGACCAGATAAACAGATATCAGGGAGACGATCATCAGTGCCAACGCCAGCAAATTGGTGCGGCCAACATCCCACTCGCCGTCGAACCGAGAAATCAAGGGGTTGAAGCGTTCGGCGAGGCGCATCCCCGCCTTACTTCGATAGCCCACGGCGAATGCCAGGAACCCCGTCAGGCAAGCTAGTAGGCTCAACCGCAGAGCAGCCGGCGGCAGGTAGAACAGTTCCTCGCCCAGCAACACCGCAAGAATCAGCCGGAGAGGAAAGAAGACTACCAGGAGGCCGTACAGCATGACAGGAAACTCGAAAAAGTCGAGGCTTGCCTCAGCCTTGACCAGCCACAAACATGGGGTCATAACGCCAATGATGACCGCTGCCAACGCTGCTAGCTGGGTTTCTTCACCCTGAAAAAAACCTGATAGAACCGCAGCGCCAGCCAGGGCTACTGTCGCAGGCACGATCACGGCGAGCTTCAGCAGGGAAACCCGAGGGGGGCGGGCATGCTCGACCGGTACCCTAAGCATTCCTTGACCCTTCCATTAGCCCCCTAGGAACATTTCTGGCATAAGATTTGGGCGAGCGGCCTGGCAATCAACTCGCCGTCAGCACCCCAGCCGCATTCGGCACCTTAATCCCAAGCGGGACCACCGGTCGGTTTGTCAAACGCTCCATCGGCGGGTCGCTTCTCATGACCACTTTGCGATACCTCCTTCAGAACTTCCAGAATCTGGCTAGCTGTCTGATCCCAGCGAAAGCAACGAGCCCTTTCGAGTCCCTTCTTAATCATCTCGTCCCTGAGATCGCGATCGGTGGTAACCCGAGTAACAGCGTCGGCAAAATCTTCGGGGCGGTCCGGTGAAGCCAAGATCGCCGCGCCCTGCACAACCTCCGGAATTGAGGACGTGTCTGAGGCAACGATCGGAACACCACAAGCCATCGCCTCAACAAGTGGAAGACCAAACCCCTCGTAAAGAGACGGGAACAGGAACAGTGAGGCGCCTGAGTAAAAAAAGGGTAGGTCTTCCTCCGCCACATAGCCAAGAAACCTGACCTCCCGATCGGTTAGTCCAAGCCTTTTCGCTTTCTCGTAAATTTTCGAGTCCCTCCACCCCGCTGCCCCGGCAATTAAGAACTGGTGGCGAAGGGCACCTCGATCCCGAAGAATCCTGACGGTATCTACCAAGGTCGCTAGGTTCTTCCGGGGCTCGATTGTCCCCACGGTGCAGATATAACTCTCTGAAACGTGATATTTTCGAGCAATGTACCCGGCAGCAGCAGCGGGTTGCAGTCGATCGTAAGGTGCGCTCACGGCCGGGTAGATCACGCGAATCTTCTTGGGGGACACCCCCAGCATCGCTTCAAGGTCTCTCCGCGTTGAGTCGGAGATTGTTATGATCATATCGGCTTCGCGGACCGATCGCTCGGCAAACAGCCAGTGCACGATGCGGTTAAAGTAACCCATAGTCGCCGGGTAGAGACGCCAAACCAAATCGCAAACCAAGATCACCGTAGCGACGGACGAACCAAGGCCCGAGGGGAGTACGTGTCCCGTGGCCCAAAAGACATCCAGCCCATCCTCGGCAATCATTCTCTTCCCCTCGGTTTGGAGCCAAAAGGTGCCGGGAAGGAACGCACACCGTGAACGCACTCGCTTGCGCCAGCGGGGATTCTCCACGCCAACGTGAAAATCCCGATCTGAGTAAAGGTAGTAGTCGTTTTCCCGATCGATTCGTTGCAGCTCTGGGATCACATTTCCCAGGATCCGCGGAACCACCGTATGCAACCGTGAAAGGGGATGTGCGTCAATTCCGATCCTCATGGTTTCCCTTCAGGAGCAACACCGCTGATAATGCCTGCTCGATTCCCCGATCGGCCAAGAGCCTTTGCCGCGATTGCATTCCATACCGTTAGCCTTCGCGGACCTCGTTAGGACAGTCGTTGGGATTCCCGCAGCGCGCAGAAGAATTGCCCGGCGGTTTCAGTGAGAAAACTGCGGTCGCGGCTATCGAGAACGAAACTCCAAGTCCCAACGGCGAAGAGGGAAAGCAGGAGCAGCGTCAAGGCAGCTTGACTCAGTAGTGCGGACCCCGCGGGCAAGGCCACGACTAGCGCGAAGGCAAATACCGAAACCGCCACTGAACTCCGCAGCAGGCCGTTCTCGGCGAACGCCCGAAGCGACGCGAGTTTGAGGCGCCATGCGGCTCCAAAGAGCAGGAGAGCGTCGAGACCCAGGCGCAACGTCCAGGCCAGGGCCGCTCCCGAAATTCCCATGCTCTTCACCAAGACCCACACCAGCGCGACGTATAGCGGGAGTTCCAACAAGTGGAATTTTGCCGTCACGTCGGGCCGGCCAAGCCCCTGGATAAGGGCATAAGGGATGAAGGCCAAAGAATTCAAGAGCACGCCGACGGCCAGAATTTGAATGACCAACGTGCTTTTAGCGGCGAAATCATTGCCCAGCCAGAGCCGAACGATATCCCGCGCGAACACGATCAGTAAAATGAGAGCCGGCCCCAGCGTCAGAAGCAGGAACTTGACGGATAGTGCGTAGAGTCTTTCCAGTTTTTCTTTGGCGCCCCGCGCGTCTAGAGTGCTGAAAGCGGGAAAGAGCGTCAGGACCAGGCTGGCGGGGAAGATCGAGAAGCGAATCGCAATCTCCGCGGGCGCGGTGTAGTAACCCACGGCCGCCATCGAAACCATCCCGCCGATTACGAACCGATCGACGTTGACCAGAAGAGGACTGATCACGCCCGACACCGTAACCCAGCCACCGTAAGCCAGCAGCGGACGAAGCATTCTCGAATCCACCGAGAAGCCCCGGGCGAGGGCCGGGAACACTCTGAAGCAGAGCCAGAGATAGGCTACCGTCGCACAGAACCGGGACAGAATCAGGAGGAGGATGATTCCGGGAAGATGCAGTCCCAAAGCTATCGCTATGGCCGGCAGGAGGAAGACAGAGACGTTCGCCGGGACCTTGACGTAATTCACCAAATCAAACCGCTGCGCTGATTCCAGGACGCTGCGGAGGGCAGTGGTGGCCAGGACGATCGGCAAGGAAAAAGCCAACAAGTAAAAGCTGAGCCTCGTCTCGGGGATCAGGGCGGGAGGAATTTTGAGGATGCGGCCGGTAAGGGCGGGAACGAAGGCGGCGACGAGCAGCGTCCCCACACTCCCAAAGATCAATTGATAACCGAGTGAAGTCCAAACCAACCCCGGAAGTCGATCCTCTTCCCCGCGGCCCAAACATTCGGCGACAAACTTCGTCGTGGCGCGGCCCAGACCCAAATCGAACAGGCCAAAATAACCGAGCAAGACCCAGGCAATCGAGAGAACTCCGAACCCTTCCTGGCCAAGCCCCCGAATAACATAGGGGATCGTGGCCAGCCCCACCAGGAGGGGAATGATGTAGCCCGCGAAATTGAGGGCGGTGTTGCGAACCACCAACGCGCCGCGAATCGTGGGCGCATCTCCCATCTCACACTTCCGCTCCGTGCACGCCAAGTTGGATTGCGCACGTTCGTTCCTGATTCCCACCGTCGCAGCCCGGAGCAGGCCGGCGGCTGCCACCCAAGCTGGAGGATTTCATCGCGAGCCCCTTCTTCCCAGAACGACCGAAACGGTCCTGCCCAGAATGAGCAGATCGGTAACCAAGCTTTGGTTCTTCACATAATAGAGGTCGTACTCGAACTTGTGTCGGGCATCTTCAATGCTGGCCCCATACGGAAAGCGGACTTGCGCCCATCCCGTAAGGCCTGGTCGCACGAGGTGGCGCCGGCCATAGAACGGGATCTCCCCCCGAAGTACCTCCACGAACTCCGGACGCTCGGGCCGGGGCCCCACGAATGACATCTCGCCGGTGAGGATGTTCCAACATTGCGGAAGTTCGTCGAGCCGCAGTCGACGCAAGACACTCCCCACGCGCGTCACCCGCAGATCTTTCGAGGCCGCCCAGACCGGGCCCGTCTTTTCTGCGTTGACCACCATGGTGCGAAACTTGACGAGATTAAAGACCCTTCCATTAAGACCCACGCGCCGCTGACGGAAAAGAACTGGCCCCGGGCTATCCAGTCGGATCGCCAAGGCAATAATCAGTCCGAGTGGCAGAGTCACAACCATCCCAAGCAAAGCCAGGAGAAAGTCAGCCGTACGCTTGGCCTGCCGAAAAAGAGGTTCTCCGATGGACTGAACCTGGGAGAGGAACCAACCGTGATCCACATACCGGATGGGGATTCTGCCCGTCAGTTGCTCGTAGAAGGTACAAGCATCATGGAAACGGACCCCGAGTCTCATGCAGTCGATGAGACGATCAAGCGTGTGACCGTCGGGTCTGTCACCAGGAGCCATGAGGATGTGTTTCACGTTGTTCTCTTCGACCGCTCGGCTGACTTCAGACAGGTTGATCAGTGGAATGTCTGTGGAGCTTTGGCCAGACCCGTCGGAACTCGCAATGGCCGCGACGACGTAGGGGTAATGGTTGGAGCTCGCGAGGAGAGAGCAAATTTCGTCGACCAACTCTCCGTTTCCCGCGATGAGCACTTTTTGGCGACCCCGGCTGCGAAAGTGCCGGGCGCGGACCGAACGCCAGCCTAACTCCCAACCCAGTGCGCCGAGTACGCTTGACGATAGAATGACTCGGCCCACTCCCGGGAAGAAAAGCACATAATTGACCAGGACGATAAGGATGCCAAGGGTCAACCCAGCGAACGACAAACGTGTGGTGATCTGTTTCGCATCAGCCAATATTTCGGGTTCGTAAAGCTCCCAGAGGTAGTTGAGGACGATTCCAAATGCCACAAATATTACACACCAAAGAGAACGACTGAAGTGGATCGCCGGGCCGGGATTAAGATGGAAATACCGCGTGTGGCTGAGATACGCGGAGCAGGCCAATCCTGCGAGATCGTAAAAGACCCAGCTAAATCTCAGCATGTTGATGAGAGACTGGATTTTCCACCTAACCAACCGAGCCGCCTGAGTGTGCATTTGCGGAAGGCGCGGCCCCGGCTGCTAAGTCTCTTCGTGGTGCGCAGTTTTCCCCTCAGTGCGTGTGCCGGGTTCATACCCATACCCGTACCCATGCCCATAACGGTAATAGTAGTTGTACGCGTAGCCGTCCTTGCGGATGTCCACGTCATTCAGCGCGACCCCCAAGATGCGTGCCCCGGCACCGTAGAGCAACGAGCGGGCCCGACGAACCACATCATAGGGCGTCTCATAAGCCCGCACGACCAAGACCACCGCATCCGTCAACGTGACAAGGATGCGGCTATCGGCAACGCTCAACAAGGGCGGAGAATCTACCAGGACATACTCAAACTCCCCACGAAGTCTCCGCAGCAACTCACCCGCGAGCGTAGAGGAAAGAACCTCTGCCGGGTTGGGAGGAATGGGGCCACAGGGGATGACACTCAGGTTCTCCACCCCCGGCACGGGCAATACGGCCTCCCCCAGCTCAGCGTGACCCGTCAGGCATTGGACAAACCCCGGGCTGTTCTTCACGCCCGTCGCGCGGTGGCAGGCTGGTCGCCGCATGTCGCAATCCAGGATCAAAACCTTACTGCCCAAGCTGGCCAAGGTAGCTCCCAAATTCGCTGCGACGGTGGTTTTCCCTTCCCCAGGGAGGGCGCTGGTAATCAGGAGGATCTTTGGCACGGGATTGGCAGAGAGCAAGATCGACGTGCGGAGGGAGCGGAAAGCTTCCACGGCGGCAGGATTGGTTTGAATCGCCGGGCCGATGGGCTTGTCCATGCCCGGGGCAATGGAGACCAGCTTCTCCTCCGCGGCCTTGTCAGCGCCGTCCAAGGAAAAGACCGGAACCACGCCCAGCGAAGGTAGCCGCAGCAGGGTTTCCACCTCATCGGGGGTTTTGAGCGTGTTGTCCAGATACTCCTGGAAGAACGCCAGCCCCATACCCAACCCCAGCCCCAGAATCACGCCCAGGGCCAGGTTCAAAACCACGCGAGGCTTTACGGGGCGCTTCGGCACCTCGGCCGCGTCTACAATGCGGATGTTGCTAGCCTTCAGTCCCGCCGAAACTTGGGCCTCCTTAAGTCGCTGGAGCAAGCCCTCGTAGAGTTGCTTGCTGGTGTCCACTTCACGCTTCAGGATGTTATATTGGATGGACTTCTCGGCGATCTCATTGACTTCCTTCTTCTGCTGCTCAAGCGCCCCGGCCAAGTACTTCTCATTGGCGACTGCTGACCGATACTCATCGACAATGTTCTGGGCCAGGGCTCCCTTTTGGCGATCCAGCGCCAACTGCACGGTGTCGATTTCTCTCTTGAGTGCCACTGCCTTCGGGTAGTCGGGCTTCACCGTCGCCGTCAATTGAGAGTAGTCACGCTCGAGTTCGGAGAGGCGAACCGACAAATCCTGAATCAACCGGTTTGAAAGGAACCCGGGCAAGTCCTGAACTTTGCCGGCCTGCACCAAGCTGTACGAGGACTCTTTCTGGAATCTGTCCGCTTGCGCTTTGGTATAGGCTTCCTGCAGTTGCGCCAAGCGTTCATTCACCAGGTTTTTCTTCTCCTCCACGAAGAGGATGGAATTGGCTTGGGCGTAGGCCTGCAAAGAGTCTTCGGACTTCTCGAGCTTGGCCTTGAGGCCCACGAGCTGGTCCTGAAGCCACTCCGAAGCCTTAACGGTTTCGTCCCACTTCACCTGCAGGTTCTGGTCGATGTAGTCCGCCGCAAGCTGGTTCGCAACGCGAGCGGCGACCCTGGGGTCTTCGGAATAGAACGACACCTCAACAAGATTGCTGCGCCTCACCGGAGCTATATCCACCGCGTCCAGGAAGTGCTTCACGCTGTTGCGATAGTAGTCCGCAGAGGTATCCGGCGGGCCGGGGTCGGAGGCCGAAGGAATCTTAGCCGGGTCAGTCTCGATTAACCCGAAGGGCCAACGGTTTTGATAGAACTCTGGGCTCTTATAGAGTTGCAGCGTCTGCGTGACGCGCTCGGCCAGCGTGCGGCTCTGCAGAATCTTGTACTGCGTCTCGCGGTAGCTATCCACGTCCACCGTGCTGACCTGCAGGACCTCTTTGAAGTTCAGGACGTTCGGTTGCTCCGGGTTGATCTCCACCACGACTTTGCCCTGGTAAATGGCCTTCTGCTTCAAGGTTCCAATCGCTATGGTGGAAAAGACAACCAGGAGGCAGGTCAGGACTACCCAGCGCCGCTTGACGATGATGCGCCAGTAATCAGGCAGCTGCCAGATTTCCTCTGGAGAGGCGTCCAGGACGACTTGCTCATGAATGGCCTGGGTTTCTGCCTTCGCCAGGCTCTGAGTGGTTTCGGGATGTCGAAATTCGTTTTCTTCCATTAAGCTCCGCGGAGGAGAGCCGGCTGGTCGTCCGCTACGGACGGCGCCAGATGATGACGCCGGTTATCGTTGCGATGGCAGCTTCGGCGCCTCGTTTCGCAGCCATTTTGCCACCGCTCTCGGGAATAAAGAGGATGTCGTTGGGCGCCAACTCGATGTCGGGCGCCCGGCCTTTCATGACCTTGCCGATGTCAACTGGGGTCTCAGACCGCCCCCCGTCTTCGGCCCTATGGATGATTCGCGCCGAGTTCTTGGACGGGCTCCCAAACAGACCTTCCGCCATGGCCAAAGCCTGCAGGACAGTCACTTTTTCTCGATCTTCCAGAACAAATCCCCCGGGCTTCCTGACGGATCCCACCACATAGACGATGTCGGCCTTGGTCACGCTGATTGTGTCGGCAGGGCGGATCGGAATGTTGAGGGCGCCCTCACGCGAGTAGAGCAGGCGCTGGATATTGATCTCCAGCTTGTCCGGGGCTACAAGGTTCATCCCCTCAGCCAACGGCGCGTCCTCAAAGCCCCCCTTGCGGGTGACGAAAAGTGTTCGCCCGGCAGGCGCGCTTTGCTTCTTAGCCAGCCCCCCCGCCATGGCGAGCATTTCGATCAGGCTGCGCGGGCCGGTGAGCTGATAAAGGCCTGGCCTCTCCACGGCGCCGATGATGGAGACCGGCTGGGCATGGAATTCCTTGATAAAGACGCTAATTTGGGGGTTCTGGAGATAGGTTTCACGGTAGCGCGTCTCGAGCTCTTCGCGAAGTTGCTCGGAAGTCAGGCCCGCCGCCTTAACCCGCCCGATCAGCGACAGCACGATCGTCCCGTCATTCGCCACTCGGACGGACTTGGCAAGTTCGGGAACGTTGAAGACATCAATATCAAGCACATCCTCGGGGCCAATAATGTAGTTGCCCCCGAGCGGCTCCTGCTGAGGCGCGGAATCCGGGAGCGCCGCTGCGGCCGACGTTCCCTCGATACGCTGAACGGCCGGGGCGACCCGCAAGTCGTCAGGGCCCAACCGTCCGTTGCTGGAGTCAGTAGGTCTCGGTCGCGCGGGCTCACTTTCCTGGCTCTGCGCGCGCCGGTTCGATGTCATGCCAACGAGGAACACCCCCAGAATGACAACGAGAATGCGATGGAATCCGGAAGGAGAGAACCGCAAGGCTTGTCTCACCTACCTCGTGAATCCCCAACACCCTCTTGGAGGGACAAAATCTCCCTGCGGACCAGTTCAGACCTGTCAGGGGCTCCCACGATAATTGAGACATTACTGCAATGTCAAGGACGCTTCTCACGCCCCAATCGCGCGCGTAAACCGCATCGCCGTTCCTAGAGTCCAAGTGCCTCCGCCCGATGAAAGGAGGGGCAATGACGGCCTTACTAGGAGGAGCTGGCCCGTCATCTGTTCTCTCCGCATCCAAGCCGAGCACACCGGCCGCTCAGGGGGATGCGATGCCCCCTGGCGGTCCCAAAGCGTTTTGCTCCTTGCAGCCATGCTGGAGGGTGATAGAATACCGCGACTTGGGACAGTGCGCGGCCACGACGCGAACGCGCCCTCTGGGCTAGACGTTCGACCCCCTCCGACCAGAGGCGCAAGCGAATTGGTGTAACTATAAGGGGCGGCGAGTGCACACCGTAATCTTAGGGGCCGGTATTAGCGGTCTGAGCAGTGCCTATGCCCTTGGCCAGCGTCGTGGAGAGACCTACAATCTTTATGAAAAGGAGATGGAAATAGGGGGGTTGTGTCGAACGCGACAGCAGGGCGGCTTCACGTTCGACGTCGTCTCTCATGTCCTTCACTTCCGAACTGCGGCGGCCGAGCAGTTTGTGCACGCCATTCTTGATGGCCACCTCCAGCGCATCGTACGCAACGCCTGGATCTTCTTCCGCGGCCATTATGTCCCATATCCGTTTCAGACCCACCTGGGATTCCTCCCCGCGGGCGAGCAGGCCAGTTGCCTGTGGGGCTATGCACGCGCTTGGGTCGACCGGCAGTTCAATGGAGCCCGCCCTCCTGCGAACTTCGGCGCCTGGATCCGACAGCACTTTGGCGCGGGAATCGCCCAGAGCTTCATGATTCCTTACAACACGAAACTTTGGGGTCTGCCACCAGAGGAAATGAGCGCCGATTGGGTAAGCCCATTTGTGCCCCGCATTTCTTTCTCGCAGGCCGTGGCGGGATGGCTCTCGAAGCGCAACAATGAAATGGGCTACAACTCTTCTTTCTACTATCCGGAAAGTGGCGGAATTCAAGCCCTGGTCAACGGCCTTGCATCGCACACCCACGGAATTTCCCTGGGGAGGGAGGTCGTCCAAGTCGATTTGGACCGCAAGACCGTTCTCTTCCAGACCGGGGAGACGGTTCCCTACGACCGGCTCGTGTCCACGATTCCGCTCAAGGCCCTGGTCTTGAGCGCGCGCGGGATTCCGGAGGATCTCCGCCGGGCTGCAGCGGAGCTGCGCAGCACTTCCCTGTTGAATGTCACTTGCTGCGTCTGTCATCCTTTGCCTCACCGCTACCATTGGGTCTACTTCCCGGAGCCCGAGTTCCCCTTCTTCCGGCTGCTCTTCCCGGCCAACATCTCTCCGGCGATGGTTCCGGAAAACTGCAGCCTGGTGTGCGCGGAAATCTCCAATCCCGACCTCACCCGGCGAGATGAACTGGAACTCCAGACCCGCGAGCTGCTCGTAAGCCTGGGGATGGTCAAACGCCCTTCAGACATCGTTTCGACCAGCTGCACCTATCTCGATCACGCTTATCCCGTGCACGACCTCAAGCGAGAGGCGCTGGTCGAGCGCCTCCTCGAATTCCTCAGGTCACGGGACGTGTGGTCTGTTGGCCGGTTTGGGTCCTGGCGATATTCCAGCATCGATGATGCCATCGTGCAGGCTCTGGAAGTAGCCCAACAAATCTCTCAACCGGGCCCGGTAGAGGTTCCGGATTTCCTGGCTTGAACGCGGACTCCCCCCTGACCACGCACGAGCCTCTTCCTTCCTGGTTAGCTGTGATGCTTGCTTGCCCTGTATGCCACGCAGGGCTGAGCGAACAGGCAGAGGGGTTTGCCTGCAAGGGTTGCAGGCGAATGTTCCTTTGCCACCAAGATGCGCCCGGGGTTGATTTTCTCCCCCGCGACACATTCCTTGCCGCCGATCGAACCTACTGGTCGAGACGCCACGGCTATTTTCAGCAGTGGCTGAAAGGTCAGGATCAGAAAGAAGGGCCGCGCGGAGACGCCGAGTTCTTCGCTGTCTGCGCCCGCGCCGCCACCGCGATCGAAGGCGCAACCCTTGACGTGGGAGGTGGCGACAGCTACCTGAAGCACTGGCTTCCCAAGGACGTGCACTACGTTTGCTTGGACCCCGAGGAATATCCCTTGCGGAGATCAAGATGGGGTTCCGCCCTCGAAAGCTCGCCAGAAATTCCGCCACCGTTGCTCCTGCGCGGGGCCGGTGAGTATCTCCCGTTCCGAGAGGAAGCCTTCCGGACCGTCTTCTGCTTGGCCACGTTGAACCACGCGAGCAACCCCCAACGAGTGCTTCAAGAGATCGATCGGGTCCTTCAGCCGGGAGGGGATCTTGTGCTCACGCTGGAGGACGTCCCCTCCCTCCTCCCTTTTTGCTATCTTGCGGGCCGGCAAGTCTTGAAGATGAGCCTCGCCAGCGCCTTCTTCAAATGGTGGCCAGGGCGTTCTTCTCGTGTGCCCCCCGGGGTACAAACGGACCACGTGCCCATCCCACCTTCACAAGTGGGCAAGTGGCTTGGAGACTGCTTTCAGCTCCGGAAGACTTTCTTTGTGGCCTCGCGGGGAGTAGTTGAGATGGGGCAGCGGTGGCAGAAGGTGAAGCCCCTTCCGGAAGGCCAACAGGTCTCGTAACGTCCAGCCCACGGTCCGGTCGGCGAGTCGCCCGAAGCCTCAGTCATTCCTTGCTTGCTTCGAGGATGAACGTCTCAAGCTCGTTGAATTCGCTTGGAATGCACTTCCCGTGCCCCTCCAAGCCGCGCAGCTCAGGATGGCTGCTTTCGCCGACCTTCGCCGGGACAACGCGCGAAAACCTGGCCCGATAGAGCATTGAGGTAAGAGTCTCGGGGTCATAAATGAACTTACATCCGAAGCCGTAGAACAGATTGTTGATGACCAAGCAGGGAGAGTAATCGGGGACCCCGAGAAACTCGTCGGCGGCCCAGCGCACGTAGTCGCGGCAACGGGGATCTCGGCTCTCGAGGAGCTCGAGCAGAAAAGGCAGACCGGCAGTCGCGGTGCGCAAGACCCCGCCTGGCTTCAGAACTCGGTAGCATTCGGCGACGAATCGGGCTGCCTCCTCAAGAGTCACAGTCGAAATGAAATGCTCGTTGAAAATAAAGTGGAACTGGTTATCGCGAAATGGGAGCTTTTGCCGGGCGTCCAGGTAGACAATCTTTCGGCGGTTGAGGCTCGAAAGGTCGGTGTTCAACCAGCCCTCCAAGAGATGCCTGCCACAGCCCACATGCAGTTTGGGTTGCGATTCAAGGGCCAGATAACGCGCAATCACCCTGCGCCGAAGGATCAGCGTCAGAGGAAGCAGCAGCCGCTTGGCAAGCTTCTTGCCCTGGGACTGCCAGCTCTGCGGTGCCGGGATTTGTGGAACTCGCTCCATTTCTCTGGAATTCCCTGCTTCAACCGTCACTTCTACCTCAGCGAATCGTCCCCCTGCCTCTCATACATCGCGTCACCTGTAAAGCTCACGGACCAGCCGCCAGGGTTCGCAGTCCCTCAGGATGAAGCTTCGGTTTAGAAGGTGGCGATCCTGGTTGAAGCCGTTCCTGCCGCGGCGACTCGTGCACGCCGCAGCAAATCCCGCTTGCTCGACCGCATCGCGGACCTCCCGGCTCCATCGGCCATGCGGATAAGCAAAGAAGCGCACCGGCTTTCCAGTGACCTGCTCGATGAGTCGCTTGGATTCGAGTAATTCACTGCGCAAAGTCGCCGCATCAATTTGCCGCGAATCAAGGTGCGTCAGCCCATGGCTCTGTATGTCGAAACCCATTCGCGCCAACTTCGCGGCCTCGTCCGCACTCATGATGCGCAGCGGCGGCTGCCCGTTCCATTGGATCTCCCTGCCGACTTTCCCGGCTATCAAGAAGATCGTGGCCGTGAGGTTGTAGCGTTCGAGAACGGGCGCAACAATAGGCAGGAAGCCCTCGTAGCCATCGTCAAAGGTCAGGACGACGGGTTTCGGGGGGAGAGTGACTCGGCCATCCAGCCACCCGCAGAGGTCTCGGAGCGAGACCGTCTTGAAACCCAGGAAAACCAGCGTCCGCATCTGGCGCTCGAAGTGTGCCAGGTCCATCATGAGTTCGGGATCCCCGGTAGCGTCCCGGACGACGTGGTGATAGCCGAGGATTGGCACCCTGATCCTCGACTGGCGGAAGAGCAGGTCGGCTGTCCGGGGCGTGTCTGTAAGGCCGCGAATGTAAAAGAGAGTCTTTGACCGCCTGACCAGGAAACGGAGGATTGCCTTGCCGAACTTCGGGTTCAACCCCTTGCCCCAGCGGCGGACCGAACCCATGGACGCTTGAAAGAAGACCTCGGGGATGCACTCGATGGCCCGAAATGCCGCCCGGCCCCACCAGGTACCAGCCAGGGCGCGCAGAAGCTCATACTCTCGAACGAGCCTGGGGTGGAGCGTCATGTAATACTGGTGCGCGCAGCCGATATGCCGCTGGTCGTAAAGGAGGTCCGACCAACTCTTCGCGTAGTAGTGGTAGCCGATGGCTTGTTTGTCGAACTTGAGTGCAATCCCATGCTTGAGCAACCGGAGGGCGAGCTCACGATCGTCGTCTCCGCCCACCCCAGAGAAGGTCTCATCCCACAGTCCGGCTCGTATGAGGTCACCCTTCGTTGCCGACATATTCCCATCCGGGAGGTCGGAATGAGTCGGATTGTAGCCCGGTGCCGAGCACCGCTCATAATGTACGTGACTCCAGTCCACGGTTTCTTGCACGAAGCGCTCCGGGGAATTCGGGGCAGGCTTGAAACCGCCAAAGACCACCACGCCTTCCCTATCGCGGGCCCGCAGGTGGAGGTCGATCAGTTCTGGGACCGGGATGATGTCGTCATCCAGGAACAGCAGCACTTCTCCTCGAGCCTGCGCAACGCCAAGGTTTCTGGCTGCCGGCGCGCCTCGCGCGGGCTCGACGAACCACCGAAGCGCGAAGGGGAAGGCCCCACTTTCCAGCAGCGCTTGCGTCTCTCGGCAGGGCCCATCCAGCACGACGACAACCTCCAGGTCGCTGGCCGGGAAAGTCTGACAGCGCAGGCCCTCAAGCACGCGGGCCAGAGCCTGGGGGCGCTGGTGGGTGGGGATGATGACGCTGACGAGCGGGGATGTTCTCACCCTGGCACCGACCTGCTGAAATCCCTTATCCTCAGTTTCAGTCAAGGCTCTTTCTCGACGCAATCCTATGACTTCGAAGAGGCTGCAGCCAAAGTCTGTCAAAGTCTATGCAACGCTCAAGTCGAAATCAACCACCAGTGCCGCTACAAAGAGCTTGACGCTCTTGGCTTCCCGGGGCAAGCTGGGCGCATTTCGTGAGGACGACGGGTTTTGCCGAGTCGAGGGGAACTGACCGGCGCCGGGATATGGCACATCATCGCGTCATCCGAAACATCACTTCCAATTACGCACTCGTCGCCACGAGTGGGTTGATCACGTTGGTGCTCACTCCGATCTTGTTTCGCTATCTCCAACCTGTCAACTTCGCGATCCTGGCCTTTGCGATTACCGCCTCGACTCTGCTGGCCATTCTCGATCTCGGGATGGCAAGCGCTCTGATCCGCTTCGTGAGCGATCTTGCGGCCCGAGGACAAATCGCCGAGTTGAGACGCCTGGTCAGCACGGTCTTTTTCCTCTTCCTCGCAGTCGGAGTCGCCGCCTCAATCCTCGTGGCCACCCTCAGCGGGCTGGTGGCAAGCTTCTTTCATCTCCAGAGCGCGTCCTCCGGTTCCGCATTCCTCGTCATCAGCCTGGTCGGATCCAGCGTGGCATTCCAACTGCCTAGCGCCTCGGTTCGCGGGCTCCTGGAGGGGTTGGAAGACTTCCACTTGGCCAACGCCGCGGATATTGCCAGCCAATTGGCCCGCGCGTTCGCGACGTTGCTCTTTGTTTACGGAGGCCTGGGTTTGCTTCCCATCGCCGCCTTATTCCCCGCGGCCGCCCTGCTCCGCCTGGCCGGCTTGCTGTTTGTGACCCGGTGGACAAGTGTTCCGACTTGGCCGAGTCTGGGCGAAGCCAACTGGGCGACGCTGAGAAGGATCCGCGGATTTGCCTCTCTCACTTTTATTGAGGATACGGCAACCGCGCTGTTCTCCCAATCCGACACGTTCCTCGTGGCCAAACTACTCCCTTTGTCTGATCTCGCCGTTCTCGTGGTTGCCCGGCGCTTTCCCTGGGCGGTGTCAAGGCTCGCTCAACAGGCGCTCTGGGTCGCTTATCCCATCGTCTCTTCCGCCGCGGCGCGGGGCGACCTGGCGGCGATGAAGAAGTTCATGTTGATCTCCACCCGGAACTTACTGTCGTTGGCACTTCCTATAGCCGGCGCTTTGTTTGTCTGGGCGGGAGTGATTCTGCGTCTGTGGGTGGGCAAAGAAGTCCTATCGGGGATCCCGGTTTTCCGCGCCTTCCTGGTCTTTGCGGTGACGGCAAGCCTGCAAGAAAGCCCTTTGACCCTGCTCTACGGCATGGGCCGCATACGCTTCAGTGCCGGACTCTCGGTCGTCACGCTGGCCGGCGCCGTGGGCCTCGGCGCCCTGGCCTGCTCGCGAGGTGGCCTGCCGGCCCTGGCTGTCGTCTATGCTTCCATCCAGGGTATCGTCACCCCACTGCTCTGCTCTCAGGCTCTGAGATTGGCCGATCTTGAACCTGCACAGTGGCTGAGAAAGGCGGTCGTACCCCCCGTGCTCGCAGAAGTCCCCACGGTTGCCTGGTTTCTGCTCTCTTATCGGCTGCTTCCGCATACCGCCTACGGCCTTGCAATTTCGACGGTGCCCGGTATACTCCTTTTTTTTGGACTGCTCCAAAGGCTAGTCTCGGGCTCAGAAAGACAGCCTTGGCGAACGCGTATTAAGAAGTTGTTTGCGGAATAACCGATCGAACGCTGGATTGGTCTATTGTCCCCCTCACAGCCTGGTCAACATAGCCGAGATTCCTGCGCCGGGCATCCTGATCATCCCTTTGTCTCCATAATCATATGCACGCGCGGCCTGCGGGCGTCCCTTGCGCGCTGCCTTGACTCACTTCTCGATCAGGGTTGCCAGCGGTCGGAAATCGTTCTGGTTCTGAACGGTGAAGCGGACGAGGCCCTCTTTCGAGCCTTGGCGCGGTATCCCATGCAGGTACTCAACGAGCCGCGTCGCGGCGTATGTGTTGCCCGCAACCACGCCATCCCCCGTTCGCGGGGCGAGATCCTGGCATTCGTGGACGATGACATCGTGGCGGACCCCAATTGGCTTCACGAACTTCTGGAGGGATTCGAGGACCCCAAAGTGGCTTGCGTCACCGGACGTGTCGTCCCCCAAGGGCCCTGTCCCCTCAGCGCCGAACAGCAGGCCCGCTATTTCAGCAGTGAACAAGCGCTCAGCGCTTGGGATCTCGATCCCTCCGACCCCCGCTGCTTCCAAAAGGCAGTCGGAGGCCCCGCGGGATTCGGGTGCAATATGGCTTTCCGCCGGGCGTTTCTGGAAAACCACACCTTGTTCCCTGAGGATCTGGGAGCGGGCTCATTGATCGGTGGTGGCGACGAATTCTACATGTTCGTTCAGGTGCTGAAATACGGATCTCGGATTCACCACAGCCCTTCCGCCGTGGTGACTCACTTCTATGAAGAGAGCGCCGACACTCGGAGGCTGCGTGCCAAGCAGCTTTGCGCGGGCGCAGTCGCTTTCGCGCTGAAACTGTTGGTGGAGGAAAGGCAACTTCGATTCGCTACGACGAGATGGCTGATAGGGGCCGTGACGAAGCGCGTCCGCCGGGGGCTGAGCTTGAAAGGCGCGCTGTCCGACTCCTCTGAGTTGTTAAGCCCCCTCGACAAGATAGGGGCCTATCTGCGCGGCCCTTGGGTCTTCTGGAAATCACGTCAAGCCAAACTCGGCCAGCATATCAATTCCTAGTGAGGCTTTGCTTCAGACCGACCAGGCATCAGTTCATCGCAGAGAACGCAGAGGGCCCAGAGTAGGAACGGATGCCTCCTCACTCTTCACCACCCCCTCCACAATCAACAGAAGCCGCGCTTCTCGAGATTCGTCGGCAGATTTCAGTTCCCTGAGAAGTATCCGGAGCCCCCCATTTTCCTCCGCAGGGTTCGTGGCAGTTTCCAGGATAACCTCATCCCGGAGGGCGCCGCCCTGCAACATCTGGCGGAGTGCGGACGCCAGCTCATAAGCTCCGTTGACCTCCTCCAGCCTGCGTCCGACGACTTCATCCCTACGGAGACGGAACGCGGTGAGGAACGTGGAGTTGGCGAAGAGGACGCGACGCTGAGGAGAAAGGAGTACCAGCGCGGAAGGCATGCTCTCCAGCACGTCCTCCGCGTATTCTCGCAATTTCAAAACTACCTGCGTCCTCTGCATTCTCTGCTGGAGTGCTCGCATCCGTCGCCAACTCTCGAGCAGTCCTCCGTACATCGAGATCAGGAGGCCCGCCTGGACGATTGCGATGGCTGTTACGGCGCCTTGGTGTTGAAGGGTATAGTACGCGGTGGCAGCCGCCACCGCCGAAGCCCCCAGAACGAATGCCGCAATATACCCCCACGGCAGGTGTCCGGAAGCCCGGCGGGCCCGCTGCAGTACGGAACCGGGGCGATCAGAGTCGCGGGTTGAAAGACCCGCTCCGCTGCCCCTGAGGAAGGGGGGTGCCAGGGACTTTACAGTTTCTCCCACAGTGGACCTCCAGAGGCGGCGCGGTGTCTCATTAAGCGATCCGAGGGGACCGCCGCGATGCGGTGCACTTAGCCGCGCACAAGCACCCTTTTTGCAATCGGCACAAGGCCTACGCGAGTTGAGGGTTTTTCGTGCCCTCCGGTGAGTTCGAACCCGTTCAAGCTGGCAACAGTTGAAAGCGGGTTGAAAGGTGGGCGGCCACGGCGGGCACTGACTACGGGCAGCGCCGACAATGAAGTAAACTACGCGGGAATGAAATCCTGGATGGGTACGAAGCGCAGCCCCATTTTTCGGGCACCCTCGATAATGCGGGGCAAGGCTCTGACGACGCAGGTCCGGTCAGGCAGGGTGCGCGCCGGCGCTGCGGGTGATCCGGCCGGCGTCTGACGGTCATTCCGGCCGCGCCACGCCTGTCGCCAGAATCCTTCGTACCCCTCGAGCCCATCGTGCAGCAGAAGGATTCCGCCGGGCCTCAGTTTTTCGAGTGACGAGCGGACGATGGCGTCTTCAGTCTGAGTCGGCTTCCAGTCGTAGCCGGTATCCGACCACTGTACGACCTGGAGGCCCCGTTCGCGGAGCGCCGGATACAGGCCAAACCAGCGCGCGCCGTACGGCGGACGGAAGAGGACCGGCCGCTGCCCCGTGATTCGTTCGATGACCTCTTGCGCGCGGTCGATCTCCTCCGCCATTCGTCGGCGCGTCAGCAAGTAGGGGAAAAGGTGAGAATAGGAGTGATTACCAATCGCGTGCCCCTCCGCAGCGATGCGGCGGAGAAGGCCAGCGTGGCGTTCGGCGTTTCGCCCGTTGACGAAGAATACGGCCGGAACCTGATGATCGCGAAGAAGGTCCAGAATCTGCTCCGTGAAGGGCGAAGCGGGGCCGTCGTCGAAAGTCAGCACGACGCCTCCGCTTTCCGCCGGGCCGCGCACCAGCGCCGGACCGAACACCTGCGAACTGGGAACACTGGCCGCGTACCACAAGACAGTCGCTCCCATCGCCAGCACCACGGCGCTTGCGGCGAGCCAGACCATGCGATGATCCTTCCTCCCAGCGGATTGTGTTTTCAGCAGCGCTGGTAGCCACGGTAGCCGACAGTCGGGGTCCAACTCTGCGGCTCGTGAGAATGGACGATCACAAGCCGCCCCGATGAAGTAGATCGGGGCGCTACCAAGCTCACTATAGCGCTATTGGAACCGATTGTGCGGCAATCGAGATGGGTAGCCGCGACGAATCGGCCGGCTGGCGCAGAGCGTAGCTCTGCGTTGCGGCGGCGAGGACGGTGCCGCTACAGCGCGTCCCGTTTGTGTTATGCTCTTGCCAACACCGAATTCTGTAGCGCCGCTCTATGAGCGGCGGCATTAACAATTCTCAAAGACGGCGGTCATAGACCGCCGCTACAGCGATGGACACGAAAAACAAGCTCTACTTCGGCGACAATCTGAAAATCCTCCGTGACTATGTGGAGGACGCGAGCGTCGATCTGATCTACCTCGATCCGCCGTTCAACTCCAGCGCCACGTGCAACGTTTCTGTGGCGCCGGTGTGTGATCGGCGGGTTTTACTTGCTTCGAGCGGAGTGATAATCCTGCCCAAGCAGCGCATACATCCCAAAGGGCGGGATGCATGCCCCAGATGCCTGAATCACCACCTGCACCAGGTGTGTTCAACAGGAGGGCTCCATGAAAATTCGGATGTGTCTGGCACTTTTTCTGAGCGCCGTTTGTGCGATGGGAGCCGACATGAAGAAGGTGACGGGTGACAAGGCCGCATGGCACCTAGAACTGGAAAAGCTAAAGCGGGAGAAACCTGCTGAATACGGGGAAATGCGCACAATGTCCACGCTTCTCGCACAGGTCGTACTCGCCGAGTTGGGATACGGGACGGGACCATTCGACGGCTTTCTCGACGAGAAGACACGCAATGCGCTGCGTGAGTACGAAAATACTCGGCGACTGCCGATAACGGGCGATCCGCTCTCTTTCGAAACAATTCAGCGGCTGGAGGCTGATCAGGAAGCCCTTCATTACTACTCCATAAAACTGCCGTCTCTAGAGATTTCCACTAGTCAGTGGGATAGTGGGTACGTTTCCGCAGCCGGGACGTGGATAATCTCGGGCGAGGAGACGGGGGAGCCTGAGCAGACCTCGAGACTCGTGTGCGAACACCCACTAGGTACCTGTACCGAAGCCACAGCGGTCGTTTCTGGCACTGGCGATGACCGCCTGCTCTCCCTTCATGTCGACACATACGAAATCGAAAGGTGGGACGGCGTCGAAATCACCACGAAGCCGCTCCAGTTCGGCTGTGCCCGATACGTTCGCCGTTTCAACCGGTTGCAGAAGTCGGTTACGGGGATTCGAAGCACCACGTCCAACGAAGGCGCCTGCAAGGCGCTTGATCTCACCGAGAAACACCTAGTCCTCACGGATGGTTTCAAAGTCTACTGGGAGCTAAGGGAGCAGCGGCTGAAGAGGCAGCGCGACCTGCTTCGAATATCGTCGCCCCTTCTCACGTTGCCCGAATCAAAGGAACGGTAGCGTGTACCCACGCTCGGTGGGTCTTCCAAGCGTGGGCCTTTCTACGAAATCATCGGCGCCCCCACGGACGTTCAGGGCGCGGAGGCGCTGAAGGAAATCAGCCCGCACCAGTTCGAGTGGTGGGCGGTGGACCTGGTGAACGCGCGGCCCGCCAAGGACCACAAGAAGGGCGCGGACACGGGCATCGACGGCTACATCAACTTTTTCGACGACCCCGACACGATACGTCGGGGCGGCAAGGCCAAGCAGGTGATCGTGCAGGTGAAGAGTGGTTACGTGGGCGTGAACCACGTGCGTGACTTGAACGGCGTGATCGAGCCCGAGAAGTCCGTCGCCCGACGGATCATCACCTTGCGCGAGCCCACCAAACCTATGCTTACGGAAGCTGCGGCGGCGGGCTTCTACGAGTCAAAGGATTTTCCAGGCCGCTACCCTCGGGTTGCTGTCACCCTGAGCGCAGCGAAAGGGTCTCGGCATTTCCTGGCTAAATGCGGGGATTCTTCGCTTCCGCTCAGAATGACGACGATGGGCAAGAAGCTCGAATACCCCGCCCACCGCGTCGAAACCTTCGCCAAAGCCGAGCGGAAAATGAAGAACGAGCGGGCACAGCTCTTTTGAGTTACACCGGCGGCCCGAACTCTCACAGGCCGCCAGTGGGAGCAGAGGCGCACCGTGTTCAAGTCTGAGGCTGAGCGGCTCGATTGGTTGATCGGGCAAGTCGAGGTCCACGCATCAAACGCCACCCTACCCTGCCCCGATCCTCAAAACGTGGAGGTCTTCCACGTTACCGCGTCTTGGCTGGAAAGGTGCGTGGCGTTGGCGAAGGGTGTTTCGGTTCTTGTTGGCGAAAATCTTTACGGGGCAGCGGGCGTGGTTCGGCGGTGCCTTTGGGAGCTTTGGATCGACTGGCGGTACCTCCTTAGAGTTGGTGATCGTCGTCAAAACGCCGCCAAGGTGCTTTTCAACACCCAGGTGGAAGTCCTGGAGTTCATGGAGGTCCATCACGACAAGTTCGACAGTGAGTACCTGGCAAAGCTGCGCCGAAATCTCCTGGACTTCGAGTCGCGAAACGCGAATGCGTCCGCGGAAGTAAGGCGGCAACGCCAGCGGGGGCGCTATCATTGGTCTGGACTCAGCCACTCGGCCATGGAGCGCGCCCTCGGCCCTGGCCCCGGAATCTACGGCCCGCTCTCGTGGGACGTCCACTCAGCGGTGAGCACCATTCGGGACGTTTTGATAGATTTGAGCGATGACAGTGTCTTCTTTCAGTTCGGGCAAACGGAGGCGAATACGCGGCCAGACTTCGTACTGTTTTCGAGCGGTGGTGTACTGTTCTACATTTACAACGAATTTGCCGAGATGTGGGGCCTTCACCGGATCGCCCTGCCAGAATAGGAGATGGCAGCCACAACGAATCGGCGGTTTGATTCGTCGTGGGGGTCTTCGAAAGGGAACAACCAAGGACTACGACGGCGTAACTGCAAAAGCCCACGACGACGAAGGGCAACCGTCGTGGCTACCGCTAATCGAGCATGTGATAGGAGGCGGTCCGTGTCGACGCAAGAAGTGATGAATTTAGTTTTCAGTTTCCTGGGCGGTGGCTTGGTCGCCGGCCTGCTGGAGTGGGTTCGTTCCACGAGGGCAGAGGCTCGGGCCAGGCGCGCAGTCATACTATCGGACCAACTCAACCATCTTTATGGCCCACTCTATTTCTTTACGTCTCAAAATGCGGCCCTTTTTGAACTGAGTCGTTCGTTCCATGCGGCATATTCGGCTGTGTATGTAGATCAGAAATTCAGCGACGATCCCCATACACAAGCGTCTCTCGACAAGGACACATTACAGACACTATCGTTGGCAAACCAATATATAGAAACCGTAAAGAACAACAACGAGCGGATTTCAGAGCTTCTCATATCTGCATATTCGTATATAGACCCAGGGGATGCCGAGGTCTTTCGACAGTTCTTCATTGACCACGTGCGGCTGCGAACGGAGTTCGACCGCGACGGCAAGCTGCTCACGCCACGTATGATCTACAACCGTATCGGTGACATCTCGTTTATGAGACCGTCGTTCATGGAGCGAATTCAGAAGCAGTTCGAAGCCAAGAAGGGCGAGTTGGCCAAGTACTCCAATTGAGAACTGATACCCATGGCGAGGGCTCGCGGGTGGCGCGGAAATCGCCTCCTTCATGCTTCCGAATGCCGCACACTGTCACCCTGGGTCCGCACTTCGGGCGAAGGGTCTGCAGTTGCTCCGAGTGCGCCGGAACTGCAGATTCTTCGCTGGGCTCAGAATGACAATCGCGGGCGGGTCGCCGCGACGAGTCGGGGTTTGATTCGTTGCGGGTCCTGCGCAGGCAACAACCAACGACTACGACGGAATAATTACAAAACCCCACGACGAGGAAGGGCGCTCGGCGCGGCTACTACTCTCGCGGCGCACCTTGAGGTGGCACCCGCGTCCGGGGGGTGATCCACGGGCGGAGCCGCCCGTGCCACGGGTGAACAAAAACCCACGACGAGGAAGGGCGCTCGTCATGGCTACCCCTACAGGGCGATTGGAACCGATTACGCGGCAATCGAGATGCTATAATGCGTTGCCTTTCGGTTCGCTTTCGACCCTTTTCCTCAGGATGGCACCATGGCCGCGAAGAAATCCGCCAGACGCAGCAGAACAAGGAATGCCCCGCTGTTCAATCGTCAAACACGACTTCCGGTTTACCGTCGATTTTCGGAAACTCCGGGACATGGATGCCATTCTGATCTGCGTCCCCACGCCGCTCGACGAGCATCGCGAGCCCGACCTGTCCTTTGTCCGCAACACCGCGGAATCCATCGAAGCCGCGCTGCGCCCCGACCAGTTGATTGTCCTGGAAAGTACAACCTACCCCGGTACCACCGAGGAAGTCGTGCTTCCGATTCTGGAAAAGTCGGGATTGCGTTGCCCCATCGCCCCTTACACGATCTGCAACGCCAAAACCGAGTTCGCTTCGGAACTGCAGGCGGATTTCCTCCTGGCTTTCTCGCCGGAGCGCGAGGATCCCGGAAACAAACAATTCACGACCATCCAAATCCCCAAGGTCATCGGCGGGGTGAACGGGCCGAGCGCCGCCGCCGCGCAATTGCTTTATGGGCAGGTGTTCAAGGAGGTCGTGCTCGTCTCCTCGACGCGCACCGCGGAGATGGCCAAACTTCTGGAGAATATCTATCGCTCGGTCAACATCGCCCTGGTGAATGAGCTCAAGTGCCTGTGCTTGCGTATGGGCATCGATATCTGGGAAGTGATCGAAGCCGCGAGGACCAAACCGTTTGGCTTCACGGCCTTCTATCCCGGGCCCGGGCTGGGAGGGCACTGCATCCCGATTGATCCCTTCTACCTGACCTGGAAAGCGCGGGAGTACGGTTTCCCCACGCGTTTCATCGAGCTGGCAGGAGAAGTCAACACGGCCATGCCTGACCACGTCGTGGCCTCGCTGGTGGAGGCGCTGAATCGGCGCCAGAAGTGCTTGCTGGACGCCAAGGTTCTCATTCTGGGCATTGCCTACAAGAAGGATGTGGACGACCTGCGCGAGTCGCCCGCGCTGCGTATCATCCAACTGCTGCAGGCCCGCGGAGTCAAGGTGGATTATCACGACCCGTACTTCCCACAACTGCCGAAGACTCGCCATTACGATTTCGGCCTCACGAGTGTGGAGCTGACGCCCAATACGCTGGGCAAGTACGACGCGGTCTTGATCGCCACCGCTCACTCCTGCTACGACTACCCCGCTATCGTTCGGCACGCGCGACTCGTAGTCGACACCCGGAACGCGACCGCGGACGTGACTGAGAACCGCGAGAAAATCGTCCGCTGCTGAAGGGAAAGCGCTAACCTGTTGACCGCGTGGGACCTATAGCGGCGGACTTCCGCCAGCATCCTCTCGAGGAGGGGCAAAAATCGCCATCATCTCCATTGCCCAGGTTCGGCTGGACCGGCAAGAACTCGCCGCCGTGGAGCGGGTCTTGAAATCCGGACATCTGCGTGCCGGCCGCGTAGTAGAAGATTTTGAGAAGCGTTTTGCGATAGCCGTCGGGGCGCGATTTGCCGTAGCGGTCAACTCGGGCACCGCAGCGCTCTATTTGGCTTACCGGGCCCTGCTCAAGCCGGGTGACGAGATCATCGTGCCGGATTTCACCTTCATCGCCACAGCCTCCATGGCGCTGGCGGTGGGGGCGAAGCCCGTCTTCGCCGACGTGGACCCGGAAACCTTCACACTCGATCCGGCCGATGTCGCGCGTCGGATCACCCGGCGAACGCGCGCCCTGGCTCCGGTTCATCTCTATGGCCATCCCGCTGATATCGCCGCGCTGGCGCGACTGGCACGTCGCCACCGCTTGCAGGTGATCTGGGATGCTGCCCAGGCTCACGGCGCGCACTATGGCAGCCGTGATGTGGGCTCATTTGCGGATGTGGTCTGCTATTCGTTTTACCCCTCGAAGAACATGACCACGGGCGAAGGCGGGATGCTGACTACTTCCGACCCGCAGTTCGCCGCGGAGTTCCGCCTGGCACGCTCGCACGGCGAAGTCAGTCGTTACCGGCACATTCGCCTGGGCTTCAATCTGCGCCTGACCGACTTTGCGGCCGCGCTGGGGCGTGAGCAGCTCCGTCGGCTACCTGCCGCCATTCGCGCCCGGCAGCGAAATGCAGCATTGCTCACCCGCCAACTTGAAGGCACTCCGGGGATTCTGTTGCCTCGCTGCGTGGGCCCCGTGGGCCACGCCTTCAACCTCTTTACGCTCCGACTCGATTCCGACGTGTTGAATCTTTCACGGGACGAATTCCAGGAAGCCCTGCTCCGCCGGGGCATCGAAACGGCCGTCCATTACCCCACGCCGCTCCATCGCCAGCCGATTTTCCGCGGCTTCGGCAACGACCGAGATTTTCCGGTGAGCGTGCGGCTCGCGCAGACGGTGCTCTCCATTCCCGTGCACCCCGGCCTAACCGAACGCGACATAGCGCGCATCGCTCAGGCCGTGCGCGAGACGGCAAAAACCGCAGCGCGGACTTAATGGCGCCGCTTCCTTCTCAGTTGTGAGGTGGACGGCGGTTTTGAGGAGTTCTGAGTCCGGGCCTCATCCGCCCGCCGGCAGACTTCGTCGTTGTAGTGATCGATCGCCTCGAGCAGCGGCGCGCCTCCGAGCGGCTTGGAGGCCTGGATGATTGCCGCCACGTCCTTCGGCAGGCAGCGACCACGGTAGCCTCGCTCTTCAGTGACGATCGTATGCGAGCGACCGATCCTTTCGTCCGCCAGCCAGATCTCTCGGAGTTCGTGGTAGTTCACGCCGAAGGCCCGGGCCAAATCGTAAAATTGGTTCACAAAGGCAACCTTCGTGGCGAGAAAACAATTCTCCATGTACCTCCGGACTGAAGCAGATCCTCTTCCCTGTCGCTTTCACCAATCGGTCTACCGTGCCCGGTGGAACGGTTGACTTCAGGCACATTGGGGGCTCAACCCAGGAGACGACCTCCTCGACGGCAGAGACGTCGCAGGCCCCATCGCACCCCTCGGGCGTCGGGACCGCGATGAAGGCAAGATCGCAAGCTTGAATCGCTGCCTTTCGGTCCGCCGTGTTCATGCTTGGAATGAACCTGTCGTAAACAGCCACTTCCGCGCTGCCCTTGTCACCGTCGAACAACTTTGCCAGCGCACGCCCGACGACTCCGTAACCCACGATTGCAATCCTCATTGGTAAGCCTCGTTTTCCATTTCCACAACGTTGAGCAGCTGTGATTCCCGACGCGTGTCCACGCCCTGCAGCAGCCAGCGAGAAAGGCATCAAGCTAAATCGTACGCCTCGACTCTGTCAAGCGGTGCTCGACGCTCGGATAGTCACCCCCGCTGATTTCCCCGTATCTCGCTGAAAAGACATGACGAAGCTGCCTGACTCCGACCGCAATTTCAAACATATTTGAAACTTGCCAAGTCATGACGAGCTTTCGATACCGCCGTATTAACTTTCTGTTGAGAGGAGGTGACGACTATGCTACGCTATGCAAAGAAGGGCAACAGCGGTGCCCCTTGGCCTGGGCCCCCAAGAGCCTAAGTGCCAACCAGTCCTGGGGGGCAGACGGTTGCGCCTGCCCTTCCATGGCTGAGTCCGTGGATCATTTCGCCGCCATCATTTGGATCTATGCTTCGCTGTTCGAGGCCGTCCTGTTGGTACGGGCTTGGCAGACGAAGAATCTTAGCCAGTTCCCATCCTTCTATGCTTACATCGCGTTCTTGTTTCTCACTTCAGGGATCCTGCTTCCCATTTACCTTCTCTGGCCGAGCTATTATCCCTCCGCCTTCTGGTTCCGATTCACCATCCAACTTCTCCTCGAGTTCATGGTGTTGTTGGAAGTCTCGGATCACATTTTCAGCCGCTACGTCGCCATTTGCCACCTGGGCAAGCTATTGACTCTGGGAATTTGCATCGTATTCGCGGTGTTTTACATCTACCCATCGCTTGTGTCGCAAGAGGGACAGGCGGCAGTCATTCTGGAATTCAACAAGCGGGTAGCCTTTACAAAAGCCATCATCATCGTTGTCTTATTGGCGGCGATCGTTCGCTTCCACATTCACTTGGGCCGAAATACCTCCGGCATCCTTCTGGGCTTTTCTGTCTATCTGGCAATCGTCGTCGTGAACCTGGCGCTCGAGGAAAGATATGGCCAGGCTCTTTACGGCCGCGTGTTCGCCGCGGTGGGACCGCTGGGCTACGTGCTCAGTCTAACGATCTGGGCGGCCTCCCTTTGGCGGTTAGACCCTGTCCCGGAGGAACGACTTGAGGCGGCTCGCCGCGGAGACGCTTCCGCGGAGGCTGTCGCCTATCAGCTTGAGAAGTTCAATAGCGTTCTGTTTAGGCTACTCGGCAGATGATTCAACTCGAAGCGTATACGATCATTGCCTTGCTGACGGTCGTCGTCGTGCTGTGGCTGGTGCGCCGGGCGCAGCGTCCGGCCCCGGAATCTTCCCGCGACGAACAGAAGTGGGATGCGGCTCTGTGGAGCCCCGCGGATTTGATCCTCGCCGAACGAGTCTTCGACCGCACCGACTACCTCTGGCTGCGGGACGAAGCGGGCTTCCCGGCTCTCGCCAAAGGCCTGCGCCGCAGTCGCGCCCAAATGGCCTTGGCCTGGCTGCGCGCAGTCCGCAGATCATTTGAGAAGCTGTTGCAGACGCCCGGCCCCGTGCCGGCCGGTCGGGGCTTGCTCAAGCCTCCCGGAAGCTGGGAGTTCCTGCGACTCATGCTGCGGTTTCACCTGGTGCTCGGATACGCGTTCCTGGTGGTCAGATTTTTCGGCCCTTACCATCGGCTGGTCCCGCCGTTCGGGTGGATCCCCAGTCTCTCCAGGCGGACGTCCACCTCCCGAGCTTTGGAATCGGTGGACGCGCCGCCTTCTACCTGAGCAGCTTGCTTCCCCCTTTCCCAACTGCCACCTATGGTTGGGCGGGAGGCGCGACTCGCCCTGTCCGCATTGATCTCCAGGCTTGCGTCTCTCTTGCGGCACGCTACAATCGCCGCCAGGGAAGGTGACGCATGACCCGTCTGGTTTACAGCTCGGACTTACACGGCGACATGGCGTTGTATCGCGCGACCGGTGAGGCCGCTTGTCGATGCGAGGCGGACGCCATCGTGCTCGGTGGGGATTTGTGTCCGGGCACACCCAGCGCCTCGGCCGTTGCTCTCCCCCACTCGCAACCCCTGTTCCTGCTGGACGACGTTGCTCCGTTGGTCAAATCGTGGAGAAGGGACCGGCCGGCGTTGCGAGTCTTTGCCATTCCCGGCAACGACGATTGCGGAACCATTCTCGCGGCCCTGCGCGAGCTCGAATCTGTCGGCCTCGTCGAGAACCTCCACCAGAGTTCAGCGCGGCTGGGGCCGTATTCCCTGGTGGGTCTGGCGTTCGTCCCTCCGACGCCATTCTCGTTCAAGGATTTTGAGCGCCGCGATGGGCCGGAGGGAAGGCCCTTCGAAAGGCAGGCGGCGCGCTCGGTCCTCGCCACCGAACAAGGCTTTCAGATCATCGCGGACTTCGATTCCTATCTGAAATCCCTGCCCAGTATCGAAGACGAGCTCGCGCGGCTCCCCGCGACTGAGGCCAGTCGGACTATCGCCGTGCTGCATTCGCCGCCCTACAACACGCGATGCGACGTGCTCTACGGCGGCGAGCATATCGGCAGCCGGGCCATCCGACATTGGATCGAACGCACTCAGCCCTTGCTCACGCTCCACGGACACATCCACGAGAGCCCAAAGATGTCCGGATCGTTCTCGGACCGCATCGGCTCGAGCGTGGTCGTCAATCCTGGAGCCTCCGGCCGCGTGCCCCACATCGTCACGATCGATCTTGGCGACGTGATAGAACTCGCACACTCCGTTTATGGACGAAGGAAAATATGAACGGGGAAGCAGCTTTGGTTGCTGGCCGAGGCGAAAATGCCCGCGCGAGGATTCGCGGGACAAACGCTAGACGCAAGCACAGGAGCGGTATGGCTTCCCGGCCTAGCGGACTGGGCGTGGCAGAGCACGCAGGCGGCGCTCGGCGGCGCGAAGCTGTCGCCTCACTTGCGCCGGCGCGGTGCCCCCCAAAACATTACTGCGCCGCACGGATGACTCGGGAGAAAGGGCAATGGCGCGCAAGCGCACGCCCCACGCGGGAATGATCTCCCGAGCCTCCCGGTCACCGAGCTCAGCAAAAGTCGCGCCGCGTTCCTCCAAGTGACGGACCAGCCTGCCCACCTGCTCGTGCGCCGTCGCGAAGGGAACTCCCCGGCGGACCAGCTCGTCGGCCACGTGGGTGGCGGTCAGATAGCCTCGGGCGGTGGCCGCCTGCATGCGCTCCGCATGAACTCGCATCGTCCGCACTACGCGGGCAGCGATGACAAGTGATTCGCGAGTAGTGTCGATACCGTCGAAGAGCGCCGGCTTGTCCTCCTGCAAGTCGCGGTTGTAAGCCATTGGCAAGCCCTTGAGCATGGCCAGCGATGACATCAGTCTGCCCACCACTCTCGCCGCCTTGCCGCGGATGAGTTCCAAGGAATCGGGATTTTTCTTCTGCGGCATCAAGCTGCTGCCCGTCGCATAGGCGTCGGCCAACTCGACAAATCCGAAACTCGGAGTGGAGTAGATCACCAGGTCTTCTGCTAACCGGCTCAAGTGCGTCATGATCATGGCGCAGGCGAAAAGCAGCTCGCAGACGAAGTCTCGGTCGGAAGTCACATCCAGGCTGTTGCGGGCGACGCGCGCAAACCCCAACTCCTTGGCCAGCCGCGCACGATCAACGCGATAAGGGGTTCCCGCCAGCGCCCCCGCCCCCATTGGCAACTCGTCGGCCCGCGCGTGGCAGTCATCCAGACGTCCGATATCACGTCCTAGCATCTCGAAATAGGCAAGGAGATAGTGCGCGAAGAGAATGGGCTGCGCGGGCTGGAGATGCGTAAAGCCCGGCAGAATTGCCGGCGAGTTCTTGCAGGCTTGAAGGAGCAACGCTTCGAGTAACGTCGCAATCGCGGACTTGAGATTTGAGATCTCAGATTTGATGTAAAGCCGCGTCTCCGTCGCGACGAGATCGTTGCGGCTGCGGCCCGTGCGCAGCTTGCGCGCTACAGGGCCAACCTCCCGCTCCAGGCGCCCCTCGACCCAGGTGTGAATATCTTCGGCGGCTTCACGCTGTGCCCAGTTCGCGCGGGACTCGACGTATTGACAGATCGCATCCAGCCCGCGTGTCAGCGTGCCCACTTCGCGCGCACTCAGCACGCGCGCCGCGCCCAACGCCCGGACGTAGGCGCGATTCACCTGCAGATCGTAAAGAACCAGCCGGCGATCGACCGAGAAGGATTCCGAAAATCTCTCAAAATCGGAATCTCTCTTGCCGGACGAGAAGCGTCCGCCCCACAACTTCATTCCTTTTTCCTTTGCCGCAAGCCGGCTGCGCCGCCTTGTTTGGCTGCCGCGATCCTCACCGGCAGGCCCAGAATGTTGATGAACCCTTCGGCGTCCTTCTGGTCGTAGTCGGCGCCCATCGTGAACCCGCCGATGCTCGTATCGTAGAGGGAATAGGGCGAGCGCCGGTCGAGCACGCGCACATTGCCTTTGTACAATCCCAGGGTCACTTCGCCCGTGACATGCCGCTGAGTCTTCTGCACAAACCCGTCAAGGGCCTCGCGGAGCGGCGTGAACCAGTGGCCGTAATAGACGAGCTCCGCGTAGCGCAGCGCCACCTGTTGCTTGTAGTGAAACGTCTCGCGGTCGAGGCAGAGGGCTTCGAGCTCATGGTGAGCCGCGTGGAGAAGCGTCCCCGCGGGCGTTTCGTATGCGCCGTGCGACTTCATGCCGACAAAGCGATTCTCGACGAGGTCCGTACGCCCCACGCCGTTTTCGCCGGCGATGGCGTTTAACTTTTCCAGCAACGCTACAGGCTTAATTCCTCGATTATCCACAGAGATCGGAATGCCCGCCTCAAAGCCGATGGTGACCGCAGCCTCCCGGCCGGGCGCGCGCTCGGGAGGACAGGTGACCTTCCAGGCATCTTCGGGCGGCTCGCCCAACTTGGTTTCCAGCGGGCCGCCTTCGTGGCTGAGGTGCCAGATGTTCTGGTCGCGGCTGTAGGGCTCCTTTTTCGTGACCGGAACCGGCACATTGTGCGCGCGCGCGTAATCGATGGCGTCCTCACGCGACTTGATGGTCCACTCCCGCCAGGGAGCGATGACGCGCAAATGCGGGGCGAGCGCTTTGTACGCCATCTCGAACCGCACCTGATCGTTTCCCTTTCCGGTGCAGCCATGGGCGACGGCGTCCGCGCCCACTCGGAGAGCGACCTCCACTTGCGCTTTGGCCAGCACCGGCCGGGCGAGTGATGTCCCGAGCAGATATTTGCCTTCATAAACGGCGCCCGCCTGAAGGGCCTTCCAGAGATAACCCGTGATGAATTCCTCGCGCAGGTCTTCGACGAAGACGCGCGAGGCGCCGGTCGCGAGAGCTTTCTTCCGCACCGCCTTGAAGTCGTCGCCCTGGCCGACATCGCCGACCATGGCGATCACCTCACAGCCATAGTTCTCGCGCAGCCAGGGAATGATGACGGAGGTATCCAGCCCCCCGGAATAGGCCAGAACAACCCGCTTCACTTTCGGCAATGATTCAAGAGGAGAACCCATGCTTGTTCCTTTCGGACGATCGGACGGGCGCATGCCCGCGCGAGCCCCCGCGCCTTCCGCCGCGGGTGAGACTCCACTTCACGAGGCCAGCAGGGAGAGGATCTGCTTGCGGATCCGGGCTGCCTGCCGCTCCCCGGGGGTAGCGATGAAGAGAGTATCATCGCCCGCAACGGTGCCCACGACCTCGGGCCAGTGCTCGGCGTCCAGCACCACGCCGATCGAATGGGCATTCCCGGGGTGCGTCTTCACCACCACCAGGTTCGAGGCCTGGAGCACCTCCAGGACGAATTCCTTCAGCACGACCGAA
>JAIQGH010000014.1 GCA_020072655.1 Terriglobia bacterium | reverse complement strand
GGTCGCGTAGGGAAGCGGTCGAGGAGTCTCCAAAAAGGAGTGAATCCAAGACCCGAACGCGGTAGCCGGCACCAATCAGGCGGCGGACAAGCACCGAACCGATGTAGCCCGCCCCTCCGGTCACCAGGACATTCTTGACCGGGATTTCGTGCGCGGTGGAATTTGGTCCGATAACCGAACGAACATGGGAAAGTTGCATCTTGCCTCCATGGGATTTAGATTTTTGGGGACCATCCTTCAGTTGCGCGCCCGTTGCCTCCAGGGCGCAGTCCGTGACCGTTTAAACCTGTAAGGGTCCTGCAAGTGGCGATGGATCTAACTGCCAGCGCCGTTCCGAGCTATTCGGTGCACCGCTACTGTTGGGGCCTTTACAGGCTGGATGAGATAGCTAACATCGGAATTAGGGCGAGACAGTTGGAACGGCACTGGGCGCTCAATAGTTCCTTCGCGGTCGGTGGCTCGATAGGACGCCCTGTTGATTATCAAGACTGATGTCGGACAGCCGCTGGGGTTTCGAGAGCTCGAACGCGGGCGCCATCGGCGGCGACGCGGGGATACTTGCAGGCCAGCTGGTTGCACTGAAAAGCTTTGCCAGCGTGGCGAAGATCAGGCGCAGATCCTCGACGAGACTCGCTCTCTCGCAGTACCAGAGGTCCAAACCTATTTTCCGTGGCATCAATACGTTGAGATAAAAGGCTTCCTTGTCGGGCGCGGCGGCCAGGAGCTTTTCCTCGTCAATATAGGCAAGGGAAGCTGGTCCGGTTACTCCCGGTTTGAATGCAAGGACCCTCATCTGGTCGGCGTCATAGAAGGCGACGTATTCCGGGACTTCCGGCCGTGGCCCAACCAGACTCATCTCGCCCTTTAGGACGTTGAAGAGTTGGGGGAGCTCGTCCAGTTTCGTCTTGCGGAGCCATTTGCCGACAGTCGTGATCCTGGTGTCCCCCTCAGCGGTGATCTTTGGCCCGCTGCCCCTTTCCCGATGAACCATCGTCCGGAATTTGACGATCTCAAAGGGCTTGCGGCGCTTCCCGATCCGGTGCTGCCGGAAGAAAATGGGGCCGGGGGAGTCAAGCCACACGGCCACCGCACAGATCACCAGAAGGGGAGAGGTTACAAGCAGCCCGAAGGCGGCCGCAGTGGCATCGAACCATCTCTTCCCCAGGCGGTGATATAGAGTCAGGTGATTGGCAACAGGCCAAGCAATACTCGGCAGCGTGAGGGCGGTTACTTGAGCGACCTGCTCCACGCTGCGTCTTGATTCGTGAATCATCTTTTCACCTCATCTCATTTTGGTGAAGTCGTTCCGCAGTGAACGACCGGAGGACGACTCCCCTTTATCTGTCTTAGCTCCGGAATTTGGAAGCGATGTCAGTGAGCGCCTCGATGACGCTCTCCAAATCTTCGTTACTCATGGCGGGGTAGAGAGGCAGCGATAGGCATCGATCGAAATAATTGTCGACTACCGGGAAGTCTCCCTTGTGGTATCTCCATCGCTTCCGATAGTAAGGATGAGTATGCAAAGGGATGAAGTGCACCGAGGTCCCGATGCCTCGCTGCTTGAGCTCTTCGATGACCTGATCCCGGTGAATGCGAAGCGCGCGAGGATTCACGAGGATGACGTACAGGTGCCAGGCGTGCTGAACGTCCGGGGCCACCTGAGGAACCTGAAAGGCATCGAGCGATGAGAGGGCCTCCGTGTACCGGTCGGCGAGCATTGCGCGGCGAGCCCACATCGAATCGCACTTGGCAAGCTGGGTGAGTCCTAGGCTGGCCTGGAGGTCGGTCAAATTATATTTATAGCCGGGCGCGAGGATCTCGTACCGCCACGAGCCTTCCGCGCTATACCGTTTCCAGGCATCCTTGCTGATTCCGTGCAGGCTCATCATGCGCATGCGATTCGCATATTCCTCATTTTCCGTCGCAGCCATTCCTCCTTCTCCGGTAGTAATGGTCTTGGTGGCATAGAAGGAGAAGCAGGTAATGTCACCAAGTGTCCCGACCTTCCTCCCCCGATAGCGTGCCGGCAGTGCGTGCGCGGCATCCTCGATGACCTTGAGGCCATTGTCTCTGGCGATCTGCAAGAGCCGCACCATCTCACACGGTTGGCCCGCAAAGTGGACCGGAATGATCGCCTTCGTGCGAGGCGTAATCGACCGCTCGACCTCGTCCGGATCCATATTGAAGGTGTCCGGCGTCGAGTCCACAAGCACGGGCTTTGCCCCGAAATAAATGACGGCCTCGCCAGTGGCCGCGAAGGTCAGCGTGGGGATCAGGACCTCGTCGCCTTTTTCGAGGCCGATCGCATCGAGAGCCAAGTGGAGCGCAGCAGTACACGAGCTGACGGCGACGGCATGACTCGCGCCGACATAACCGGCGAATTCCCGTTCGAACTGTCTGACTTTGGGGCCGGTCGTGAGCCAACCGCTTCGAAGCACTTCGCGAACGGCCTGAACGTCTTCCTCTTCAATCAGCGGGAGATGGAATGGAAGAAATCTTGTCGCAACTGTACCCATATCGAGCCATCCTCATTTTTTGCCGGGACCACAGAGTGGCGATTCCAGGCAGAATGATCTTTGCTTGCGCATTTGCGAGTGCACCATCATGCGCCATCGGCTTTGGCCGTGGGCCGGAACATCTGGACGAATCAGCCTCTTACAACGAGCAACCGGTCAGGAGCTGGGGTGGGCGGTTTGGCGTTCCTTGCGAAGCCCGACAACGTGCCATAGCCGTAAGCAACATGAAAGCCTAGAAAAATGAACGGGAGCCACAGCGGTTCTAAAGACCTTTCGCGTATAGCTACCTGCAGAGCCGCGGCCGATCCGACGCATAGATGGAGCCCCAGAAGGGCCGCGAACGGAAGGGTAACGACAGCCCGGTAAGGAGAAGGCAGGAAGACTCCAGCCACACCCAGGAGAAGGGTGGACAACAAGCCCAGCAGGAACAGGAAAGGAATGAAATGGTGCGCGGCCATTGAGGCGCGATTCTTCTTCAGAGAGATAACGTTCCAGAATCCGTTTCCCGCGGCATAAGCCAGCAGATCCCTGACCGTGCCCTTGGGATGATAGAAGCACCGAGTCTTCCATGTGCAATAGAGCGTGTAACCCTTCGCGCGCAGCTTCTGGTTGGTGTCGTTGTCCTGGTTGCGCAACAACTCCTCGTCGTAGCCTCCCACCTCAAGCAAGGCCTCGCGGAGCATAATCGGGTAATTGACGGTGTCAGCGAATCCCTCTTGCTGGGTGCGAAAGGACTTTCGGGAGGACCCAAAGGGGTGGCTCAAGGCCCAGGTTACAAGCCGAGCCTGCGGAGTTGGGGCCGAGGGCTGGGTGACTACGCGCCCTCCGCACCCCACCGCGTTGTGGGCGATGAGCTCTCTCAGGCACACGGAGATGTAATCTTTCGCGTAAACCGTGTGGGCTCCGAAGATGCAAACGTACTCTCCGCGCGCGTCTCTAAGACCCAGGTTGAAGGCGAACGGCGCTCTCCGCTTGTGGTTGGTCAAGACTCTCACTCGCCGATCGGCGGCGGCGACTTTCTCCAGAATTTCGCGGGTGCCGTCACGGGATTCCCCGTCCACGGCCAGGATCTCTAAGTCGAAGTTGGGGGTCTCCTGTTCGAGCAGGGAAGCGATGCAGCGCTCAATCGAACGGGCCTCGTTGTAGGTGGCCAGAACCACTGAGACGAGCGGCCGTTCGGCGGGCGGTTCTTTCTTCATAGCGGTCTCCTGACCTTCGGATCGCGTGTCTTGGATGTCACCATGCCCCAGGTTTTTGGAAAGGATTACCTGTGAAGTTCAAGATGCTGATGCGGCGTATTGCGAATGGCTCCCATGGGATCCATTGCTCCCGGTGAACTCACGCACAGCGGAAACGAGGTAGTCGAGTTGCTCCTTCGTAAGCTCCGGACACATGGGCAGGGACAGAATTTCGTCGGCCAAGGCCTCGGTGACCGGCATGCTTCCGCGTCCGGGGTAGCCCAACTTCTCATAGGCGGGCGTCAAGTGAAGCGGCACGGGGTAGTGGATGCCGGTTTCGATCCCTTGCTCTTTGAGGAAATTCCGAAGGGAATCCCTCTTACGTGCCCTCACGACGAACAAGTGGAAGTTGTGCTCTCCTTCGGGGGGCAGGGAAGGCGGATGGAGCCCCGGGCCGCCCAGGGCGTGAGCCAGGACTTCGGCGTGACGGACTCGCAGGCTATTCCAGTTGTCAAGGTAACGCAGCTTCACGGAAAGAACCGCCGCCTGGACGGCATCGAGACGGGAATTCGTGCCAATCACCTCGTGCTGGTATTTCGCCGGGCTGCCGTGGTCGCGCAGGATTCGAATCTTCTGCGCGTATTGTTGATCATTACAGGTTATGGCCCCGCCGTCGCCATACGCGCCGAGGTTTTTGCCAGGGTAAAAGCTGAAGCAAGTCAGCCGGCCTGCCCCGCCGATTCTGACGCCACGGCGCCCGACCCCGTGGGCCTGGCAGGCGTCCTCAATGAGCAGCAGGTTGTGAGCTTCGGCGAGCCGTTCGATTCCGGTAAGGTCCGCGGCGCGTCCGTAGAGGTGCACGGGGATGATGGCGCGCGTTTTGGCGGTGATGTGAGGTTCAACCGTGGAGGGCTCCAGATGGTAGGTCATCGGATTGACATCGGCGAAGACCGGTTTGGCGCCCACGTTGGAGACCGCCTCGGCGGTCGCGAAGAAGCTGTTGGCAGGCACAATCACTTCGTCGCCCGCGCGGATGCCCGCGGCTTGGAGCGCCAGCTCGAGAGCGGCGGTTCCCGATCCGACCCCGAGGGCGTACTTGGCCCCCACGTACTGAGCGAATTCGTGTTCGAACTTCTCGACCCAGTGTCCGCCCACGAAGTGCCCCGATTCGAGCACCGCGAGCACGGCATCGTCCGCCTCTTCCCTGATCGAGACGTATTGCGCCTTCAAATCCAGGAAGGGGACTCTGGTTTCAACCAAAGTGGTGACGCTCATTGATTCTCTCCTTGCTCGGCGAGGGATTCGCCGTCCATTGATAACCCTCCGGGCGCGAGGGTGAACGACCGGCGGCAATGCGGGCAGGTCGTCGAGGAGCCGTGCTGCGCCCAGGGGGACATCGGCAGTTTTTGCGCGCAGGCGCACATCCAGCCGATTTGTCGCGAGGGGTTGCCGACGACCAGGGCGAAATCCGGCACCGACCGGATCACGACCGCCCCAGCGCCGATGAAGGCATAACGTCCTATTGTGATACCGCATACGACGGTGACGTTAGCTCCAATCGTCGCGTTGGCGCGAATCAGAGTTGAGACGAGCGCGTCTCCGGACTTCTTGAGGTAGGCCCGCGGGTTCAAGTCATTGGTCAGCACGCAGTTAGGCCCCAGAAAAACGTTGTCCTCAATCGTGACTCTGTCCCAGATTGCCACACCGTTCTTCACCGTGACGTTGTTGCCCAGGACGGCGCCGCTCTCGACGAAGGCGTGGTCCCCGATGTTGCAGTGGGCGCCCACGCGCGCTCCCTCCATGATGTGGGCGAAGGCCCACACGCGGGTATGGGGACCGATGTCGGTTGATTCCACCAGCGCCTTGGGGTGTGCGAAGAAGTCACTCTCAACCATGGTTTCCGTCACTGTCGCTGCCATCATTCTCCTCCTCTCGCCGCCAGGACTTCGCCGGGCAGCGCGAACTGCTCTTCCGGCTGCCATCTGCCCTGCGCGGCCATCTCGATGGCTGTGACGACATCCGCGCCGAACCGGCCGTCCGTGCGCGGCGTTTCACCGGTTTCAATGCATTGCAGGAAGTGCTCAATCTCGATCAGCAGGGGCTCGGTGTTGGCGAGATTGGGCGCAACCATATCGCCCGTGCGATAAGTGAGCTGGAACTCGCCGAAAGTTTCCGGCCGATGCAGCAGCACACCGCGGTCGTAGACCCTCACCCTCTCGTCGGGATTGGTGTCGTCATAAACGACCATGCGTTTTGAGCCCACGACGCACGTGCGGCGCATCTTTTGAGGCGATAGCCAGCTCACCTCGCACGAGGCAATAGGACCGCTTGCGAACTGGAACCAGAGATAAGCGACATCGCGCTTGGCTCTCTGGACGCAGGAACGGCCAAACGAGGAGGCGCGCGCCGGCAACTCCTTCAGCCAGTACAGCAGGATGGAAACGTCGTGGACGGCAAGGTCCCAAACCACGTCGACGTCTTTGCGGTACAACCCGAGGTTGACCCTGGAGAAACTCAGGTACTGCAAGTCGCCCAGCATGCCCGAGTCAATCAATTCCTTCACTTTGACCACCGGCGGGCTGTAAACGAAGGTGTGGCCGGTCATCAGCTTCCGGTCGACCACCTTGGCCAGTTCAACCAGTTCCCGGGCACGGGCAGCGCTGTCGGTGAGAGGCTTCTCGACAAACACGTGCTTGCCGTGATGCAGCGCTTTGCGGGCCAGTTCGTAATGCGTAGCGATCGGGGTGGCGATCGCCACTGCATCGACATCCGAGTCCAAAAGGTCTTCGGCCCTTCGGAACGCCTTCAGATTCGGATACTGCCGCGCGATCTTCTCGAGCCGCGCGGCATCAAGGTCGGCACAAGCTGCAAACTCGCACCGGGAGGTCTGGTTGAGTACCCGAGCCAGATTGGGGCCCCAATACCCCAAGCCAATCAATCCGACCTTAGTCATATGCTTATCCTTTCCTGGAGCAATGGAAAGTCGTGATTCCTCAGGAACCGCCCTACCGGGCCTCCGTACCAGGCATCCAGGAGCCGACAAACATCAAAGACGGTGGCCCGTCCTTGCGAGTAGAGGACCCTAAATAGGGAAGCATCAAGCATTGAGCCGGGGGGTTCGATGAAGAAGCCACGATATCTACCCAAGACGCTTTTCTGTCTCTGAAATATCAGACACTGGTCGTCTTTGTTCCATTGCGGCGGTCGTCGAGAGCTGTTGCTTCTTGGCTTCATTCGATTCCACGATTGTGTCGAGGAAACTGGATTCGAACTGAGATCGAAGGATAGCAATGTTCGGCATGACGCAGTGGCCGCCGATGTACCCCGGGAAGATATGCGAGGGTAGAAAGTCAATTTCCTCGGTGAAGGCCTTGACATCCTCGAAGGTGCCTTGGTATCGCGCTGCGAATCGCTCCACTTCCTGGGCCCAGGCGATCAAGATTCCCAGATAGGTCGTTTCGAGGAGCTTGCTGACTTCAGCCACCTCGGGGCTTCGGAACGCGGCGGTCTTGAAGCCGGCTTGATTGAAGTGCTCGAGGGCCTGTTGCAGGACATCCGGGCGAGAAGCGCCGACGAATTTCTTGTAGCGAAGCATGTCGGCTTCCATCCGGGCGTGCTTTCCCCGTACCGGGCTGTAAGCCAGCGCCCAGTCACCCGCAGCCTCCTGCACCTTCCGGGTCGTCCCCGGGGCGACCGTGCTGTTTATGATGGTCAAGGCGGGTCGGTACTTGAGGATGTAACCCACCGTCGTCCCGATGAAGTCCGGAATCTGAAACGGATAACAGATGTGCATCACCGAGCAAGGTTTGGTGATCGCTTCGGGTTTGATGTCGATCCCAATGCAATCGAACTTCGTGCTCAGGATCTTGAAAAGCGGAAAACCAACCTCGCCCATGCCCAGAACAATGACCGTGCCGTCGGGTGTCAATTTGCTATCTCCTTGTGTGATGAAAGCTTCCACTTGATACATTCCCGTACTGCCGGCTGCCGAATGACGCCCCCATAAGTCTCAAGTGACCTCGATCCAGATGTCGCCGGCGGGCCTATTCGAGGATCCCTCTCAAAGTGCCTGACACACTGTCGATGGAAAAATGCTGGCGATACCGAGGCAGGATGTGATTCCGAATGACCGCCGTGACCGAGTTGAGATCGTTTTTCGTCACATCGATCTTTTCAAAAGGAATTGCGTATCGTTCAAGCACACGCTGGAAACGCCGATCGATGAGCTGGAGATCCGCTACGGGGTACTCCCTTTTTCGGAGATACAGTGTCGGATAGTCGCCCGTTAGCCAGAAAGTCAGATCTACCGGCCAGGCGTAGAGACGATCAAGCACGTTCTTAATCACATTCCACAGAGATTTCTTCCCGGGGTCGAGCTGTTCCGCGGGATGACGGTCGTAGATGACGATCCATCCTTTCCGCGCGAGCAGCCATCCGCGCGTTCGTCGGGCCAAAAGCTCGTAACGAAAGGCGAGCTGCCGGAAAGGCAAAGGAAGCGCGTGTTTGATTACAAACCGCATGATCCATGTCTGGTAATCGTGTGGACCCATGTAGATCACCTTGACCGGGGCGGGCAAGCGACGGAGAGCGTTCGCCAGGCTGCTCTTGCCGGTTCCGTCCACGCCGAGAAGAGCCACTTCAAGGCCAACCTTCCCTGTTAACGCACCAGGGAGCCGCTTGAGCTGTCGCCGTTTCGTTTCAATCCACCGACCCACTTGGGCTAACACTCGGGAGGAGGGCTCGAGGAGGTTCGGCCTAATGTCACGCCAGGAAATGTTCGATTTGACTTTTGGGTTAAGGCAATCGGCCAAGACGGCCCCGATTGACGCGGGTCGTCTCCTTAGGTGCTTCATCTCCAGCAGCGGCCAGTGATACCGCAGGCTTCGGTCGAACTCTTCCGAGTACTCAAGCGTCTGCCCTTGGGCCATTTGGCATAGGTAAAACGGGAAGTCCACGCCGGCGGCCAGTGCGAGGTCCAGAGAACCCCAGAACTTGGGATTGATTTCTATCAGCTTGTAGTCGTGATCGCGCGCGTCATAACGGAATTCCACCATCGCCACGCCGTGCCACTGCAGCCGATCGAGGAGACGAGTTCCGTACTCTCTGAGCTTGGGGTCGTAAGTGCTGGCCGCGCAACAACTCACGCCGCCGAGCGGAGGGGCCTCCCTGACTCGCCTGTGCATAAAAACTCGCTTGCACACCCCATGCTGGTACAAAGCGAAGAATCCGCACCCGTAACCGGGGACGAACTCTTGGACCATCAACCGGTAGCTGCCGCGCCCGTTGTTTGGCTCGCTCGAGGCCCGGTACAAACTGAGCAGTTCCTGCCGCGTCCGCGCATAGTGAACGGCCTCCTTAGGCCCTTCGTTGGCCGGCTTTATGACGACAGGGTATTCGAAATCAGCCGAGATTTGGACGACCTCATCAAAGCTCGCCGGGCAGGCCATTTTGGGCGCCGGCACGCCCACGGCTGTCGCCAGCTCATTCGCGTAACACTTGTCGGCGGCCCCTCGGATCTTCTCGTAATCGGCCACCTCCAGTTTGGTGATTGAATTGAGCTCTGCTTTGTGCTCAGCTAGCGCCAGTGTGGCCGCGTACCCCACCGAGATAACCAAGTCGAAGTGGACCCGGCGGAGAATGCTGACGACGGCCGGCACATAAGATTCCTCGCCGGGATGAGGGACGGAGTATCTCCCCGAGCAGTAGCGCGAACGGGAGGCCAGCGCTACCGGAGTGTCGGCCAATACGGAGACGCGAATCCCCTTTTTCCCCAGGCTGCGCACGATCCCGAGCGAGGAATAGTAACTGTCATCGGTTAACAGGACGTGCACGCTATCCTCCCGAGCTGCTGAGAGCCTTAAGATGTGGGGGGAATCAGCTAATCAGGCAGTTACCAATTGCTCCAGGCGTTTTCGCGAGATGACCCGCGCGCCTGCTCCAGCGGACTCGTCTTGTGCAGACAATAGCCCGACGTCAACGTATCTCTGCCGGACCGCCTGCAGGAAGGTTTTGGCGCTTAGCCAGGTATCACCCTGTTGGTTTCGGTCATCCAGTAAGCGCCAGAAAACGTGGCCTGCTTCGGGCGAGAGCCAACCGCCTCCGAAGGCAGCAGGGTGCCAGAGCAGGGAGATACCACCCCACCCGTAGCGCCGGCTCACTGAGAGCACCTCCGCTGCTTCGCTATACCAGTCCGCGACGTCTTTCACCTCATACCGGAGGCTCACGTCCATGATCGCCATCGGAATCTCAAGGAAAGTTGCCGGGCGCTCTTGCTCAAAGTTGTAAGGAGGGAATGCGAAGCAGGCTCCGGCGCGGAATCCTAGTCGGTCCCACCCGATTGATGTGTCATAGAGTACTCGGGCGCGCTCCAGGGCGGGGATCAGGCGGTCGAGCGTGAACCGTAACCAATGCTGTCTGCCACCCTGCGGTCGGAAGCCTTGTCCGCGCAGGCAGTCGTATTCGGCGGCTAGCCGGCCAGGTTCATCGAGGCTTGTGTAAGAGCCGTGAACCCCGATCTCCATTCCTTGGGCCTCCAGGGAGCGCATCAGATTCACGAGCCCTGGCTGTCTGATCGTGTAGTTGGCGTCTCGCCGATGCAGATGCTGTAAAAGAAAGTAGTAACTTGCCGTGACGGCTCGTTCCCCCTCCCCCTTGGCGAGGGCTGCAATCTGGTCCATGGGGTCTCGCCCGCCCAAGGCAAGCCGCAGGGCCATCATTGCCTGCTTAAGGCCCAACGCGGGACGCTTGGGTATCAGGCAGGAGATGACAGCGTTCTTTGCCAAACGGAGCATGCCGCTGACACGGCCGACGGCGAGGTAGTCCACGTCGTGGGTCGGGACGATAGCGTGTCGAACGGCTTGGACGGGGCTCTGGGGTTCTAACGGAACGCCGGGCGCGAGTCGGCCGAGGGCGCGCTGGAGGAGCCGCATCGCCACCGCCGCGTATGGCGCGCGGAGGTTTAGCCTGTGCCGGCCCGCATAGGTGTCCGCAAAAGCTGGACGTCCCACGGAATCGCGTGTCTCGACGCTGTATTCATCCGCGCAGGAGACCCATTCGAAAATTTCGGCCAGCCAATCCGGCTCCTGCCCGTCCACGGGGGGATAAAAGACCACCGTATCGTCGCCATTCTGGGCATACCCTCGCGGCGGAGGCGCGGCCTTGTAAGGCGAGCGGGGCTGGTAGAGGTTGCTGAGCCTGAGGCCGGGCTGGGAGATTCTCCCGGGGCGGCCAGGCGCATAGGTGATCCAGACATCGGCACGCTCAGGCTGCTCGACAGGCTGGTGTCCGTAAATAGCGCAGAACAGGCGGAAAGCATAGCCGATGCGAGAGCGGTGGACTGACGTTTGTCCAGGCGAGAATTCGAGAAAGATCCGCATCCTATGACACCGAAGCGCTGTTTGCCGAGAGTTCTTCTTGCCGATCGGTCCCAATCATGCGGTAAGCCACCAATGCCACGCCGCACCAAAACCAGAGAAACCGGTTATCGTCAATATCACCGCTCGTCATGGTGATCAGCAGGCAGTAAGCCAAAGCAGGAAGCACAAAGGCAAACCGGCCGCTAGCCTCGTCAAAGGCCCTTTTCGCCGCCTTGAAGGCCATCCACAGGAGCGCTGCAAGGGCGGCAAGACCCAGCAGGCCCTCTTCAAGCCACACTTCCAGGAAGAGGTTGTGGGGGTATTGCCACGCGTCGTCATGGGCATAATAAGTGCTCCATCCACCCACGCCCCACCCGATGATCGGTTTGTCCGCGATACCATCGAGCGCGGCGGCGGCAAGCACCAGTCTCCTCCCACCACTGGTTTGGTCGGACCAGGTGCCATTTGTGAAGCCGACCACCTCCTCAGTTTTTGCCCGGTACTTCGCTGCTGCGTCACCCCGGAACCAAAAGGCGGGGATGACGACCGCTGCGGCCACAATCGCCGCGATCCCAATCAGGGTTAAACGCGAGGAGATGAGGAGCTGCCTTCCCTGGCGGGTGAACGTGAAAGCGCCGAGAACCAACAACAGCGCGAACAGAGGGGCCCGTGCCTCGGCAGCGATCAGTCCCGCAGCCAACACGGGGAGGGAGAGCAAAACCAGGAACTTTACCAGGCGGCTTTCAGAGAATCGGAAGCTCATAACCAGCAGAAGCGCCAGCCCAATGAGTTGGCCGATCCCGATATGCACAACGTTTTCACCGGGTCCGACGGAGCCATGTGATACCGACATCAGCCTGCCCGGGACCAGAAGCAGGCCCAAGCCCATGGTGGCGAGAGCAAAATGCCGAAAATCCTTCTCCTCTCGGAGCAGAATGAAGGGCGCGAAAAACGATAGCCCTCCGATAATCAGGAAGCTCCAAAGCTTGTCACTTCCATAGAGAGGAGCACGAGTGTAGGTATAACTGATGGTGACCACGGCTGCGAACAGGCCAAAGATGAGGATTGCTTTCCCTCGGTTCCTGAAGAGATCACCGATCGAGGATTGCCTATCGCTGCAAAGGGAGAGCAGGCGCAAAAAGCAGGCAGCGCCCAGGAGACCTACCCCGACGGAAAGGGCTTCCAGGTGGATCAGGCCATGTAAAGCGGCTGGGACGGGCAGCTCCATTCCTCGCGATATAAACAAAATAGGAACAATGAACGCGGCCGGGAACTTTACTAGGGCGACCAGGAGAGACGACGCCAAGATGATGCCCAAGAACACCCAAATCGGCCCGATCCGCAGCTCGAGAGCCTCGCTAAGGCCGAAGATCGCGACCAGGAGGATGACAGCGGATAGCAGGAATTTGAGAAGCGTCTTGCGCATAATATCTCCCCTTACGCGGCACGGCTTCCGGAAGCAAGATCTGCCAACTTCACGCCGGAAAACGCCATCTTCCAAACAAACCCCAGCCAGGGGGACCCCAGTTTCATCAACAAGCCCACGAAGACGCCGCTGACCACGAGGCCAAAGGAGACCGCCAGAACGGGACTTTCGTGAAAGCCCAGGATCCAGCGGAACAGGAGGCTGGCAACACCCAATGCGAACGCGGCCAGTAATGAGGGGCCACAGCGGCGCCAGGGGATGCTCAACTCGTAGAGTTCCTTGAACGTGCGGGCGGTCAGGATGCCGAGGGCGACGAGCGCCACTACCAGAGATCCCGCAATGCCCTCGAGCAGTGAATGGACGGGCAGAAACTTCAAGGTCACAGCCGTCAGCCCCAGGTAAATCACGATGGCGACCAGAACGTTCCCGGTGTTCAGCGGCTTTACGGATATGGCATCGATGCTGCTCCGCAAGGCCATGTAGAACAGATAGGGAGGGACCGCCAAGGTAAGCAGCCGAACGACAGGGATCGCCTCCACGAATTTCGATCCTACCCAGAGGCGCACCAGCGGGTCGGCAAACACGACAAGTTGGAGTGTGGCGAAGACCGAAAGGTCCAAAGTGGCCCCCATCAGGTGTGCCAGCGACGCGCGCACTTCTGCCTTGCGATTCTGGCCGAGCATCACGCTGAACTTGGACAAGAGAACCACGCTCAGAGGACCGACCGTGTAACCAAGCACCACCAACAAATTGGAGCCCACGAGCAGATAACCGACTTCGGTCATAGACACGAAGTGAGCGGCGATCATCGGTCCCAGCGCAAAGAGCGCGGTACTGCCGAAGTACCCGGGAACTCGCCCCACACCGTACTTCAAGAGCTCGACGGCGTAAGGCCGCAATCGCGGCAACCGATTGTGTGCAAGTTCGCGAATAATTGGGGCCGCAAATATGGCGGCGGCAACGATGGTGGCGCCTCCCGTCACATTTAGAATTAAGGCGACCGAACGCGTGGGATAAAGGAGAATTACGGCCACGACGGGGATAACGGCGAAATGGAAAACTTGAATCGCGTTGGCGCGCCGAAAGGTCATCGTTCCCCGGAAATAGCCGTAGACGGCAGTTTGGGCAGCCAGACCGGCGAGCAAAAGACAAAGTGGAAGGATGAGATTGGCCAAACTGGCATCGCCGAACAGCCAGCGCGCAAAGGATTGCCGCCCCGAATACAGAACCAGTCCGACGCCGATCGTCGAAGCCAGTAAACAAGCCGAGCCGGCCAAGAAATACGCCCGGCGCTCCTCCGCCGGCTTCTTTACAGCGTGGGCCACGTAACGCGGAAGAGCATTCGCCATCCCCAGCAGGGTACCTGTGACGAGCCAGGCGCTGACCCGCCGCAACAGCAAGAACTCGCCCAACGCGACAGGGCCCAGCAGCCGGCCCACGAGAGAGACGATTAACACGCCTGCGGCAAGAACGCTGAACTCACTCGCCACACTGAAGGCCAGATCCCGGACCAGCGGATGAGGCTTCCGGCGGGCGGGGAGGGCACTGAAAGCTTCGGTTGGAGCCCCCCGCGGCACGACCATTGTTGTGACGAACGGAGACACAGGCGTCTCACTCGCAGCCTCTTGCGTCAGCGTCGCATTATGTTCGTATGGTTTCACTCTTGGGGTCCCTGACCTGCGGATGGAAAACTGGCGGACCGAAAGGCGCCGTGTCGAGAGGTGTTTGGCTAGACTCGCCGCTCGCAGGGCGTAGCTCCGCCCTGTGGCTTACATTCATGGCCCCAAAACACTTTGCCCTGAACCTGCTGTACTTCCCACCCGACCCGCTTGCCGCCGGGGTTCCTCTCTATAGCCTTCGGTAGAGGGACTCTGGGATGGGGTAGCTGCGTTCACTCAGGATTGCTCCCAACAGCCTCACGTTGGAAGCTGCAAGACTTTCCTTTGCCTTCATGGCCGCTGCCCGCCGTGTCGAGCCCGCTTTGACGACCAAGATGACTCCGTCGGCCAGTTGCCCCAGCACTGCGGCATCGGCAGAAAGACTGACCGGCGGTGCGCTGATGAGGACATAGTCGAATTGTCCGCGCACTTGCAGAATCTGATCCCGCAGGCGGTCCGCAGAGACACGGCTTGCCTCTGCAGCGTTCCGAGAGCCGGCTGACAACAGCCAAAGGTTGCTGTCGCCGATTTGGCGGACCGAGACCGGAGCGCCTCCCGGCTCGAGGCTTTTGCTGCTACCAGCCCGCGCATTTTCCTCCGGATAGCGCCCCTGCAATGAGGGGGAGCGCAGGCTGGCATCGACCAGGCACACGCGCCCACCCGTGCGTGCCGCAAGGATTTCGCCGACCCGCGCACACAAAGAGCCGGAACCGTCGTGCTGGTCGACGGCACAGAACACTACCGACTTGGCGGCCTCTCGGCCTGAGAGGAAGAATACGCGCTGCACAAGCGCGTCTTCATCTTCCGACGTCGTCACTTTGACAGTGCGGGTAGGAAGCTCGTTGAGATTCCTAGGTGCAGCCGCACCGGGACGCGGTTCGACGCTCGTCAATTCTTCCCCTAATTGGCTCAGGAGTTCAAAATTCTTGCTCACTGGACACCCCTCCTCGATCCGGACCCCTGTCCGGTCTCTTCTTCTGGTTTTAAGTTTTCGCGCCATCCCCGATCCTCGGGCTGCTGAGGGAGGAGGATGTGTTGCCCTGCTTCGATGTGGTTCAGGTTGGTTAACTTGGGATTAAGTTGCCGGATTTTGATCGCAGTTTTGTCGTCAAACCCTCCGAGATGATACCTGCTAATGCTCGTCAAGTTTTCGTTCGGCTTCGCAACCACACTCACGGTGCTTGGGCTTGAGGTCGGAGCAACTGCGGCCCGGGCGGCCGGCAGGGCTGGCCCTCCCTCTTTAGCGGCGGGGCGAATCGCGAACAACGGGAGCAATAGCAGCGCGGCGCAGATTGCGGCGACCTGGGGGATCCGCCGGGATGATCTAGCCTTCTCAACGGGGGTAAAGAGGCATGGTGCCCCGGGAGAAGCCTTGGGATCAGCATGCTGAACGGCTTCGCTTGCCTTGGTTTGGGGCGGCGCTGGGGATTGAGAGGCCTTGCCTGCCATCACCATCGCGCGCAGTAATGCGCGTTGCCCCGTCAGCGGCGCAGAGACGGACTGGCCTGCCGGAAAACTGGCCGCGGCGTTCCGAGACTTGGGCCGCTCCGAGCCGAGTGGAGTGATGTCCGCATCGGCCGCAGCCTCCTCCACGATCGAGGCGTCGATCGGTTTTCGCTGCAATGCCCGCCCGAGCGACAACGCGTTGAAGCAAAGGTTGTTGATGTTTCGAGGTATGCCCTCGCTTAGAGCGGCGATCAGGGCCCGGGCTTCTGCATTGAACGGGTCGGCGCCACTGTGTCCCGAGGCCCAAAGACGATGATCGATGTAGCGATCCGTTTCTGCGGCGGTGAAGGGTTCCAGGCGGGCCGCCATGGCGAGCCGCTGACGCAATTGCACCAAAGACGGGCTGGCCAGTTTGTCGGCCAACGGCGGCTGGCCGGCTAGAATCACCTGGATCAGCTTTGCGGAAGGAGTCTCGAAGTTGGAAAGCAAACGTACCGATTCCAAAACCTCATCGTGCAGGTTCTGCGCTTCGTCGATGATCACGACTGTGCGGCGGCCTCTTTCCGCCTCGCGAACCAAGAACTTGTTCAACCGTCGGTGCATCTCGACCACATCTTCGGTGCCAGTGTCGATTCCCAGGTCCGCTAGCAGGTGCCGGAGAAGCTCCCGCGAGTTGCACTGTGTTTGAAAAAGGAAGGCGGTCTTCGCCGAACGGCGCAGACGCTCCAGCAGGCAGAAAAGCAGGGTCGTCTTGCCCATGCCCGGCTTTGCAACCAGGGTCATGAAGCCGCGGCCGCATTGGACTCCATGCAGCAGGGAGGCCAGCGCCTCGCGGTGGGTTGGACTGAGGTAGAGATACCTCGGGTCCGGCGTCACACCGAAAGGCTGCTCGGGGAGTTTGTAGAAATCAAGAAACATGGATCCCCACCCCGTCACCATTGGCCTTCTTCTTGGGCACAGTCAGGAGCACGGGAATATCCAGAGCCGATGCGAGCTCATCGGGCGTGTTGAACGTCGGGTCCAAGTAGTCGGAACCGAAGCCCACCCCAGTGCTTACCACCAGGGCCAAAACAGCGCCCAGAACGACGATGAGCCACTGCGGATAGGCAGGCAGGACGGGCGCGGCCGCCGTCTGCGCGATGGAGACGTTGACGATCCGGTTGCGATCCAGCGCATCGGAGATGCGGGCCTCCTCCTGCTTGCGGAGGTACATCAGGTAACTGTCTTCCGCCACTTTCACCTTGCGGGTCAGGTCTTCCTGGGCGACATCCATCTGCCCCAGCCACCGAGCTTTCTTCTGGTAAGCATTCACCGCGCCGGCAGTGGCCGCCGCGCGCGCCTGCAGGCCAGCCAAATCAGCTTGGGCTTTGGCCAGTTCCCCTCTCAGCCACTCATGAGTTGGGTCCCGGTCGGTGGTTTCGTCCCGGACAGGAGACTTCTCGGCCGCCGCGATGGCAGCGCGAGTCTGCGCAATCTGCGTCTCGACGTCTTGCACCGGCCGGTAGGTGGGCTCGAATTTGCTGAGCAACTCCGTGCGCTTCAGTTCCAGGGTCAACAGGGTGGACATCAGTTGTTCGTAAAGCTGGCCATTGTCCGCCGTGCGAACCTGGGTGGTCATGCGGGCAGGAACCGCTGGCAGTTGCGTCTCAAGGGATCGAATGCGCTGCTCGGTCCCGGCGATTTCCGCCTGCGTCTGCTGCAGCGAAGCGTCGAACTCGCTGAGCTTCTGCAAGGCGAGGTCCTTCTCCATCTGGCCTGCGACGACTGCGCCCGGGGTACTCGTAAACGCGACTAAGCGCGTCTCCGCGTCCGCCAGCGCCTTCCCATACTGGGCTGTCTCGTCGTGGAAGAATTCGTAAGTCCCTGTGGGCCGGTGAACGGCAGCGTGCTTTTCCAGGTACGCTTTCTCCAACGTGTTCAGAACGCGGGCTGACAGTTGCGGGTCCGGCGTTTCGTAACTAACGGTGATCAGGTTGCTCCTGTTCACCCATTCGACGTTGAGCTGCTTGGCCAGTTTCCGGGCCGCTTTCTCGACCGCTGCCGGGTCGGGCTCTGTCGTTTGTCCGGCCGCGTCGGCGCGGGAGGAGGGAAACAGGCGCGCCCAAAAATAGTAACTCTTTGGCTGATAGAGCTTGCACTCCCGCACGACCTTTTCCAGCAGGTCCTGGCTTTGAAGCAGCGCGACCTCGGAGTTCAAATCCTGCTCTGTCACGGCCGGCGCGACCGGTGCGGTGTTGTTTTGTTCGGAGGTTACAACAGGGTCGACACGCTCGCGGTTCACCAGAATGACCATCTGCGCCTGGTACTGCTCCGGCAGGATCAGCGCGGCCAGAACGGCCAGCAGAAGGATCCCCAGAAAGGAATACAGGATCAGGCGACGGCGACGAAACACGACCGCCACCAGATCGCGTGGCGTCGTGGACTTTGCCTGGGCGTGCCCGTTGCTACGATGGTTCTGACCTTCCATGTTAGACCTCACTCTCAAGCGATCGTGGGTTAATACCCGAGTGGAGCAAAGGGACGGGTGTACATCCCCACTGTCGATCTCGGTATGTATGTTCTGATCTTGCCAATGGCACTCTTGGGTGCAAACAACATGTCACCAGGTTGCAGCGTCACGTCTTCCCCGAGGTTCGCGGCCTGGAACATCTTCTTTATGTTGAGTTTCTTTACTTCCACCCAGTCGTTAGAGGCACGGCGGAACAGCAGCACCTGGCTGTGTTTCGCGTCCTGAGTGAATCCGCCGGCCAATGCCACCCCCTGCGTCGCCGTTGTGAGGCCACGCAGATCGTATTTGCCGGGCCGCATCACTTCTCCAAAGGCAACGAAGTAAGGCTTTTCAAATTCCTTGAGCTGGACCGTGATGACCGGATCGTGCAGAATCTTCCCGTAGACCTCGCGCAACCTCTGCGTGAGTTCCGGTGTCGTCATTCCCTCGACATGGAGGTCGCCAACGCTAAGCAGGTTGATGTAACCATCAGGCTGCACCGTCGCGGCCTGGTTGAATTCGGTGCTGAGGGGAAAAACTAGCTCAATGACGTCACCGGTCTCGAGCTGATAGCGAGGGTTGCGCCGCTGTAGAGCAGGCGGCCTGCTACTCGCGGCCCGATCCATGGCGGCGTTCCCGCTTTGGTTGGCAGTGGTGAAGCCGGATGCGGGACCCGCCTGATCGTCGGCAGCGAGCGAGGCCAAGGCCCCCATCGCCATTCCTACGATCACCGTCAATCCCACGGCTAACTTCTTGTTGTGTTCGCTTCTTTGCATTGGTCGCTCCAACATCTCAGAGTGGTCATGCCCGCAATCGGATCTTGCTTCTCCCGATGCGTCATGCCGTAGCACACGCCAGGAAGCCAACGGGGACCATCGCCACCGGCATCTCTGCGGGTAGCGCTGTCGCGTCTGCCATCCGGCACGGCTCAGTCCCGACGGCATCGACTCCCGGCAAGGCATCCAGGGAAATAACGGCCCGACCGCGAGACGTAACGTGGACACTCAAAAGGAAGCATCTTCCCGAGGCCACTTGTGACGCGTAGGTCGGTCCGACCTTACCTGCTGCGTTTCTTGATCCACCGCAAATAATGACAAGGATAATTGTTGTTCCCGCGTCTGCCATTGCTCCTGGCGCTTCTTGCCTTCGCAGTGAGAAGGCGACGACCTTTTCCTTGAGGAGAAGCTCGAACAGTCGAATACTCAGATGGTGCATATTGGCGTCCAGAATTTGTAATGCGTACTCTGGTGATTCAGCCCGACTGGTCGTAGTGCATGCGGGATACCAAACTCGCGTTTCTGTGGAAGCTTCAACGGAACGGCGGGTTCGCGCGCCAACGGCGCGATTCTTCGCTGCCCTTTCAATGACTTCCCGCCTGGCGTGGGGAGTCTCGAGCGTTCTCCCCGAGGCCGTCCCCAGTCTGGTGGCATCCCGTTGGACACGCAAACTTTTGCGTGGGCACGAAAAGTTTTTGAGAGTTAGCTGGATAAGCAATACGGAGTCTCCGAAGGCTGGACTCAGTAGCTCTGGCCGAAAATGACCCGTGTCACAAGGCATAGGCTGGTGAACTAATCTGCATTGGCTGCTCCGCCCGCACCGGTGGGCTGTTCAGGGGGTCGACCGCCGTTGCGTCGAGCTCGACGGAAATACTTCGGTGGAGCGCTTCCACTGTAAGGACCAGCCGAAATTGATCCTTCTTGCGGAGCAATATGCCCTCGACTCCTTCCAAGGGGCCGGCTTTGACCCTGACGCGATCACCGCACTTCAGGAAGGGGTGGGGTTCAGCCGGAACGCGGCTCTCGACGATTTGGCGGACAGCCTGAATTTCCGCTTCAGGAATGACCGCGATTTCGTCCCCGCTCCGCACCAAGGAGTGAACACCCGGCGTACTCATGAGGTCTAGTCGACGGTCGAGTCCGCCGCGAAAGAACACGTAACAAGGGATCAGCGGCAAGGAAAGCGTTTTGGTCCGGTCCCTCCAGCGACGGCTGGAGGTATAGAGAGGAAGGAAAACCTCAAACCCTTTGTGTGCCAGAAGGTGAGCAATGACCTTTTCGTGTTGGTGCCGCGTGTAGAGGGCGTGCCAGGTAGATTCGGAATCTGCGATGTCCGTCGACCGGTTCTGCGCCGGTCCCCGCATCGTTTCGCCGTCGCCCGGCGTGCGCGCCGACGGGATTATTTCATCCATCAAGCACTCCTTAGTTGCGCGAGAAGAGTTGACCAAAGCCCTGTTTTCAGAGGTGGATCAGAAAAGCCGAACACCGCTGTCGAACATCGAGCACTATCTCATCGGCTAGGGGAGTAGCACGTAGTTCTCCAACCACCGCCGGTTTCTTTTTCCCGCTGCAAGACATCCGATCACCCCGGGTCGCGAGGTTATCTCTAAGCGCATCAACAGCTTCGGTCTTATGGAATGAGTGCCGCGAAGGACGTCGAGAAGAAATTGAGGCGGGTCAAATTCCCGGCCTCGCGCAAGGGGATTCGCGCTCCGTGCAAATTTTTTCGCGGCTGACGGTCGCAGGAGAGACTTCCGTTGCTGCGTATGGCGCCCGAAGCGGGTGGGCTGGCGCGAAAATCATGCGGGGCTTGCCAGCCGTGCCTTTGGCAGGCAGAGTGCTCACCCGCAGCAACTACAGGGGCCCATGTTCGACCAAAAGACTCGGGGACTGACGACCGAAGGGGGTCCGCTAGCCAGTCGGCCTGTCCGGATTTTGCGGTCACGGGCGGCACATTTGAAGGTGAGGTGGTAAAGAAAAGAAAGGAGGCGAGTTTCGCTCTGGCGGAGTTATAATTTCACAAGGCGTCCAGGGTCCCGCTGAACACGTTCGAGACGCGAAGACTCCGCGATCAGGCGAATATAATTCGCCTGCGTCGCCAGGAAAGCATCGTGGCTATCGAGCCTGATCCCGGCGGGGCGTGAGCGTTGCCCGGGCTCACCATGGACACAGTCGCGCCAGGAACGCCCGTTGACGTTGCCTTCTGGGGTGTCTTCTATTAAGGATATTCGCCGTGACTGAAAGCTCCTCCCGACTGCACGACGAATACGCGTCCGCTTTCCAGGCCTACCTGGAGGGCGACGGGGAGCCCGCCCTCCAGCGAGCCTATGAACTGGGCCGCAGAGCCATCGACGGCGGTTTAGGCGTCCTGGATATCACGGCGATCTACCAGGAGATCTTGGCGGAGATGCTATCCCGCACCAAAGAGAAGGACATCGCCACGCTGGCCAGCGCGGCGGCGACTTTCTTTGCCGAGAGCCTCTCCCCGTTCGAGATGACTCATCGCTCTTTCCGCGAAGCCAATGCCGCGCTGCGGGCCAGCGAAGAACGCTATCGCGGGCTTCTGGAGAACGCCAACGACATCGTCTTCACGGCTAATCTCCAAGGAATTTTCACCTCCATCAATCGGGCCGGCGAGGAAATCACCGGCTACCCGCGCGATGAGCTTTGTGGGATGAGTTTCCGACGGCTTTTCGCTCCGGAGTTTGTGGAACTCGTGGAGCGAATGCTGAGCCGGAAAATCCGCAGCGGGGAGCCGACCATCTACGAGGCGGAGATTATTACCAAAGATGGCCGACGGGTCACGTTGGATCTCAGCACGCGGCTCATCTATCAGGAGGGACAGCCCATCGGGGTCCAGGGCATCGCCCGTGATATCACGGAGCGCGCGCGTGCGGCGCGGATATTCCGGGATCTTTTGGAAGCGGCGCCCGATGGCATGGTGGTGATCGACCGGCAGACAAGAATGATCTTAGTCAACGCACAGGCAGAGAGGCTTTTCGGATACCAGCGCGAGGAGTTACTGGGAAAGGGGCTAGAAATCCTTGTGCCGGAACGTTTCCGGGAACGCCATAAGGCGCAGTGTGAGAAGTTCTTTGCTGAGGTCCGCGTGCGGCCCATGGGGACGGGCTTGGCGCTGATTGGCCTGCGCAGGGGAGGCGATGAATTCCCGGTCGAAATCAGTCTCAGCCCCTTGGAAGCCGAAGGGGGCACGCTCGTCCTGGCCGCCATCCGCGACGTTACGGAACAGAAGCGAGCCGAAGAGGCGATCCAACGGATGAATGAAGCCTTGGAGGAGCAAGCCAAGAGAATTGCCAACGCGCTCCACGACGAGTCGGGGCAGCTTCTCGCCTCGGTCCACATTGCCTTGGGAGAGCTCGCCGGGGATATGTCCCCCGAGGCGCGGAAGGGTCTGCAGAACGTCAAGCAACTCCTCGATCAGATTGAGGAACAACTGCGGCAGTTTTCCCACGAGCTGCGCCCGACGATCTTGGACGATTTGGGACTCGTCCCGGCCCTGGAATTTCTTGCGCAAAGCGTTTCGAGGAGAACGGGGCTGGTGGTTGGTGTAGAATGTGCGAGGGACGTGCGGGTTCCCCCACCCGTCGAGGTAGTCATCTACCGTGTAGTCCAGGCGGCCCTGACGAATGTCGCTCGCCACGCCCAGGCGAAGCGCGTTAACGTCAAGCTTCTGAGCGAGGGCAATCTGCTTCGCTGCTGGATCAAAGACGACGGGGTCGGCTTCGACGTGTCCGGAGTCCTGGGCCGGAGGGGCGAGCGCGGCCTTGGCCTGACCGGCATTCGGGACCGGCTCGATGCTTTGGGCGGGACGTTTGGAGTTCATTCCAGCCCTGGTCGCGGGACCGAGCTGCGGATTACCATTCCTGTAGAGAAACAAGATGCCACTCCGAATCATTCTGGCTGATGACCATCAGATCGTCCGGCAAGGCATCAAGTCCTTGCTCCAACAGGAAGGCTTCAACGTGGTGGGAGAGGCGGCGGACGGTTACGAGGCTATTCGTCTGGCCAAAGAGCTTCACCCGGACGTGGCGGTCCTGGATCTGGGCATGCCTCTCATTAACGGGACGAACGCGGCGCGGGAAATCCTCCGCGAGCTCCCCAGGATGAAAGTAATCCTTCTCACCATGCATACGGAAGAGCAGTATGTTTTGGATGCCCTGCAGGCCGGCGTCACCGGATATGTTGTGAAAACCGAAGCGGCCTCGGACCTGGTCCGCGCCCTCAAAGAAGTCTGCGCAGGGGCAACCTACCTGAGCTCCAAGATTTCCCGCGCCATTGTGCGGGCCTACCTGGAGAGAAGGACCGGCGCGCCCGACCCCCTTACCCCTCGCGAGCGCGAAGTCCTGCAACTCATCGCCGAAGGGAAGACAACCAAGGAAATTGCTTCCGTCTTGGAGATCAGTGTCAAAACCGCGGATTCCCACCGGACCAACATTATGAGCAAGCTCGGCACGCATGGGATCGCCGGGCTTGTCCGCTATGCCATCCGCCGGGGTTGGATCGAAGCGTAGAGGCGGCTTCACGCCGCGCCACTCTCTCCTGTAGAAGGGCCTTCATGTCGCCACCTCACTTATGGCGACATAAAGTCGCCGCTGCTGTCGACATAAAGTCGTACCTACGTCGCGCGAGATTCCTCAGCTGTCCGCCAATGGGTAACCAGCCATCAATCGGGGGCATTTCCCGCCTCAAATCAGGGTTTCACCGGATAGCGCCGCGCCGATCCCCAGTGTAAGCTAGTGAAACATCTTGTCCAGGGTGAGCTGGAGAGTTGACGGAGGTCGGTTTGAACCATGCTATTCCCCTGTCGGCGGTTTATGAGCGGTCAGTTACCCCAGCGGCGGAGGACGACGCCTCGGTGCCGGCCCTGAAGGAGTCCGGCCTTCCCGCCGCATCACCTCCTCCCTCCGCGCGGGAGGTCAAAAGGCTGGGCGACAATTGGTCTTATGTCGCGGCTAGTCCCGCGATGTTGGAAGTTCGCAAGCAGGTAGACCTGGTCGCCAATATTGATGTTCCGGTCCTCTTGCTGGGGGAAAGCGGGACAGGCAAGGAAGTGATTGCCCGGCTGATCCACAAGCAGTCCGCGCGCTCGCATCGAACCTTCATGAAGGTAAACTGCGCGGCGCTTCCCGTCGAATTACTGGAAAGCGAGCTTTTCGGATACGAAGCCGGTGCTTTCACCGGGGCTCGCCAGGCCAAGCCAGGAAAGTTTGAGGTCTGCCACCGCGGGACGATTATGCTGGATGAAATCGCGGAAATGCCCATTCCTCCGCAGGCGAAACTCTTGCATGTCCTCCAGGACGGGGAATTCTCCCGCCTGGGCAGCAACACCTCGGCCAAAGTTGATGTGCGAGTCCTGGCCGCCACGAACGTTGATATTCACCAGGCTATCGAAACTCGGAAGTTCCGCGCCGACCTCTACTATCGCTTGAGTGCTTTCACGATTCACCTGCCGCCCTTGCGTGACCGCAAGGAAGACATCCCGGTACTCCTGAACTACTTCGCCACGACCTGGGCCGATCTTTACGGTCGTCCGCGTTTTCACGTTTCCACAAAAATGCTGGATGTTTGTCTGCGTTACCTCTGGCCGGGAAACGTGCGGGAACTGGAAAACGTTGTGAAGCGCTACCTCATCCTGGGCGATGAAGATCAGGTGCTGACTATGCTCGATTCGAAATCCAACGACCAGATCCTTCGCGAGCCGGCGGCCCGGCGGCCAGCCCTCCCCCACAGCGGCGGCTTGAAATCGCTGGTGCGAGCTGTCAAGCAGGAAGCCGAGACCGAGGCGATCATCCGGGCACTCGAGCAAACCCGGGGTTCCCGGAAGGAAGCCGCGAAGGTGCTCAAGATCAGCCTGCGGGCTTTGCAGTATAAGATTCGCCAATACGGCATCGACGGACTCACCGAGGCTCCCAGCGAGACCTCCGACTGATCAGCCGCGGTTCGTTCTGACCCCTCGCTACCCCGTTATCCAAGGTATTTTGAGACAGCGGTCCACGATCCGTGCGCCTGCCCTTGGCTGAAACTGGCGAAGCGTCATGGCACACGGCAAGCCGGCGTTGCCCGGCGTTGAGGCAGGGGAGTACCGGAGGCGGCAGGGGGGCTTCCTAAGGCACGGCGGCCGGGACGGGGGCCGCAAGCTCCGCTCGTGTGGTGGCCGCCATGGGGCGACTGAACTCCCGATAGATGGCCATCCGCCGCAGCCCGTTTTGAACGTATTCGGGATCCGCGGTGACGCCGTCGGGCCGCCCGGTGTTCCAGCAGCGCAGCAATTCCTCGAACTCCGTACCTAAATCTAGCTGGCAATACTCGGCGAAGATAGCCAGCAACTGAAGCGACTTGCGGAGATTCAACTCGGGTTCGAGCAGGCGGTGGGGTGAGACGCGGTCGCGCAGGACTTGGCAGCCCATGATTTGTGTCAGCCCATAGGTGGCAGCGTACTCCATGAGCTGTTCGTCCTTTACCACCCGGAGGTCCTCTCGCGTGACCGTCGCATAGTGCAACCGCTCGCCACTCCGGACGGCCAGCAGGCCTCGATAGAGTTGAGGTTGGAATTGCGTCCGGCCAGGTTCGCCGCCGGATTCGTTGGCAATCAGCGTGGCGAGGAATTCCGCCGGGACCGAGGACCAGCGGCAGGCGTCCCGGATGGCCTCATCCCACAGGTAATAGATACGCCGCATCAGTCGCCGGTCGTCATCTTCTTGCCCGCAGCCGTCGTCACCTTCCATGGCGTCACCCCCGACGAATTTAGGTTGAGAATGCGACACTGGAAAGGCTTTGACAATAAGGTAAACCTCGGAATCGAGGGGGGGACGATGCCGGATACCGACCTGGGCAAACGCCTGATCCTTGCGGAACCCAGGTTGACCGGCGTCAAGGCTGGGGATGATGGGAAGCAGGGAATTGCCAGGACTGACAATAGGTAGCCTGAAACAGGCGCCAGCGGTCTTTCTAGCCTAGTGCCGTGCCAACGAATTCGGTCCAGCCGCTGGCAGGAAGATTTTAGCCTACATAGCTTGCCTATGTAGGTGAACAGGTTTCCGCAAGATGAGCGCCCGCTGCTCACTGGACGGTAGTGTCGTAATTGGAATGTAGCGCCCCGACTCATCAGGGCGAATGCCGGGCTGCCCCTCGGCAGTCTCGGGGCGGTGAGCCCTTCGACAAGCTCAGGGCCCCGAGCAAAGCCGAGGGGCGAAGTCGAACCGAAGCCCGGCGCTACGTTCCAAACCAGGACACTACCGGGACTCTCAATCTTCCGAAACCGTCTCGGCGGGAGGCAGCTTGTCGCCGGACCGCGCAATCCAGACGTAGAGCGTTGGCAGGAGGAAGACGCTGAACAGCAGGTCGGTGATGAGTCCTCCCACGATGACGATGGCGAAGGGCCGTTGCGAGTCCGAGCCGATATCGTGGGAGAGCGCCGCCGGCAGGAGCCCCAGTGTGGCGACCACCATGGTGATGCTGGTTGGCCGCAGTCCCATCACCGATCCTTCGAGGACTGCTTCCACGCCGCTTCGGCCTCGCCCACGGGTGCCGTTGATATACTCCAGCATGATTAGGCCGGTCTGCACAGAAACTCCGAACAGGGCTAGAGAGCCGATGGCGGATGACACGCTGAAGCGGGTGCCGGAAATCAGAAGGGCCAGGAGGCCGCCGATCGGGGCCATGCTCAGGGTCATCCGAATCAGGAAACACCACTTGAACGAGTCAAGCGCCCGTCCACGACCATGCCGAAGTCCAGGGCACTGAGGGAAAGGAGATTGGCGGGGATGTGTCGCAGGTCGAGCAGTATCGAAGCAAAAAGCAGCGAGAAGGGAATGGTGAGCGCGACGATTAAGGCGCTCCGCAGGTTGCCCAGAAAGACGAACAGAACGATGGCCACCAAGGCGATGCCTGCCCCCAAATTGCGCGGGACGGTGTGCGTGGTGTATCGCACCAGATCGCTGCGGTCGAGGTACGGCACAAGTTTTACCCCGGGCGGAAGGATGTATTTGTTGAGGTACCTTACCTTTTCGTGGAGAGCATCGAGGACCGAGTCAGCCTCGGCATTTTTGCGCAAGAGCACAATGCCTTCCACGACGTCGTCATCGATGACCTGCCCGTCCTCGCGGTGGATGGCCTTGCCGAGCTTGCCCAGACGGATCCTCGGCCCCTCAGTGACCGTGGCCACATAGCGGACCCTCACCGGTGTCCCTGCCTGGGCCTTGAGGAGGGTGGCGCCGATGTCATCCACGTTTTGCATCAGGCCCCGGCCTGGATTTCCAATTGCTGAAACCGACGCCCGCCGGCGGGCCGGAAAACCCAGTCCTTGTCATGCAATCGGAGGATGGCGGTGGCCGGCACGACGGCGCGCGACTCGGGGCTCTCGGAGCGGAAGGTGGCGGTGGCGAACATGCCCACGCGCATCAGACGGCTGCTGTTGTCCAATTCCAGGCGCGCCTTGGCGGTGCGGGTGGTGGCGTCGAGCACGCGGGCGATGTTGCTTACTCGCCCGCGCAACACCCGGTCCGGGTACGCGTTCAAGCGCACGTCGGCAAAGTCTCCTAGCCGCACTTGCGGCAGTTGGTACGCATAGACGTCGCAGAGCACCCAGACCCGCGAGAGATCCGCAATGGTGAAAAGGTTGGGGGAGTTGTCGATCGAGCGCACCCCCGTTCCGCCCTTGACATTCTGCTCGACGATGGTGCCGGACCGAGGAGCGCGGACCTGGACGATCGGCCCTTGACGGTTTGTGTGTCGGACGTCCCGGCATCAACCTGGGCTTCGCGCGTGCAGTTTATGGTCAGGAGGCAAAGGAGTGCCAATCCGGCGGAAGCGAGGGATTCAGCGCCACCGGGCGCGACTGAGCTCTTCATGGAAGGCTCCTTGTCCCAACCGCCTGCCGCGTTCGACAGGGCGAGATAAGTTCCTGGATGGGCTCTTCCGTTCGGTTGAAGCACCGAAGAGATTTGCCCAGGGCACTTCGTCTATCTGCGCAATAAAGTGGGGAAAATCGCCACACCTAAAGGAAGCGAGGCGGGGCTCTGGTTGGCGGCAGGGTCAGTGCAACCGATGGAGGATCAGAGGCGCCGCGGAGGCGACCGAAAACGCCCAAAGCACCCAAAGCGCGAGGGCAAGGCAGCGAAAAACGGCAGCCTGTTTGGCCACCGTCGGAGGCCTACCGTCAAGTTTAAAGCGGGGTCAGCTCGATAAAGGGGTCGCGTCGCCCAAGCAGATCTGGAAATTCCCTGACGCTCCACTGATCACATTTAGGTTAGTCTACAATTAGACCATCAGCCAATGTCCCCGGAGGGTATCGGTCTTGCGAGTTGTTCTGCGGGCTGGCGTGTGGCTGGCACGCCTGGGGAGGCTCGAACTCCCGACCTACAGATAGCCGGCTGCGCGCAGGAGATCCCTGCGCGACAAATCCGTTATCTCCATATTGACTTCTCGAATCAGGTTCCGGTCTCTAGCCCCTTGTTACCAGGAGCCGGTGCGACTCAGCCAGCTTGCGGGGTATATCAAGTTCCTGGGGACAATGCGGAAGGCAATCCCCGCAAGCGATGCACGAGTCGCCTTGGCGGTCGAGCATGGCATAGAGAACGCGGGCACGCAGGCCTTCGCCGTAATCCTGTGCGTAGCGCTCGTAGCGGAGAATATCCGCGACGGAGATTCCCTGCGGGCAGTGGCTGGCGCATTCGTTACACAGTCGGCAGACTTCGCGGTTCGCATAAGCCGCCATCTGTTCGATGCCCCTGCTGTCCATGGTTCGCAGAGGCTTACCCGCGCCGGAGAACGTATCGACGAACTGGTCCAGATTGTTGATTTCAACGACGGCGGCATCAAGTTCGGTAGCCGTCGTCAGCCATCGAGCCAACGCGTGATGCGGCGTAGTGCCGGAAGGGAGGTTCTTCATGAATTCGCGATCTGCCTTCATGCGCCCCGCGCCGCGCATAGTCTTCATGGCGATGGTGCCGAAGCCCTTGCGTCGCGCCATGTTTACCCATTGCTGCATGGGGTCAGTTTCGCCGTAGGAATACCAGAACTGAGCGTGCTCGAAGACCCCGTCATCAATAACCGCAGTCAGGATCTCGGCGGCGTTCTGCCCGCTCTCAACGCGCGAATTGCCGCCGTAGTGATGCTGGGAGAGGCAAAGATGCCGCACTAAGCCTTCCTTCTTCAGCCGCTCGAAGGCGCGCAAGAAACCATGTTCGTTTTTCACCTCCGCGGCGTTGTGGAAACCAAAGTGGAACTGCATGTCGTCAAAGTAGCGAAGACCGGTCTTGGCCAGAGCTTTCTTTACGAATTGATAGTGGGCCTCCTCGTCGATCCTACCCGTCTCGTGATTGCCATACGCCCGATCGACGCACACCTGGCAATAGTGCGCTTCGCGGTTCTTGAGGATGGCCGGTGGGACTCGGCCACCCCACTCGTCTGCCTTGTGCCAGTAGTTGACGCCGCAACGGATGGCCGCTTCAATGCCATCGCTATTCCAAGTGCCCGCGCCCACCAGGACCGTGACGTCTCTCCCTGTGTTGCCCAGCTTGCGCCGTGGCAGCTTGCCCACCTTGGCCGCGGCCTGCTCGATTTCCTCGGCGGTCGCGGCGCGGCAAGCAGAAGTGACCGTGCTGGCCAGCACGCCGGCGGTAGTTACCAGGAACTCGCGACGATGAATACTCTTTTCGACTGACATGATCATGTCCCCCTTTGCTTTGGATCCTGCCATTCCGGGATGAACCTCACCTGGCGCATTCGCGATCAGGATTGCCGGGCCACAATAACGGATTGAAAGGGGAGTTACAAGGCCCTATCCGGCTGGGCGCAAGGGGTCCCCTCCGGCCTTGCCATAGCTGCTGAAGCTCCAAGTGCGAAGTTTCTCCGATTCTCGAAACCGTGGAACGTAAGCACCTGCCAAGGTTGACTCTCGCATAAATAGGTGTCAGGCTACAGCAGCGCTCAGACTAAGAACCGGAATCTGCGGGTTGAAGTATCGGGAGTTCCAAAAGCACTAACTGGAGGAGCCATAAAGGGTCTAATTCTTCTACTTCTGATGGCAATTTCGACCACGGTCACGGCGCTTTACCTGAACCCCACTCCCCGCAGGGGGTGCCAGTCCATGTCCATGTGCCCGATTCACGGCGTAAATACCGCGTGGCCCGGCGCGACGAGGAGTTCTGGAGGTTGCCTCTACGGGGAATACCAGCACGGAAGTTGCGCTCATTGGGAGAAATGCTTCTGCGTGGGAGATTAAAGACGTGGAGAAGATCACGCTAAGCCTCAACACCGTCGCTCAGGGGCTCCATGCTTCGCTTGGCGCGCTGTCGGTAGCGCTCCCAGGTTGGCTGTGGGGAAATAGGGCAGCGCTTATTGGAGGGATCTCGGCGGCGGTCTTCGCAGCCGTCAAGGAATCCTGGTTTGACCCACGGTACGAGGACGAGGCAACTGCTGGCAGCGGACTAGAAGATTTTGCGTTCTGGGGTTTGGGAATACTCGCGGCTGGCATTCTACACTTCCTCGTCAACAGATGAGGTACAACCCTGTGGATTCAGGCATGATCCTTGCCGCCGTCCTCGGGGTCGTATTCCTGATTGGTTTCTTCTATCTTTTTCTACAAAAGTCCGATGAGGGGGACATCGCTGACCTTGCGGACCCTGCGCCCTTTGTTGGGCAGTACCTTCTGATCGTTGGACTTCCTCTAGCCCTCGCCTTTGTCACCGGGCACTTCATCATAATGTACTGGTGATTGCCTATCTCAAGTAGACTGCGCCACTACCGTCCGGTCGCCAAGAAGTGGTCACAGATGGTGGCCAGAGCGAATTGGCCCCTACCACTCGGTAGGTTATGGGCTTCCCTAAACGCTCACAGGCTGGCAGGTTATGGCGCGCCTGGGGAGGCTCGAACTCCCGACCTACAGATTCGAAGTCTGCGCTCTATCCATCTGAGCTACAGGCGCGGGACTTCAGTCTAACCCAACTTTGCGCCTTGGAGAAGGACCCGAACGCCCTCGGACGACTGGCTCGGTGGGTCTGCGCATCCCCGTCCGAACGGGGCGCTTGCTTAGGGGCGATGTGCTATACTCCGCTGAACCCAGCGGGACAAACGAGCTGGTGCGTGCCGGAACCAAGTGCACAGTGAGATGCGGAACCGAGTCTCTCCCGGACTCTGAACCTCAGCCGCCAAGCCGGCCGGTCTTGGCGAGCGAGTGTTCTTCATCCCCTCAAAGGAGCTGACCTATGTCCGACCGAGGCGTCTTCGTCGTTGCGTTCACCACCGTCGTGCTGGTTGTTGCAGGAGCCTTCGCGATTCCACAGTACTTTCCTTTCGAGCTGACCAAGAGCCTGATCTACGTTGCCGTCGCCATCATGGTGTTCTTTGGGGAAAACAAGTACAGCTACATGCTGGGGATTGTTGCCCCCATCGTCGGGAACCTGCTCAACATTTTGCTCGGTGGTTTCTTCCGCGAGTTCTCGATCCTTTGGTCCTCCGTGATGATGAAGCCGCTTCCGGCGCTGGACACCCCCCTTCACGGGCTCGCCATCCTGACCGAAATCTTGCTCATCATCCTGTGCGTGCGGGCGTGGCGGAAGCAAGTCCCCGAGCCGTTCTTCGGCAAGGTTTTCTGCATTTCGCTGGTGATTTCGCTCGTCTACGCGGGCGTCTTGGCGGCATGGTACGTGACCGGCGTTACCAGGTAGGGCGGCTGCCGTACCGCGGCCGGGCCGGGAGCACCCCTCCGCGGTCAGGCCGCCCCGCGCGCCATTCCATGGCGTCGCCTCCTCTCAGTCAGTTTGCCTTTGCGGGTTGAGCACCTGTGTGCGCGCAGGCGCCCGGGCACCGGCGCCGTTAGACCCCGCAATTCTGCTATCATAGTCCTCGGGGCGTTACCCAGAACAAATCTTCTCGAACGACGAGAAAGGGCGAGGGGGCCCTTTTCATGCCGGCTGAGGAAGAGCGCTTTCAGAGGGTCTGGATTGTTCACCGCAAGGATCATGCAGACGATCTGTGGTCCATTCGCGTGCGGGGGGAAGAAAAACTGAGCTTCCAGGCGGGCCAATACGCCACCCTCGGCATTCGGGATGGCGACGTCATGATCGAGCGGCCGTACTCGATTGTTTCCGGCCCACACGAAGACGAGATCGAGTTTTTCTTCGAACTTGCCCCCAAGGGCGATCTGACTCCGGCCCTCCACTCTATGGGGATAGGCGAAACGCTCTGGATGGGTCGTCAGGCCATGGGACGATTCACTTTCGACGATCAGAGTGGCCGCCGCAACCATTTCCTGGCAGGGACGGTGACGGGCGTCGCGCCCTTCGTCAGCATCGTCCGCAAGATGGCGGCAGAGGTCCGTGGTGGCCGGGCGCCCGACCATAGACTCGTGATCCTGCACGGAGCCAGCCGCTCCTGGGAGTTTGGGTATCGCGAAGAGCTTCAGACGCTCTCCAACGATTCGAGCTGGTTCTGCTATATCCCGACGATCAGCCGGCCGTGGGAGGACCGCTCCTGGAAGGGCGAAGTCGGCCGGGTCGATGACGTTCTGCGCAAGCACTTGGACAGGGTTGGATTCGACCCCGCAACGGCCACCGTCTATCTGTGCGGCCAGCCGCAGATGATCCTCAACGCCAAAGGCATTCTCCATCGGCGCGGCTTCGCCAAGGAGTGTATTCGCGAGGAGCTTTATTGGGCCCCTGCGAGCGGCGAGAAAACGTAATCGCCCGGGTTTTGCGGTCGAACCGGCAGCGCTGCGGTTGCGAGAAGACAGCGAATTCCCAGAATGATTTCGAAAGGAGATGACTGATGGCAAGCAAAGTGAAACCTATTCCTGAGGGCTATCACGCGGTGACGCCTTATCTGGTTGTGAGCGACGGGGCGGGAGCCATCGAGTTCTACAAGAAGGCGTTTGGAGCGAAGGAGTTGTTTCGCATGACGCGGCCCGACGGAAAAGTTGGGCACGCTGAGATTCGCATCGGCGATTCCTGCGTGATGGTGGCCGACGAGGCCCCCGAAGTCGAAGCCCGGAGCCCGCAGTCGGTTGGCGGCACGCCCGTGATGCTCCATCTTTACGTTGAAGACGTCGACCGCGTGTTCAGCCAAGCGGTCGCCGCCGGCGCGACGGTGCTCAGGCCGGTGAGCGATCAGTTCTACGGTGACCGCACCGGCGGCGTGGCAGATCCCTATGGACACCGATGGTACATTGCCACGCACGTGGAGGATGTGTCGCCCGAAGAGCTCAAGAAGCGCGCCGCCTCTGCCCAGGCATCATGAAGAAGCGGTGGTGCACCCATATTCTGCTCGGCACCTCTCCGCTCGATTTCCAGACAACCGGCGAGTCAATGAATCTTCCTTTCGAGCGAGGCAGGTCATGAAGATCGTCTTGGGCGCAGACCACGCGGGATTCGAGCTGAAGGAGAACCTGGCGTCTTACCTCCGGGAGCAGGGCTGTGAAGTTGTGGATGTCGGCACCGACAGCGTCGCCCCGGTGGACTATCCTGACTACGCGCAGGCCGTGGCGGAGGCATTGCGGGACGGGCGGGCGGAGCGAGGCGTCCTGTTGTGCGGCAGCGGGGTCGGAGCTTGTGTGGCGGCTAACAAGATTCCGGGCATCCGGGCGGGTCTCTGCCACGATACGTATTCGGCGCACCAAGGCGTCGAGCACGACGACATGAATGTGCTTGTGCTCGGTGCTCGCGTGATTGGGCCGGAATTGGCGTATGAATTGGCCCGCGCGTTCCTGGCCGCCAGGTTCTCGGGCGAGGAACGACACCGCCGGCGACTCGGCAAGGTGCAGGCTTTGGAAAGCCGTTATCTGAAAGGTTGAGCGAACTTTCCTCTGCGTTCTCTGCGCTGCTGTGGAGAGCCGTTATTTGGAAGGCTGATCGCTCCCTTACGGCGCAGCGGAAGCCAGGCTCGCGCCGGCGAGCGGCTCTGCGCCTTGCCGAGAGGTGGGGACTTCGCGGACCCGCTGGCCCGCCAGGGCTGCAAAGCCCGACTGGGACTTGGGCAGGTGAAGCGTGAGGCTCTCGTTCTGACGGGTGAGCACGTCAAGCTTCGTCAGCAACAAAGTGTCCCGATGCCGCACCATCACCACGTCACGGTATGGATAAGGGCGCACTGCCGGCCTGCGAAGCCATCGCCGCTGGACCAGTAGCCAACGGTGAGTTGTGACCAGCAGCCGCGCCCGCCGCGGTCCCCAGCGCGAACGTTTCCATCCGCTCAGCACTCCGAGCAATTCCTCGTCCGGCTGGAGCTGGCGCGCGAGGGCGCGCAATTGCCCGGGATGGACGTCCAGCAGACTCTCATGCAATCCGCTCGGCCGAGGGGCGCGAGTGGCTTTCCCCCACAGCCAGGCAAACCAGCCCGCCAGGATGCGCAGATCGTAGAGCAACGTTCGAACCAGCCACGGTGCCAGCAGCGTAAATACCAGCGCAAAGAAAATCACCACGACCAGCATTACCCAAGGGGCGTAAATCGCCGCGAGCGTCCCCGCAACGACCGAGATGTCCTCCACCAGGCTGAGAAGCGGGTTGCCGAGGCCCAGCGTTTTTGAGGTGCTAAGCAGGCGAACACTGGATTTCGCGGAGTGGGCGGCTGCGGCGAGCGTCCCGCCAGCCAGCATCCCTAGCACTTCTTCGAACGTCCCGTCGGGCGAGAGCGTCGCACCGGCAGCCAACGCCCCGGCGATGGGCCTCAGCAGGGTGTGCAGGAAGTCCCAAACATTGTCGAGCGCCGGGAACTTTTGAGCCAGGATTTCGCCGGCGGCCAGCAGGCCCAGGATGACCAGCGCTTGGTCAGAAATCAGCCACTGGAAGCGCGGCGAAACCTGTACGAGGTGGCTGAACCGCGCGAAGAGCGCCATCAGGAAGAGCGGCAGATAAGTGTTCACGCCGCTTGCCAGCGCCAAACCCCAAGGAAGTCCGATGGTCATCCTTCCACCCCGCTTGGCTGATTCTTGCATTCGGGCGGGCAAGGGTCAAGCACCAGCGGCGAGAAGGCAGTAGGCGGAAGGCAGAAAGCAGAAGGCGGAAAGCGGAAAGCAGAACCCGGAACCCAGAACTCAGAACCCAGAACCCAGAACCCAGAACCCAATGCGTCTCTGTCGGAATCTGGCGCGGTTGTCAGAGAGCCTGCAACAACTCCTGCCTGAGTCGTTCGATGCGATCAGGGCGGCCGTCCTTCCATTCCCGGAAGGCTCGCCAAAATCGGAAGATCCTGGCGGAGCGGAGGCCACCGGGATTCTTTCGGCCAGAGAGCGCGGATTTCCTTGACTGGCCGTGACTGGAATGCATACACTCCCTTGATTCAAGCACCGAGAAACAGGGAGGGAGCGACTTGGGAGAACCGCGAACGCTTTTCAGTAGAAGGGTGCCGACCGTGAAAAGAGCGACGCGATGGCTGCTGGTGGCGCTCCTGCTTTCTTGGGGCGTGGCGAGGGTGTTCCCGGCGGGCAGTGCGCCTTCGACCGTCTCTTTGGATGGTGACTGGCATTTCGTGGCCGATCCCTCCGGAACGTTGAGAGTTGGAGATCTTGCCACGGTGCCTAACGTCCGTCCCACGCGCGTGCCCTCGTCCTGGCAGTCGCAGTTTGCCGATCTGCGCGACTATGCCGGCGTGGCGTGGTATTGGCGCGCGGTGAGTCTGGAGACGATCGGGCCGGATCGGGTGGCGCTGTTGCATTTCGGTGCGGTGGACTATCGGGCGGACGTCTATGTGAATGGCCTGAAGGCGGGCTCGCACGAGGGGGGCTATCTGCCGTTCGAGTTCGACGTGACGGCGCTCGTCCGCACCGGTGATAACCAGATCGCGGTTCGCGTCGCCGATCCCGGCGCGGATCCCAAGGAAGTTGAGGGTATCCGTTACGCGGAAATCCCTCACGGCAAGCAAAACTGGTACATCCAGACGAGCGGACTGTGGCAAGACGTCGAGCTGCAAGTCCGTCCGCGCATGTATTTCGGCCCCGTCCACATCACCGCGGGGGCGGACGGGCAGTTTAAGATTCACGCTGAGGTGCGGAACGTCACACTGGGCCCGCCCAACGCGGAGCCGCTGCGCCTCCAGGCCCAGATTTCCGATCCAGCGGGACAGGTCGTCTGGTACGGCGCGGTGGAGTTGCAGCGCGGCCAGCCTGCCTACGGACTTTCCGGCCGGGTGGCCAATCCCTCTCTTTGGGACATCGGACGGCCGGCGCTCTACAAGCTCCACATCTCGTTGCCCTCGGGGGACGCGCAGGAGTCTCCTTTCGGCTTTCGAACCTTGGAAACGCGAGGCGGGAAATTCTATTTGAATGGCCGGGTCGTATACCTGCGAGGCGCGCTCGATCAGGATTTCTATCCCGACACCATCTACACGCCCCCTTCGCTCGAATATCTGCGCAATGAGATGGAGCAAGCGAAGCTACTCGGCTTGAACATGCTTCGCTGCCATATCAAGGTGCCCGACCCGAAGTATCTGCGGGCGGCCGACGAGTCGGGTGTGCTCGTCTGGTATGAAATCCCCAACTGGGACAAGCTCGCGGAAGAGGCGAAACGCCGCGCTCAGGAAACCTTGCGCGGCATGGTGGAACGCGATTGGAACCATCCTTCGATTGTCATCGTCAGCGTGATCAACGAGAGCTGGGGCGCCGACCTGAAGGATGCTCCGCAGCGGCAGTGGCTGCTATCGGCCTACCGCGAGGCGAGGGCGATGGTGCCCGGCTGGCTGGTGGTGGACAACAGCGCCTGCTGCGAGAACTTCCACATGGCGACGGACATCGCCGACTTCCACCAATACGATGCCGTCCCGGAGCACGCCTCGGATTTCGATCGCTTTCTCACCGACATGGCCACCCGCCCGCGCTGGCTCTTCAGTCCCTTCAACGATGCGGCGGCGAAGGGCGACGAGCCGCTCGTGCTCTCCGAGTTTGGCAACTGGGGCTTGCCTCGCCTCCCGCAGGAGAAGCCGTGGTGGTTTGTCCGGTCTTATCCCCGGAACCGCCCCATCACTCTGCCGGAAGGCGTTGAGGAGCGGCTGGCGTCCTACCAGTTGAATTCTCTCTTCCCTGACTACGCGGCTCTCGCCGAGGCGACGCAATGGAGTCAGTGGCGAGCGCTCAAGTACGAGATCGATGCCCTCCGCTCGCAACCGGAACTGCAAGGCTACGTCATCACCGAATTTACGGATGTCAACTGGGAGGCCAACGGTCTGCTCGATATCTGGCGACATCCGAAGGCTTACGCCGCCGACCTCCGGAAGCTCCAGCAGGATGATTTGCTCGTCCTGCGGATGGAAAAGCGGAACTTGATGGTCGGAGAAAGGGCTGAAGCGGACGTATTCTTCTCACATTACAGCGCCCAGCAAATCCCCGAGGCCCGCCTGGATTGGGAAATCGCCGGAACGGAGCTCAAGACAAGCCGGCTGGTCCCGGCGAGCGTGCCCGGCGCTACGACCAGAGTCGGTCCGGTCGTGTTCGTCGCGCCGGAGGTCAAGGCGCCAACCCGCATGGCGCTGAAGGCGCGGCTGAGCACCGGGGATAAAGTCATTTCGGAAACCACGCTGGATTTCTACTGCTATCCGCCTAAGTCCCCCGAGCTTCCGCCCCCCGTCTCCTTTCACGATCCGGCAGGGCGCCTGCGCCGGCTCGTGAACGAGATGCGGGCGCTAAACTATCTTGCTCCCACCGGCGCCGAAGCGTTTCCGGTGCTGGTGACTTCCGTCTTCGACAACGACGCCAAGCAGGCCTTGCAGGCTGGCGGCCGGGTAATCCTTCTTCCGAGCGACAAGCAGACGCTCGCGCCCGGTCTCGACATCGTCCCCCGCGCCCATTCCACCCTGGACGGAAACTGGATCTCGAGCTTCCTCTGGATCCGCAAAGACCGCGACCCGTTCAAGCTGATCGGTTTCGAGATGTTCCCGGGGTTTGAGATGCAAGCCGCGACGCCCGCGACGGTTGTTCAGGGTTTGAAGCCGGAGGATTCGAGTGACGTGCTTTCCGGCATTTTCTACGGCTGGATTCACTCGAACGTTGGCACGCTCGTCCAGGCACGGGCAGGCAAAGGCAAGCTGCTGATCTGTACCTTTTCCCTCGGAACAACCTACGGCACGGACCCCTACGCAACGTACTTGCTCGACGCGCTGGTCCAGTACATCGTCTCCGGACCTATACCCAAGCTGGAAATCCCGCTCTGAGCATGAACTGAGGCGATCCGCCGCGTCTTAGCTGTGGCTGCCAGGCGCAGGAAATCCCCACCCAGTCTCAGTACCGGGCAAAGAGCTTGCCCCACTCGCTTTCGAGCGCCCGCTTTACCCGTCCGCGCCCGATGAGCGGATACCAGTAAACGTCGTGATAGAGGATTGAGGCTGCGTAGGACCACGGCGCGATCGCCGTGCGCAGCAGGAGTTTCTCGAAGGGTTTTAGCGGTCCCCAATAGATGAGCTTTTGGCCGCGGCTGGCCAAGGTGTCACGCAGACCGTCGAATTGGAAGTTGACCTTGGCGATGTCCTCACCCAGGATCTCGATTTCTCGCGTGTCCCCGCAGCCGAGCCCTTGTTCGTGCGCCAGGCGAATGAATTTGATCGAGAGAGGGTCGAAGCCCATCATCTGGGCCGCCACGGCGTCAATCGCCACCATGTCGCCGCTCGCCAGAATGTAATTCTTGACGTGCGGGACCATGCACCGCGGGCCGGGTCCGTCGCCCGCGAACGTCGCGTCCATGACGGCGAAGATGCCCGGATGGATTTCCTTCTGGATGGCCAGCAAGTCCACCAGCGTTTCATGAATCACGGAGTGCGTCCAGTGGCGCTTCTCGAAAAGCAGCCCGCCGAAGGCGTTCTTCATGGCGCCGGTGATGCGCGTGAAGACGTGCGTCTTCATAGTCGGCAGGTGGATGATGTTGGAGCCGATCAGCCGCTTGGGGATGCGGATGCCATCCGGGTAGATCGAGTCGAGCACCAGCATCTTCGACTTGGGTTCGTAGCGGATCCAAGGCTCCGATTTTTCGTAGAGATGAATGTTGCGCAGCCCGTATTTGTCAACGACCACCTGCTTGTGCTTGTTGGCGACCTCTCCCCGCTTCGCGCTCACCACCACGGTGCGATTGTGGCAGCCGTAGAGTTTTTCCTTTTGGTAGCCGTCCTCGAGGAGCGTCGAAATCACGCCATCGAGCTGCCACGGGGTGGTCGAGCAGGCGGGATAAAAGTAGTGCCAGGTGATGTTGATTTTGAGCGCAATCTCCGGCCCCTTGGGCAGGAACGCCTGGTAGCCGGCCAGTCGCATCAACCGCTTGTAATCTCCGATGACCGTGGCCGGGCTGGTTTTGAGAACCGCGACTTGCGAACGAGCCATATCCGTTTGCTCCTAAAGATAAACGATCAGGACTACGATGACGGCCCACAGCACAACGGTGGTGAGCAGGACTCGGTCTGTCAGCAGCAGGCGCGTGGGGTTTTCGCCTTCACTGACTTGGTGGACCAGGTAGAGGTAACGGAAGATCCCGAAAAGGACAAACGGAATCGTCAGCTCCAGCCGCTTGCCGGGAAATTTCGCCATCACGTCCGCAGAGAGTGTGTAAAGAGAATACGACATGACAGTTGAGGCCGTGACAATGCCGATGAGCTGGTCCAGGAAGTAGGGGCTGTAGTGCGCGAGGCTCGAGCGGTGGTTGGCGGCATTGCCACCCAGAAGGACCAGCTCCTGCCGTCGCTTGGTCAGCGCCAGGAACAAAGCCAGCAGCGTGGTGCAGACGATTAGCCACGAGGAGATCTCCACGTGGATGACCAGGCCGCCGCCCAGCACCCGCAACACAAAGCCGGCTGAAACGACAAAGACGTCGAGCAGCATGACATGCTTGAGAAAGAGCGAATAAAGCGTGTTGAGGGCGGCGTACAAGGCGACGACCGTGAAGAAATGCCGGTCCAGCAACCAGGCGCCGGCGAGCGCCGCACAACCCAACAGCGCAAAGCCCGCCAGGGCCACGCGGTTGCTCAAGCGGCCTGAGGCGACGGGCCTCCGGCACTTGACGGGGTGCTGGCGGTCCTCGTTGGCGTCGAGAACGTCGTTGAGCAAATAGACTGCCCCCGAAAGCCCGCAGAAGACCAGGGTGGCCAGTGTTACGAGCTGCAGCCGATGCCAGTCGAAAAGGCTGCGGGAAAAGATGAGCGCGGCGAAGACAAAGCCGTTCTTGAGCCACTGCGCCGGGCGCAGGCTTTCCAGGAACGCGCCCACGCTTGAGCTGCGGCTTTGCTCCATGGATTCAGCAGCGGCTGGCGACGAGATCGGCATCATTCCGGGTGGCGCGCGGAATCTCCTGAGAGTCCGAATCTCCGGGGTCGTAAACGCCCCGGCGCGCTTAGGTTAGCTCAGGAGTGGACGAAATTCAAATCTGCCTATACCGTCTGCCATCTACCGGGGTAGAGACGGCTCGGTGGGCCGTCTTGGAGACGCTCCGCCGGAGCGTCTCTACGGCGGGAAATCGATGCGGTGGTGTAGGGGCGGTCTCTGGCCGCCCGCGGGAGGGCGGAGCCCTCCCCTACGGGGGAAAGTTCATGCGGCGCAGGAGGGCCTGGAAGCGCGGGTCGGAGCGCAGGGGATCAAGCGGCTGATCGACCTTGAGCCAACACATCCCCGAGTCGTGGATTCTGTAGGCTCTCTCCAGCCACTCGAAGGCCCGATCCTTTTCACCCAGCCCCGCGTAGACCAGGGCCACTTCCCAAGTCCCGAGGTTCTGTTTTGACAGCTCGATTAGCTTTTGGAGAAGTTTTTGTGCCTCGGCTTTGTTGCCCGCCCGCGCGTAAGCATTGCCCAGGTGGCCAAATTTGATCGCGCCATCCGGCATCTTCAGAAAGCCCGCGATGGCTTCTTTGTACATGCCCTTTTCCCGGTACGTCCACGCGACCCACACCCAATAATGCGGATCGCCACTTACCTGGAGCGCCTTCTCATATTGGGGGAGGGCTTCATCGTACCGCCGGCCATAGTAGTATGCGTCACCCATATCGATGTAAGCCATCGCCACGAGAGGGTTGATCTCCGCCTCATGCTGCGCTTCCGCAAGCGCCTCTTCGGTTCGGCCGAGCAATACGAGATATCCGCTATATATCCTGTGGGCGTACTCGGAGTTGGGATTGACTTCCAGGGCGCGCTTGAGCTCCCGTTCAGCGCCTGCCCAATCCCAGTCGCCCCTGTACAGGGCGTCCGCAAGCACAGCGTGCGCTTCAGCGAGGCTGTCATCCAGTTCCAGCGCCTTGCGCGCATATGCTTTCGCATTTGCGGAGGCCTCCATGGCGGGAAACCTGACGCCGCCCCAAAGATCGCGATATGCCTCAGCGACCCCGAGGTGACCCCGCGCATAGGTGGGATCCTTCTGAATCGCCTGCTGGAAGTACTCGAGGGCCTTTTTCGCGTCACCTCGCCTTAGCCAATCACTCCCCTTCAGGTAAAGCTCATGCGCTTCAGGATTGACGGGGCGGGCGCGGGTGAGGCGGGCGTGGACTTCAGGCGTCACGTTGGCTTTGATCTCATCGGCGATGGCACGGGCGATTTCGCCTTGCAGGCTCAACACATCCCGCAGATCGCGCTCGTAACTGCGCGCCCACAGATGACGTTCGGGCACGGCCCCAATTAACTGGGCGGTAATCCGAACCTTATCCCCCGAGCGGAGCACAGACCCTTCAATCACCGCGTCCACGTTCAGCTCTTTTGCAATTTGCGGCAGTGGCCTCTTGACCCCCTTGTATTGCATTACCGAAGTCCGCGAAATCACGCGCAGTGCACCGATTTGCCCTAATTCCGCGATTAGCGCGTCGGTCATGCCGTCGGCGAAGTAGTCCTGCTCGGGGTCGCGGGAGAGGTTTTCGAGCGGCAGGACAGCGATGGATTCAATGGACAGGTAGGGGAGGGCTCCGCCCTCCCGCGGGCGGGCCGAGCCCGCCCCTACAACCGCCGCCACGCGATCGCGCAGCCCGGCGACGTTGAGGGCGAGGAGGGCGGCGACGACGGCGATTGCGGCTCCACCTGTTGCGAGCGCGACGCGCCGCCTGCTGTAGCGGCGTTCTGCGAACGCCGTCTCTTTTCGCCGGTCATAGACCGGCGCTACAGCCCGCCCGGAATCGCTGTCGCGCTTGAGGCGAACCAGGTCGGTCCGCAGGTCCGACGAGCTCTGGTAACGCAGCTTGCGATCCTTCTCCAGCGCCTTGTTGATGATGCGTTCCAGTTCCGGCGGCAACTCGGGATTGAGGCGCAGCGGGGGGATGGGAGCGCGGTCAAGGATAGCTTCAAAGATCGTGCCGGGCGAGTCACCCGCGAAAGCTCGCTGTCCGGTGGCCATCTCGTAGAGCACCAGGCCGAAGCTGAAGAGATCCGTGCGCGCGTCCAGCTCCTCGGCCCGCACCTGTTCGGGCGACATGTAGTCGAACGTGCCCACGGCCATGCCCGTGCTGGTGAGCGATTCCTCGGGTGGGGCCGCGGTCCCCGCAGTAATCTCTGTTTCCTTCCCGAGTCCCGAGCCCCGAGTCCCGATTCCCGTCACCTTCGCCA
>JAIQGH010000164.1 GCA_020072655.1 Terriglobia bacterium | reverse complement strand
GGGTTCGCCTCGTTCTACTTCCACCCGTTTCTGGATCTGAAGCTTCTCGAACAGGTCGTGGGGGGGATCAGCAGTCTCGGCTACCACTTCGTCTCGTTGCGGGACTTTGGCGGGACGATTGACTTCGAGGGACGGTTTGCCGTTCGCACCAGTTCGGGGATAGTCCGGCTTTCCCCCCAGGAGGAGTACTGGCGGCTGCGGGTGTTCGATGCCGGCGGGCGCCTTGTGAAAACTGATTCGTCGTCCGAGCGCCTGAGTGCCCCGCTCGATGTCAACGTGGAAGTGCCACCGGGCGGTTGGGCGGCGCTCGACTGCCCCACGCAGTTGCCGCGAGAGACTGCGCAACCGTCTTCCTGGTTCGCGCGGTTACGGCAATGGTGGAGTGGTCCGCAGCCCGCGACTCCGGCGCCCTCCACCGTCGTGCGGGATAAGTTTGCGGGAGCGCCCAGCGCGTGGCTGCTTTGGCTGGATAGCGCGCCCGGGTCCGCGCGCCACAATCAGGAGAGTTACAAAACGGTGCTCGAGGCGCTCGGGTATCAGGTGAAGCTCATCAAGGTTGCCAAGTTCACCCAGCTCCCGGCCAAGGACGCACTCCTGGTCATACCGCAGGCCGCCGGTGCGCGTCTCGGCGAAGGCCAGCGACGGCAAATTCTGAGGTATCTCACGCTGGGCGGGGAGGTGGTTGTTGATGGTCCTCAGGCCTGGCTCGAGAAGGTCGGGTTCAGCTTCCCCGGCGGGCAGACCGTGGTCTCCTCGGTTACCGATCCGGGTCACGCGGAAATGAAACTGACTTGGCGTCCCGAGGAACGGGTCGATCGGTTCACGGCCCCCGCGGACGCGCACGCCTTGGTGGAGGATGTGCAGAGTGGCCAGCCCTTAGCGGTCGCCGGGGCTTCCGGCGCGGGTCATTACATCTACCTGGCGGCGCCTCTCGACAGTCACACGGATGACGGCACCAGTCATTATCCGTATTTCCCGGAGTACCTGAACACGGTCTTCGGAGTTGCCACTCCGCTGCGCAGCCGGCGGCTCGAAGTCTATTTCGACCCTAGCTACCGTCCCGGCGCCGACTTTAACCGGCTGGCCACGATTTGGCGGCGGTCGGGAATCAGCACGGTGCACGTGGCCGCCTGGCTCTTCACGAAGCAGTTTTCCTTTCCTTACGAGGAGTTTGTCGACGCCTGCCACCGCAACGGCGTCGCGGTCTACGCCTGGTTCATCCTTCCGGCGGTCACGCCCCGGATGTGGGACGAGCATCCGGAATGGCGGGAGAAGACGGCGGCCGGGACCGATGGTCAGGTGGGCTGGCGTTATCTGATGAATCTCCAGAATCCGGCGTGTTTCCGCGCGGCGATGGATTGGATGACCGAACAACTGAAAGCCTGCGAGTGGGACGGTGTCAACATCGCGGAGTTGAATTTCGACGCCGATTTCAAGAACTGGCTGCGCCCGGACAAATTCGTTCCGATGAACAACGACGTGCGCGCGGATTTTAGGAGAAAAGCCGGTTTCGACCCCATCCAGTTATTCCGCCCCCGTTCGCAGCACTACTTCAAGGATGACCCAGAAGGCCTCGCAAGGTTCCTGCATTATCGCGAGGACATCGTGATCGATTGGCACCGGCGCGTGCTGACGGAGATTGAGCCGCTACGCAAACAGCGCGGCTGGGAGGTTGTGGTAACGGTGCTCGACAGTCTCCACGACGACTACGCTCGGCCGGCGCTCGGCGTGGACTCGCGTCGGATTGTGGCTTTGATGAAGGAGTTTCCGTTCACGCTGCAAATCGAGGACCCTGCGCACTTCTGGATGGCCCCGCCCGGTCGCTACCTACGGTTCGCGGCGACGTATCGAAAACTGGGGGTTGACCCACGCCGCCTGATGTTCGACGTGAACGTCGTCAACAATCGCGACATTGGCGGCACGTTCCTCCCGTCGGCAACCGCCACGGGCACGGAACTGGCGCTCACCCTCGCCAGCGCCGCCTCCCCTTCCGGGCGCGTGGCCGTTTATTCGGAACACACGGTGCCGCCCCAGGACTTTGATCTTATTCAAATGGTGCTGAGCCGCCCCGCGACGATCGCGGCCCGTCGCAACGGCTGGCAGATCGACACGGGCACGTCCCTGCTGCTCACTCCTGCTGACGATCCTCTTTATTACGTGGATGGCCGCCAGTGGCCGGCCGTGTCTGAGGACGGCCTGGTCGTGCCGGCCGGGTCGCACCGTATCTCGACCGAGCGGAACTGGTGGCATTTTGTCGAGCCGGGCGGATTCCAGGCGCGAATCGTAAGTTGTACGGCCGACCTGATTGAGGCCCAAGTTGATCCCACGGACCTGGCGTTCCATTACCGGGCGCCCGGCAGAGCCGTCATCGTCTTTGACCAGCAGCCTCGGGACGTGATGATCGACAGCCAGCCCGCAATGCTACCGACGGAGCGCAGTGGCCGCGACTGGGCCGTCGTCTTTCCCGCGGGCGACCACCGTGTTCTGGTCGTGACCAACACCAAGGCGGGTGTGGCCGTCAATGTCGTGGGCTGGGCGTCTTCTTCCCTCATCGGTGCTTTCGGCGTGCTCGCGACGGCCCTGATGATCGCTATATACTTGCAGCTTCGGCTCCGGAGGCTTATAAAGCGTAACGGATAAAACCCCATGCCTTACTCCCACTGGACGATCGACGCGGTGTTTGTGGTCACCGTCGCCCTGATCTGGTTCATGCTGGCCTACCAGTCAGCGCTCTTTTTCCTGGGTCACCTCTATTACCGGCGGACCCGCCAGGGCGCGAGGAAATCGCCCGAGCTCGCCGACGCCGAGTTGCCCTGCATTTCCGTCCTGGTGCCTTGCCACAATGAAGCGAGCGTCATCGCCCACACGATTCGCGCCCTCCAGAAACTCGATTACCCGGCGGAAAAACTCGAGTTTCTCATCATCAACGACGGCAGCACGGATGATACGGCGGAGATCGTACGCGGTTTCGGCGCGGACCAACAACTCCGCCTGCTGGAAGTTCCTCGTCCCGTGAGTGCCCGCGGTAAGGCCAGCGCGCTCAACTTCGCCCTGCCTGAGGCGCGATATCCCGTGCTCGCCATTTATGACGCTGACAATCTTCCCGAGTCCGGCGCCCTCCGTCCTCTGGCCTCTCAACTCGCCCGCAACCCCCGGCTTGCCGCCGCCGTAGGCATGTACCGCGCCTGGAACCGGCACCGGGCTTTGCTCACGCGCTTCCTCAATATCGAGGGGATTGGTTTCCAGTGGATTATCCAGGCCGGCCGCTGGATGCTGATGCGCCTGACGATGCTGCCCGGCACGAATTACGTGGTCCATAAGGCGGTTGTTGAGCAGCTCGGCGGTTGGGACGAGCAGGCGCTGACGGAAGATTCGGAACTGACGGTTCGCATTTACCAGGCCGGCTACCATATTCAACTCGTTCCCGCTTCGGTGAGCTGGGAGCAGGAACCGGAGCGCCTGGGGAATTGGTTTCGGCAGCGGCGGCGGTGGGTTCGGGGCTTCAACTATGTGATGCAGAAACATGCTGCCGGCCTGCTGCATGCCCGTCCCCGCCGGATCGCGCTGGAGATCCTCTCCTCGCACCTGTTGTATTACTTCTTCTTCTTGGCGATCGTGGTCTCTGATCTCCTCTTTTTCCTTTGCCTCAGCGGCCTGATCAGCATCAACGTGCCCGGGCCTTACAGCCTCGTGTGGGTCCTTGCTTATGCCACGTTTGTTTTGCAGCTCATCATCGCGCTCTCCTGTGAGAAGGGCGAGGATTCCGCCGCCAATATTCTGCTGACCCTCGTCATGTACTTGACGTATTGCCAGCTTTGGATTCCCGTGGTGGCTGCAGCCTTTTGCGATGACTTTATTGTTCACCGGGAGATCAGATGGGCAAAGACCGAACGGTATCAAGTGGGCTCCGTCTGATCTGCTGTGCGACCGGCGAACTTTTGGGGTGTCGGCAAGGGGCATCGATAGCGTTTGGAGGATTGCCACCCCGCCGAGAATCGCGCCTCAATGCCCTAGTCCTTCAATTCTGAGAGAAACCCACCATGAGCTCTAAACGTGTTCACGTCCTCGTGGTCTTCGGCACACGTCCCGAGGCCATCAAACTTGCCCCGGTGATCCGCGAGCTTTTGCGCCGCAAAGATCAATTCCAGGCCAAGGTGTGCGTCACAGCGCAGCATCGGCACCTCTTGGATCCGATTCTTCGCTGGTTCCGCATCCCGGTCCATTACGATCTGAACGTGATGCGACCCAATCAGGAGTTGTGTGGGCTGTCGGCGCGCATTCTCGCGAGATTCCACACCGTGCTCGCTTCCGACCGGCCCGACATGGTTCTCGTACAGGGGGATACGACGACCACCCTCATGGCGAGTCTTGCGGCTTTCTATCACTGCGTCCCGGTGGGGCATGTGGAAGCCGGGCTGCGGACACTGGACCGCTATGCGCCGTTTCCGGAGGAGATCAATCGCCGCCTGACATCCCATTTGGCCGACGTCCACTTCGCGCCGACCGACTGGGCCCGAAGCAACCTGCTGAAGGAAGGGATTCCCCGGAGCCGCATCTTCGTTACCGGCAACACCGTCATCGATGCCTTCCTGGAGACCCATGCGCGCGTCGTGCGACATCCTCCGACCGTACCTCAGCTTGACGGACTCAGACTCGCCTCTCGCAAGCTGATCGTCGTAACCACGCATCGGCGGGAGAATTTCGGGCTAGGGCTGGCCAGCATCTGTGAGGCATTGATCCGCCTGGCATCACAGCGCGAGGATATCGAGATCGTTTTACCGGTTCACCCCAACCCCAACGTGCGGGGCGTTGTCCGGCCACTGCTCGGGAGAATCAAGCGCATCCACCTGATCGATCCCGTCGGGTATCCCCAGTTCGTGTGGCTCTTAAGCTCCGCATATCTGGCGCTCACCGACTCGGGCGGCATCCAGGAAGAAATGCCGTCACTGCGGCGGCCCGTCCTGGTGATGCGGGAGAAGACGGAACGTCCTGAAGGTCTGCGCGCGGGAGTCTGCAAACTTGTGGGCACGTCGGCCGAAACGATTGTGCGAACGGTCGTGCAGTTGCTCGACGACAAGCAGGCCTACGCCCGGTTCGGGCGGCGGCGCAATCCTTTCGGTGAGGGCAAGGCAGCTCAGAAGATTGTGGCGACGATGGCTGGCGGCCTGAAACGGCTCACCGCTGGCGCGGGGTTTGTCCCAGTTTCTCTTTGATCTCTTGCGGAATCGAGGGCTGCAAGCCCTTGGCGCGCGACTTGACGTAGTTGTCCATCATGCGGGGCAGTTCGACGTTCATTCGAGCTACAAAATCGTCCTGAGCCTTTTTGAGGTGGGCATCCATTTCTTCCTGGGCCTGCTTCATTTTCCCGTCGATCCCGGCGGCGCTCTGGTTGAGGGCGTCCATTCGCTTCTGAAGCTCTTCCGCTTGCGTGAGAGCGGTCCCCATCATCTGCTTTTGCATCAGCAACCGCAGGCTCGCCAGTTCCTGCGTACTCCGGTCGAGCTGGGACGCCACCCAGAAATTGGAAAGGATGGCGACGATGACCAGTGCCATGACCACGAAGAGCAGGTTCCGAACCCCGGAGATTCCACTGTCCATAGCGGCTCCTTCAGTTGATGTTCGCCAGGCTACGTAACATCTTTGCGCTTCATCAGCAGCAGCACGGCCAAAGTCATAACCAGCAAGTGCACGGTCAGGATGCCCAGGTAGGGTCCTTGGTCTCGCCAGAATTTCTCAGGCAAAGGAAAAGTTCCGGAAGTGCTGAATGCCTCGGCAGGAGCTTCCAGGCCCCGCTCGAGCTTCTCCACATCGTCGGGGTGCATAGAGATGGTGACGGTGTTGATGATTTTGTAGGCGTAATCCTGGATGGAATGGCGGCCGTGGATGCAAAGGTCAGAGAGAGCCTCTAAACCCCAGCGCGAGACGGCCAGCAAAGAGAGCCAGCGCACGGGCGTCGGCATCCCGGCGATGGGCGCCGGCGTGTACTTGTGGAAGGCCGCCTGAACTTTTGCCGAAGGAGCCATCGCCCCGGCGACTTGGTGCGCGCCTTCGCCTTGCCGGGCGGCTTCTTCTGCGGCTTCCGTCGCCGATGTCGCGGGAGCGGCCGGCGCCGCCGGTGTTGCCGACGGGACGGCAGCCTCCGCCGGCGGCTTCATCATCTCCGTCGCTTTGGCTTTCGCTTCCGGCTGCGCGAACATCTTGCCTTCGAAGAGTTGCTCCACGGTGACAGGAATCAGCGTTTGGACGGGCTTGACCGGAAGGAAGAGGCCGGACAGCAGCAGCTCCGGGATTAACACCAGCGGAAACAATGTGAGGGCCTTCTCCGGCGTGGCCACCAGACTCGAAATCAGCAATCCGATCAGAGTGCCATTGAGGGCCACCAAGAACATGATCCCGATCGCGCCCAAGACTCCGTCCGGACCCAGGACCAATGCGTGACCAACAAAGAGGAGGATCACCACGACCGAGACGCACTGGACAAGCGCGACAAAGGCCAGCACGGCCAGCTTGGAAAAAACGTAGGAGGGTATCTTCAGGCCCGTTTGCCGCTCGCGGCGGTAGATGGTATGCTCATCGAC
>JAIQGH010000013.1 GCA_020072655.1 Terriglobia bacterium | reverse complement strand
GCGATGGATGCGCTCGAAGCTTTCTGCCAGCACCGCCCTGATTCCGAGCAACAAGGTGCCTTTGGCGGCCCAGTCGCGTGAAGAACCCGATCCATATTCTTTTCCGGCTACGACCAGCAGCGGAACTCCCTCGGCGCGATAGCGGACTGCGGCGTCGTAGATGGCCATCCGTTCGCCATCTGGAAAGTGAACGGTGATACCGCCCTCAGTCCCGGGCACGAGCAGGTTTTTCAAACGGATGTTGGCAAACGTCCCGCGTACCATGACGCGGTCGTTGCCGCGCCGAGAGCCAAAAGAGTTGAAGTCCGGCTTCGTCACGCCGCGCTCGATCAGATAACGGCCCGCCGGGCCATCCTCCGGTATGTCACCGGCGGGCGAAATGTGGTCTGTAGTGATCGAATCGCCCAACAGCGCCAGCACGCGGGCACCCCGAATCTCGCCGATGGGTGAGGGCTCGCGCGACATCGCGACGAAAAACGGCGGCTCCTGAATGTAGGTCGATTCGTCACGCCACTCATAAAGCGCTCCGCCGGCCACGGGAATGGCGTTCCACGTCGGATTGCCTTCCCACACGTTCCCGTAGGACTTACGAAACATCTCCGGACGCACGGCGCGATTCATCGTCTCGCCGATCTCCTCCTGCGACGGCCAGATGTCTCGCAGGAAGACGGGATTCCCGCGCCGGTCTTTGCCTAGTGGCTCATGGACAAGGTCCTTGTCGACAGTTCCGGCCAGCGCGTACGCCACGACCAAGGGCGGCGAGGCAAGATAATTCGCGCGCACCAGCGGATGAACCCGCCCCTCAAAGTTGCGGTTGCCGGATAGGACCGCAGCCGCGACGAGCTTCCCTTCCTTGACCGCCTTCGCCACGGGCTCGGGCAGCGGCCCGCTGTTGCCGATGCAGGTCGTGCAGCCATAGCCCACCAGATCAAAGCGGAGCGCGGCGAGGGGCTCAAGAAGTCCTGCTTCCTGCAAGTATTCCGTGACCACTTTCGAGCCTGGCGCGAGACTCGTCTTGACATAAGGCGGGACTTCGAGGCCGCGCTCGACGGCTTTCTTGGCCACCAACCCTGCGCCCAGCATCACCGACGGGTTCGAAGTGTTAGTGCAAGAGGTGATGGCGGCGATGACCACTGCGCCATGTCCAACCTCCGCCCGTGTGCCGTTGAATTGGACCTGCACGGAGCGATTCAAGTCCTCGGCCGCGAGACCGAATCCTCGGTCCTTGACGGGGGCGCTCAGGGCGCGACGAAATGCGCCCTGCATTTCGGAGAGCGGCACCCGATCCTGCGGCCGCTTGGGCCCGGCGAGGCTCGGCAGAATATTTGCGAGATCCAACTCGAGCGTGTCGCTGAACTCGGGGTCGGGCGTCTGATCGGTGCGGAAGAGCCCCTGCTCTTTCGTGTACCGCTCGACGCGGTCGATTTCCTTGTCGGTCCGCCCCGTCTGACGGAGGTAGCGCAGCGTCTCGGCATCCACGGGAAAGAAGCCCATCGTCGCGCCGTACTCGGGCGCCATGTTGGCGACCGTGGCGCGGTCCGCAAGCGTCATCTGCGAAAGCCCCGGGCCGTAGAACTCCACGAACTTGTCGACGACCCCCTTTTTGCGCAGCATCTCAGTGACGGTGAGCACGAGATCGGTGGCGGTCACGCCTTGGCGCAAGCGGCCGTGGAGCTTGAAGCCCACGACCTTGGGTGTGAGGAAGTAATACGGCTGGCCGAGCATCGCCGCTTCGGCCTCGATCCCGCCCACGCCCCAGCCGAGCACGCCGAGCCCGTTGATCATGGTCGTGTGCGAGTCCGTGCCGACGAGCGTATCAGGCAGCAAGACGGTCTCCCCGTCCTCTTCGCGCGCCAACACCACTTTGGCGAGGAATTCCAGGTTAACTTGGTGAACTATGCCTGTCGCAGGCGGCACGACACGAAAATTCGCAAAGGCTTTTTGGCCCCAACGGAGAAATTCGTAGCGCTCGCGATTGCGCGCGAATTCAATTTCGGCGTTGCGCTCGAGGGCCTGCGGCGTGCCGAACACATCCACCTGGACCGAATGATCGATGACCAAATCCACGGGCACGAGCGGATTGATCTTCGCCGGATCGCCGCCCAGGCGCTCCATGGCGCTGCGCATCGCGGCAAGATCCACGATGGCGGGGACGCCGGTGAAATCCTGCAAGATGACGCGTGCGGGATTGAAGGGCACTTCGCGCAGGGCGGGCGAGACGGCTTTCCAGTTGGCAAGTGCCGTCACATCCTCCTCGCGCACGAGCAATCCGTCGCAGCTCCTCAAGACGGATTCCAGCAGGACTTTGATCGAGAATGGGAGGCGTGAGATGCTTCCCGGGCTGGACTTCTCAAGGCGGTCGAGACGAAAAATAGTCGCCCGACCAGCGCTCGTCTCAAGAATAGACCGCGCGCCGAAAGCATCTTGCCGATTGGTCTGCATCAATTGCCACCCTCCAAGAGGAACTCAGGGACGCGGACAGATGGTGGGGTCAGTCGCGACAATTTTGACCAATCAAGATATCACCCACCCTGGGGTCTTTCAAGAGATTGACGTGCGTCAGGGGTCTTGGTTGGGTCCACCGCAGCTCACCGCGAGAGAGGCACAGGTTCGCGCGCCTTGGGAATCTGAATTTGGACGACGTTGCCCTGGCCTTTTGAGAATGTTATAATCGGCCCAGTTTTTAGGGACCGCGGAAGTCCCATTTCGCTGCGGGAAATGCCGAGCGCCAGCGACGCCCCGCGCGCTGAGGATGGGCTGTCAGCCGGGAAAGTCTTCGGCCGGTGGCCTGGGGAAACGAGAGGGGAATGAGTTCTTTACCCTCCGAGCCGGGGGGCGGAGCTCGATGGCTTATTTTTCCCGATCATCTTCGCGCAAAGGGGACTTGGGTCTGGCATTCCTCTGCGTTGCCACGCTTTCGATCCCTGCCAGGGCCGACCAGATCGTTTGCCTGATCGATGAGCACGGGCACAAGGTTTATGTCAACACAGGAAACGCGGCCACCTCGGCCAACGGGCTCACAATGCATTCGTTCCGATCGGGTCGTTTTGCCCTCGCTCCCCCTCCCGCTGAGATCGACCGGCTAGTCCGCCAGGCGGCCACGCGTTCCCAGGTTGATCCCAAGCTTGTCCACGCCATCATCCAAGCGGAGTCTGAGTACAACCCTAACGCCGTTTCGAACAAAGGCGCCATGGGCTTGATGCAACTCATCCCTGCGACGGCGCTGCGGTTTGGAGTCGAAAACCCATTCGACCCACAGCAGAACATTCAAGGTGGCGTCTCATACCTGCGCCATCTGCTCAATCTCTTCGGGGGCGACCTGACACTGTCGCTAGCCGCTTACAACGCGGGAGAGAATTCCGTCTTGCGGCAGGGCGGCGTCCCGAATTTCAACGAGACGAAGAATTATGTGCGCAAGGTCAGCGACCTCTACGCGTCCACGACCCCTCCCAAGGGCGAGGAATTGAAGGCCAAGGAGCCTCCGAAGCTTCCGATCTATCGTTACGTCGACGCCAGAGGAGTGGTGCATTACACCAATGGGGATGAACTCTAGTTAGGCCCGGGCACCGGCGCGGGCCGGCGTGATTTCCGTGCCCCCGTCGCTCCCGGACGGTTGCGGAGACAGAACGGTTGAGGCGGAGCAATCGTCAAGTAACTTTCGCATTAGCTTTCCTGCTTGCCAGCCTGCTGGCCTCCTTTCCCTTGTCTCCCTTGGCGGATGCCGCCACGCGGCGGCAACGCGCCGAGAAAGCCTACGAAAACGCCCAGCGCTTGAGGGCCGCGCTCAATTCGCGCCCAGAAAATTCCCAACCGAAATCTGAGTACGAAAAAGTCATTCACGCCTTCAAACTTGTGCCGTTCTACGACCCTGCTTGTGGCAAGGCCCCGGCTGCCCTTTTCGCCGTTGCGGAGCTCACCGGCGAAATGGGACGGCGATTCTCGCAGGACGAGTATCACCGCGGCGCCATCCAGGCCTACCAGCATCTGAGCGAGCAGTACCCCGGCGCGGCGCTCTCACGGGAGGCCCTGTTCAGAATTGCAGAAGTGTACCGCTCCGATCTGGGCGATACCGAGAAGGCACGCCAAGCCTACCAGGATTTCATCGACAAGTTCCCCCGGTCGGCCCGGGCAACGGACGCGCGGGAGCAGATCAAGCTCATCGACCGTCAGGCCGCCGAACAGGCCGAAGCGGCTGCGGAGAAAGCCACCAGGCCCGAGCGGAGGTCGCCGGCGGGCCTCGCGGAAGTGACGGCGTTGCGCCGCTGGGTGGGCCCGAGTTACACGCGCATCGTCATCAACGTGGAAGGGGAGGTGAAATTCGAATCGAACCGCGTCCCCAACCCGGACCGCATCGTCCTCGACCTGCTCAACTCCCGCCTCAGTCCAGCGCTGGTGGGCAAGACGTTTCCCGTCGAAAACGGGTTCCTTCGTCAGGTGCGGGTTGGCCAGTTTCATCCCACGGTGACGCGCGTCGTCCTGGACGTGGAGAAGATTGAGGACTACTCCGTTTTCACGCTGCCGAACCCCTTTCGCCTGGTCATCGATATCAACGGCCCACCAGTCGAGGTTGCGGAGAAGACTTCCCAGAACGTGAAGGAAACTCCCGCAGTCGCCTCGGCGGCAACGGAGACTGCCGAAGGGAGCAAACCAGCGGTGGCTGCTCCGAGCGGGGCGAAACCTGTTACCCATGAAAATAAAGAGAACATCGCCCAAGTCGGCCCCGCCACGCCCACTGAAGAACCAACTGCCGGTAGTCGCGCGAAAGAGTCCGAACCCCCGACGCAAGAAGCCGCTGCCCTGACCACGCGTTCTCTTCCGCCCGCTACGACGACAAGAAAGGTCGAGTCCACGGGCACGACGCCCCGCGGGACCGCCGCGCCGATCAAGGCTCCATCTCCAACCGCGGCGGGTTCGCGGACGCTGACGCGCGCGCTGGGGCTCAAGATCGCCCGGATCGTCATCGATCCCGGACACGGCGGGCACGACACGGGGACTATCGGACCCACTGGGTTGAAGGAAAAGGACGTGGTGCTCGACGTGGCGCTTCGACTGAAGAAGCTCGTTGAGGAAAAGGCCGGTGCGGAGGTCATCATGACGCGCTCCGGCGACACTTTTATCCCCCTCGAAGAGCGAACCGCCATTGCCAACCAAAAAGGCGCCGACCTGTTCATCTCTATCCACGCCAATGCCAGCCGCGACAAGCGAGCGCGAGGAATCGAGACTTATTTCCTGAACTTCACCTCCAGCCCGGAAGCCCTGGAAGTGGCTGCGCGCGAAAACGCCACCACCCAGGAATCCGTCCACGAACTCCAGGACCTCATTAAGAAGATCGTGCTGACCGAGAAGATCGAGGAGTCACACGACTTCGCCATGCAGGTGCAGCGCGAAGTCTATGCGCACTTGCGAAAGACCACGGGGGCAGGGAAAGACCGCGGCGTCAAGAAGGCTCCATTCGTAGTGCTCATTGGCGCCAATATGCCCTCGATCCTGGCGGAAATTTCCTTCCTGACCAATCCCCAAGACGAACGGTTGATGAAGAAATCCGATCACCGGCAAAGAATCGCCGACGCCCTCTACCGCGGCGTCAACCGCTACGTCCACCGCCTCGGCGGCGTCAGGGTGGCCCAAGGGGTGGGCAACTCCGCCGAGAACTCGGTTTTGCCCCATTCCCCTCCCGCGGGCGCTCCGAATTTCTGATATTCTAATCTTGATGCTTCGCTGGCCCACTTGGCAGTGTGCGCTTCTCCTTGGCGTGCTGGGCTTCCCCAGCGCGCTCCGCGCCCAGAAACATACCGTCATTCCGCTTGTGCCGGCCGCAAACTGGCATCTGGTGAGCACCGAGCCGCTCGATCTTGACGCGGTGAGCCAGTGGGGGGGCGACCCGGCCATCGAGCGCGAATATGGCGTGAAGACACCTGTGTTGCGCAAATACCACCTGGGAGAGCACACCGCAGAAGCGCTGCTCGAAGAGGCGTCGGACCCGACGGCCGCCTATGGCCTACTCACTTTCTATCAGACGGATTCAATGGCACCCATCAAGGATATGGAGTTAACCCTCATTGGGCCGGAGGGGGCTCTCATGGCGCGCGGACGCTTTTTCCTCCGCGTGGCGAGGCCAGCGGCTTCCGCCGTCTCCGACAATGAATTCCGGGCCCTGTTGATTTTCATTGGCGGGACTCGGCCGTCGGCACAGGACGCGAAGCGCCTTCCCTCTCCTCTTCCACCGGATGGACTAATCCGAAGCTCGACGAGATACCTGCTCGGCCTGGAGGCCGCGCGGCGCGTGCTGCCAAACTTCCGAACAGATCTGATTGGCTTCTCGCAAGGCGCGGAGGCCCAGGTGGGAAGCTATCGCACGGGGCCGTCACGTGCCACCGTGCTGGCCATTACCTACCCTACACCGCAAATCGCGCGAGCCAGGTTCGGAATGATGGAAAGCCTGCTGGGAATCAACCAGGATCGCGGGCGCGATTCGATTTATGGGCGCCGCGGCAGCTCATACGTCTTCCTGGTGCTCGACGCCACTTCCCCGAGTGTCGCCGAAAAACTGATGGAGCAGTTTCAGGTTTCCTCCAACCTGAGCTGGAATGAGAAGGCACCGAACGAGCAGTCGTTCACACTGGAAGTGGTGCGATTGGTGCTCGCTAACATCCTCTTATCCTTCATCATCGCTGGTTTCGCTGTGGGAGGTGGAATCATCATTTTCCTTTTCCGGCGCGCGGCAATGAGGTGGTTCCCCCAGTGGACATGGGCCGACACGGAACGAGAAACGATCATTCGCTTGAATTTAAGATAGACGCAAGTCTTTGTAATTCATAGCTTTAAATTAGTGTTAGCTCGTTTTCCCAAGAATTCGTGAGATTCTGGGAATGTGCTCCAGAAATTGGTGTAAGTTACTGTAAACAAAGAAGTTGGTTGTACAAAAAAATCCTCAAAAATTCCTTGACATCACCTGACCGATTTCCTAGACTCACTGCGGGTTTAGTTTGGCGGGGCGCGTCCGCCATTCTATTCTCCTCTCAAATGCTCACCCAGAGGTCTGGCGGCAACGCTGACTACGCTGGGTGAGCATTTTTATCTGGGCCGGCGTAGCTCAGTCGGTAGAGCAACGGTTTCGTAAACCGTAGGTCGGGGGTTCGATTCCCTTCGCCGGCTCCAACATTCTCAAAGACTTCCGCCGATTTCTTCTCTTCCACCCCGAACGCCGGTTGCGCCTGGGTTGCGGATTGTTGCGCACTTGTTAGGCAATTCAGCGCATCGGTCCACGCGATATTGTCCGCAGGGACCAGGTGGCCGTACACGTCCACGGTCACCTGAATACTGGAATGCCCCAACTGATCCCGAACGTAGGCGAGTGAAGCTCCAGCCAGAATCAGGAACGAAGCATAGGAGTGTCTGAGCGCATGGATCGTCACTCGGCGAAGTCGCGCCGCTTCTAGCGCCTTGTGCCAGACCCGTTTGTTGAACCAGGAATAGTCGAGCGGACGCCCGGTCGGACTCGGAAACATCAACGGCTCGATCTCTTCCCTGCCCTGAGCGAAACCTTCAAGCATCCGGCGGTCTCGAAGTTCCATCAGCACCCGACGCAGCACCTTGCTCATGTTGACGCGCCGTTCGCGCCCCGACTTCACGGTCGCATACTGGCCGTGGGTGAAGTTCCGGCGCACGATGATGTACCGATTCGGATCTTCCTCATTCTCGCCGAACTGCACGTCGCCCCATTCGAGCGCCAGAGCTTCACCGATCCTCGTGCCGGTGTGCACCAGCGTCATGAAAAGCGCATAGAACGTTGAGAAGCCTTCTTCGACGGTCTGTAGCAGAGCTCGGATTTCATCCGGTTTCAGGAATTCCTTAGCCTGGCGCTGTTGCTTCGCCGACACTGACAGGCCCAAGCGGGCGGCGGGATTGGATTCGATTACGCCGTCCTCTACAGCCTCGTTGAGGATTTTTCTCAAAAGCGCAGCGACGTTGCGGACCGTGCTCGGTGAAAGTTCCTTCTGCGTGAGGTCTGCCACGAGTCCGCGCGCCCGTTCGCGGGTGATTTCCTCGAGCCGCAGTGAGCCAAGGGAAGGAATGAGGTGTTGTTCAAGCAGGCTTTGGTAGCCTTGGGCCGTGGAGTGCTTTAGCCGAGACGCCTTATGGATCTCAAACCATCGATCAGCGTAGTCCTCGAATGTTGGCGCTGCTGTTGGCTCGAAGATTCGCATATCCCCCAGTGCCAGTTTAGCTTCGATCTCGCGCCTGACCTTCTCGGCCGCTTCACGGGTGCCGACGCACTTCGATTTGCGGCGTCCGCGGTAGTCGATCACCACGTACCACTTGCTGCCGCGCTTTCTGACCTTAACGCCCATCCGTCACGGCCCCCACTAACTCTTCCACAATAACCCCAAGGTCAAGCGGTTTCACTTTGTGTTGGTCAAGCCAGTGGTCGAAATCGGATTTCCGCACCAGAATCTTTCCGCGCACCTGAACCGCTGGCAAGGGGTTGACTTCGAGCCGAATCCAGTCGCGCAACGTGCGCTCTGACACCGCTGCATAATCCTGGAGCCGCTTAAGGTCCAGCCACTCCATGCTTGCCGAATTGTCAACGCCCTTGTGCTTGGCGTTCAGGGCAGCGTCACCTCTTCCGGGATGTAGTCCTCAAAGCCCACCCATCGCGGCAGGAAGGTCAATGGGAAATCGCCGCACGGCCCATTTCGCTGCTTTGTCACGTCGATAATTTTCGTGTTCGGCTTTTCCTGGCCGTTTTCCGCCGGTTCTGCGTTCGAGATCAACAACACGACATCTGCGTCCTGTTCGAGTTGGCCGCTCTCTCGCAGGTGATGAAGGCGCGGCCTCTCATTCGCGGCGATGCGGTTCAGTTGAGAAACTGCGATCAGCGTGCCGCCGCAGATTTCTCCTAGGTCGCGCGCAGCCGCCTTCAGCTCCAGCGAAATCTTCGTCACTTCCTGGGTTCGATTCTCTGCTTTTGCTCGAACAAGTTGGAGATAGTCCACAACAACCAACTTCACAGCCGCCCGATGCGCGAGGGAACGAATCCGCCAGCGCAGGCCCGAGGCTGAAGCATCCGCCCGGTCATCTACCCAGATCGGAAGTTTCCGTACAGTCGAAAGGGAATTGGAAAGCTGCCCCCACTCTTCCCGGCTGAGAAACCCAGTTCGCAGTTTGTGGTGATCTATCCTTGCCTCACGGCAGAGCAGCCGGAGCACTAGCGAAGTGCGGCTCATTTCGAGGGAGAACATAGCAACGGGATGCCCTGCTTTCGCGGCGCGCAACAGAAACTCAAGGGCGAGCGCAGTCTTCCCCTCTGAAGGCCGTCCCGCTAAAATCACCATGTCGCTGGGCACGAAGCCCCCCGTCAGCGCGTCCAGGTCCGCAAAGCCTGAAGGGATTCCAAGCCTGACGCCTTTCCCGCTCATGTGGTCGAGGATGGGCAGACACTCGGTCACGAGTTCTGAAATCGGCATGGCCCCCCGACTGGCCTTCTCTTCCTCTCCACGAATCTCCGCCATCACCGACTCGGCGGCTTCAATAATCTCGGTACTCCCTACGCCGTCCGCCACCTCCGCCACGACTTTTTGCGACAGGTTGAGAATTTTACGTTTCGCTGATCCCTCGTGGATGATGTGGCAGTAATCGGGAATGGGCGTACCCGGCCCGATTGGAACACCATCTGGTAGAGCACAGACGCGGACGGCGCCCCCGCACTTCTCAAGAAACCCCTGCCGCTCAAGCTCAGCGATCACGGTCACGGTGTCGGCCTGGACTCGCTTCTCGATCAGCGCTTTCATGGCGTCCCAGCACAGGCGGTTCGCTTCTGAGAAGAAATCGTCCCGAGAAAGGCGCTCGGCGGCGACATAGAGATAGGTGTTATCCAGCAGGATTGCCCCGAGGAGAGCCCTCTCGACTTCAACGTTGCAGGGAAGTAGCTCCTTCATACCGCGTCCCTCCGTTCATGTTTTGCGTATCGCGCCTCGTCCTCAGGCGAGGTCTGCCGCCGGGGATCAGGGGTGCCGACCGGGCGCGGAGTCTCCAGCCTGCCCTGGCCGTTGCTCTTGCTCTGCTTCGGTTCGTCCTGCATTCTCATGTAGAGCTGGTCGTATTTTTCTCTCAGCTTTCCCATCGAGAGGATGTTGCTGCGCCAAAAACTGTCTCTCTGGCTCCAGGTCATTGCTCGACGTATTTCCGCCTCAGTTCTCCCGTCAAGGCGCATCATCCGGTCTGCTTCAAGTGCCCAGTTGTCCCAAGAACTGAGCCAGCGTGCGTTATCCCGGATTCGGTTTTTGGGGTTGTTTTCGAGAATGAGCCGCCGGAGTTCGTCTGCCAGACCATAGGCTGCCTCTGAGGGTTTTTGTTTTTCCCGCGTAGCGGTATCGCCAGCCTGAGCCTTCGGATTTTCCGAAGGCGAAGGAAGAAGTGTTAGGTCTTCTTTACTGTTAGGTCTTATTGCATCGTCGGTTTTCCGGCGATCAGTACCCCTGTGATCGTCGGTTTTCCGACTATCACTGCCAATGTGATCGTCGGTTTCCCGACACTCACTTTTCCAGGCGAATTTCTTCGACTTCCTGACTTCGATTTTGAGGCCGCGAGGGGTTCGGATGGTGCGAAGATACCCATGCTTCACCAGCCGTTGGCAGTTCTCGCGGACAGTTGTGAGGGACAGTCCCAAGTCTTTCGAGAGCCGAGCGTAGGTAACAGGGATTCCACCCAGAACCAGGCCCCAGCCATCGCGCTCCGCTGTGGTCCGGTCAATCATCCAGGCAAACTCCCAAACAGCGATTCCGATGCGTTCCCGGTGCTTTGGGGTTAGAAGCCCGTTGCTCACCGGGAAGAGGAAATTCGTGGCGCCTGTCGAGTCCGCGACTTTCACAGACGAACCTCCCCACGACTCGCTCCCTCTCGATCATCAGGGCCTATCGCCCGGATCAAAGAGTCAATCCGAACAGGGAGGCCGGACAAAAGCCGTAAAAGCTCGCCGCGAAGCAAAGCCAGCCGAAGAGCGACTGGCGATTGAGAATCTTCGGCGAAGAGTTCACACTCCCGCTCACGGAGCGCGAAAATGCTCCCGCCAATCACGCCTTCAACGCTGTCCTGGGTGGGAGTTGACAGCGGGTAGGTTTGAGTGCTACGTTGCATTTGTCCAATCGTCTCCACGAAAAGTTCACACCTTTCGGCGTTGTCCGCGCCGAAGGTGCGTCTTGCCACGAGATGCTTCGCACGGTAATCACAGGTTCGCCCTCAAGCCCCTTCCGCACACATCGCAGTGTTGGCTCCTGAAAGACCCAACACTCCACCGACACGAGAACGCTGACGCACCTCTGGCCGGGGCTTCGCGGGGCAGAAACCTTCGCTGACGATCCTGTCAATTTCGGATTCTGGGATTTTGCGGAGTCTCCCAACTTTCACGCTGGAAATTCTCCGCTCATGCAACCAGTGGCGTGTACACGCGTGAGTCACGCTAAGCGCGTCCGAGAATTCAGGCACGGAAAGCAAGACCTCTCGCTGCTTCACTGTCCTGTCCCTCCCGTCGATGTGGTTCTCGTCTAGCATCGAGGGTGAGCGTATACCCAGTGAGCATCGTATATCGGTAACACCAAGAGAATTATTTGGGGGGAGTTCGCGTTACTTGGCTAGTCAGTGAGGCCGTGGGAATAGCGCCACTGTTTGACACCGACACCACTAAAGGGTTTGTCGGGATGATGAGGTAAGAGGTCATCTAGAATGTGGGCCACGTGCTCGTCATACCACCTTCCGGTCTGTTTATGGATGTATTTGTGGATCGCTTTGCGACGGCGAGTGTAATCCGGCCTCTTTCGGGGGCCAAGTTCCTTTGTCAGTTCTTTCACAAGCTGTGATAGTTGCAGAAGGGTATTGAATGCACGGCTCACCTTGGGGGAATGGCTTTCGCCTTGACAGGCGGGAAGCCAGCTAGTACCAAAGTCAGGTTCAAGCAGGTCCCCCGAGGAGATTTCGGCTCGCTCCGCGAGCAACCGAACCAAGAGAGAACGGCGTAACCGGTCAACCGCCCCCGCTAAGTATTTTGCCGAGCAAACAATTTGCTTGAGTTGAGCCTTGCTGCTAATAGGATGGAGAACCGTCTTCCAGGTGTCTAGCGGATGCAGTGACAATTCATATTCTTTTGGCTTCCGGTCATGGGATTGTGGTCGCAGGTTTAGCAGGTTCAGCGCGTTATTTTGTTTTGGCTCCCCCATGTTCGCCGATGGTGCAGAAGGCTTAGAGGAAACAAAACCCCCCGTGATCTGTAGCCCTGGTCTTTTACGCGGAGGAGCGGTCTGAGGTTGGATTTTGACAGGACTGGTTGTCAGCCAGATGAACAAGCCCTCAAGGGTTTGCCTATCACATCCCATCTTGCACAGCTTGTCGAATGCGGCACGGCCTTTCCGTGAAAGCCTTTCTGATAGCCAATCGTTCGATTCCGACACGACAACCCTAGATTCCCGCCCGGCGGGTTGTGGTCGGCTGGCCTGAAAGCTCTTACGTCTCTCTGGCGTTTTTGCTTGCCAGCTTGCATTAGTCTGGCGGGATGGTCTATCCTTTGGCAAGCGTTTCACTGAACTTCACGGTTCCGCCCCGGCTGACTCCGGGGCTTTCCTTTTCTACCCCCATCGTAAAAAAAGGTCTTGACGAAGTCAAGAGAAATATGCTAGTGGTATCTAGCGATGGCTGTTTACTCGACAGTGGAAGCCGCTAGGAAGTGCAGGTTGCATCCGATTACGTTGCAACGCTGGGTGTCACAGGGCAAGCTCCCGGCGCCTCCAAAACGCCGCATTGGTGGGGTCAGCGTGCGACTCTGGAGTTCCCGCGATGTGGAGCGCGTCCAGCGTTACAAGGAGAAGTCTTACCGTAAAGGCCGAGGAAGAAAGAAGGGCCAAAAGAAACGCGGCCAACGCTGAAGCGCGAACTTCAACGCTGGCCCTGAGATAGACCCGTCTCCTGAGTGTGATGCCAACTACTCCTTCGCTGCCTTGTCTCTCCCCTGCGTGCCCCGGTACAATTCCTCGTGAATCCAGCCCCAGATTTTCTTCACTTCTTTGCTGCCAGACCCCCAAGAGAAAACGGGCCCTCCCGATTTCTCGATTGCAACCCAGGCTTCTGAGGTTCTCTCGCCAGTCGCTTCGACCGTCATGCTGATGTTGTAACCCCAGGACCAAGCCGTTGTGCCAACATGGAAGCGGAGTATCATCCGCTCGTCATCACTGGCTTTTAGCTCGTGGTGTTGGCTGATAACCCTCTTCGCGGCCTGATAGACTTGACTGGCGGGTACCGTGAAACCCTCTCGCCTCCAGTCATCCTTGCCAAATAAGAAGGGAGTGAGGAGCAAAATCACCAGCGGGGGGATGGATAGCCTCAACCTGCGCATGACTACCTCGACGGGCGTACCGGGAGACTTGTATTACGGTGGCCAACCTACAACTGAGAGGTTCAACATGCAATGGCCCGTCGCAGCCTCAGTCCGTCACCTGCTTCTTTTGCTGGGACGCGACGTATTTCTTGTGCCGTTCGGACAGTAGGTGGAACTTCCACCGCCACGCCCACACTCCGCGTCTGTCGCGTCGCGGAACCCTTGATGGCATATCGGACAGGGCGCCCTAGGCTTCCGATGCACAACGGGCCATTTCATAATGTCCTTCTGACTGGAGGTTGTCGCTGACCATACCACACGGGCTCCAGGCCGTCTAGGGCGGCTGAATTGTCAGCCCTGGCAAAATTCGATGCAGACTGCGACAAAGATTGAGGAATTTTGAGGGGCGAAGATGCAAGGCATCACCGAGACAGGGGAGATTTCGTAAAGCATTCTCCGGTGGTACGCCTCGTTTTACCCTTTTCGAGGTGGAATTCGGTAGTGCTCTTTCTTAGCGGGGGCCCGAGACCCGAAACCAACTTCAGAAGTCCTGCTAACCGTAAGACCTCTTCAAAGGACAGACAGGATTCGCAAAGTCCCAGCATACCAACCGACTGTACCGCAATGATGTCGCCGGTGCAAAAGACTAGGCCGCTTTCCGCTTCGGTCATAAGAATCGCTATCGCTTCCTTCTCACCGTCGTGGAGAGCAGCAAGAAAGGTTGGCTCGAAGTCCTTGAATGTTTCAAATATTCTCGTTGCGGTAGTTTCTAGCCGCCGGATACGGCCAGCAGCCTCGTCCGCCTTGAGGTCAATGCTCTTTCGGCCGTCTTTCGATATGAAGAATTTCGCTTCTTCAATGACGGTTGCTGGAACGTGGACTTCATAGGCACTCACGAGACCGGCCCAGACCCCGAACTGATGTGCAAACACGATGACATCAGCATCCAGCAACAGTAATTTTGGTTTGTTCACCGTCTGCTGCTTCAGCTCCCGTTTCGTAAACCTGCTCTGCCAAATCCACGATGCTGGTCTCTAGGAATTCGGCCAACTTCGCCAAACCGATTTTCCCTTGCCTATATGCGAGAAAACACAACCGAACAAACCGTTCAGGTAGGCGAGGTGCTGGGTCCCAGCTCGGAACGCTTGCTCTGTCGATTGCCCTGAGGCGATTGCTGGCGAGAGCGTCCTTGACAATGTCGTGCTGAAGTCTCCCCAGATTGACCAGCCGCCAAAGCAGTGCGTCAATCGAAACGCCGAACTCTCTGGCCATCTCGACCAGACTCTCGTATGAGATTTTGCCATTTTCTAGGCCAGCCTCAAATGCGGCCAAGAGGTGCTCGGACGGTAGCAACAGTGCGGAAGCAAACACATTCGCCAACTTTTCGACGAGGTCCCTGTCGCAAGTATCCAATTGGTTCATCGTAAGCAAATGAAAGAACTCGTGAGCGAGACTGAAATTCCTCCGCCACGGTGCGTGACACGAATTCAGCAACACGGCAGTTCCGAACCACGATTTCAGCGAAAATGCCGCGCCCCCGTCTGCTCCAAGGTCGTCATAGAAAACCTTGACCCCGTAATCCTCCTCAAGAGCCTTTTCGAGCGAACAGGCGGGTCTGCCACCAAGCTGGAGAGTATTCCTGACATTATCGGCTTGGCGCTGTGCATCGCCGAACGACGGACAGGGCGACCTGAATCTCAGTGAGGGGAGCGGCTGCGGGTTGCTTGCGTTGCACCATTTTTCAAGAAGGCCGTACCTTTCACATTTGACCATAAAGCGGGACTCGTGTTCTTCAAAGCCCTCTTGCGGTTGTTCCCGCCATGCGAACTTGGGCTCAGGGCGCAGTTCGGGATTCAAAAGATTATCGATGCTCGTATGCAGTGCACGAGCGATTCTCGTGAGTTCTGAGGCTTTGACCTCACGATTTCCTGACTCGATGGTTGAAATAGTCTGAGCGGAACCCAGTCCAACTTCCATCGCAAGCTTGATCTGTGTCCACTTCAGGCGCTCACGTGCCTCTCGAATCCGTTCTCCGAGGATGACGGCCTCATTCTGTGTATGGTGTTCCATAGAGGTTTCCTACTCTAACTGATTTGATGCACGTTTTCAAGAGGCGATTCAAGAATTTGTTGAATTTAGTGTTCGGGCATTCCGTCCCTGTATCGGGTCACCAGGCCCCGCTGCCGCCCGCCCCCCGTGCCAGTTCGGGATGACGTGTCTTAGGGTGAGCGTACCAAGTCGCCCCCAAAACGCAACATTATGTCCTGGCTGCCGGATGCTTTTTGGGGGAGCAAGTCCTTTGGATACGGGATTGGGCAAGGTGGGAATGCAACAGAACGAGTATTCTGTTGCACCGGTGGTGGGGTCTTTTAGCTTAGAACACTACCATCTTATTCCCTCACGTACCTCGATAACTCGCCTGACAATTGCCCAGAGAATGGGCATGATGACCTGCGCGGCATACCATGTGATAATCGCGGCAAGTAATGCCGCCCACCAAGGTCGGACGAAATATATCGCGCAACCTGCTACGAAAAGCGATGCGGCGAACCCTAGCAGCGTAACTACGCCGTAACCCGCTCCGCCCGGAGCAACCCACCGTGTCCACTTCAGCTCCCTGATCAGTCCTAGTTCAACTAATCGCACAGTCTCCTCGTGCCCAAGCTTCGCGCCCTCCAAGTCCTTGTACGTTTTCTGATGAATGGGATCATCGAAGGACTTGACGAATCCGTGCCTATCGCACCTAAAAACCTGGGTCACAAATTCCTGCGGTAGCGGTTCATCGGAATACGTTCCAGTTGTCAAGCTCCGAGTGAGTTTCCTCAAAGGACTAGCCCGATCCATCTCAAAGGTGGAAACCCAGTAATAATTCCCTGGCCACCACTTAGCAATGGTCGCTTGAGCCACGATGGGGAGTTCCGGCGTGGGAAGACGAGAAACCCAGCGCGCTTTCATTGGCATCCCCTCCAGTGTCCTCGAGAAGCGTCGTCTGTCAGCGTATTCTATCTTGACTTCATGCCAAAAGGCCCCACTACCGTTGCGTCTCAGTAGATGGCCATCAAAGCCGACTGCGCGGCTTGGGATGCTTGCCGGTCTGACACCGCCACATACTTCATGGTGCTTCCAATCGCCTTGTGCCCGAGGCACTGCTTCACGAGGGCGAGGTTAACATTTCCCGCCACGAGATGCGAGGCCAGCGAGTGCTTGAGCGCGTGCGGGTGGCGCTTCTCTGGCGGGAGGCCAGCAGCCGCAGAACACGCTTGGAAGAGGCGGAAGAATTGCGAGCGATGGAGCCGCCCGCCTTTCTGCGAGGTAAACAGGAAATCAGAGCCGTCGCCGTTGCGCGTCCGCAGCCAAGCCCGGAGCGCGTTCGCTTCATCGAGGAGCGGCTGGCCCTTATGCCTGTAGAGCGGCTGCACGGTATGGAGAGAACCCTTCAACCGGCGAATCGAGACTGACTCGGATTTCAGGTCCGCTTCGGCGAGCTTGAGGCCGCAGACCTCTGAGGCGCGCATTCCGTGACGGTAGGCCAAGAGGATCATGGCCCAATCCCGCACCGAGCGAGCGCGGGCCGCTTTGAGCACGGCCAGCAACTCTTCGGGTGCTAGATAGCTCATGTGGCCGTTGCTCGCTCTTGCGTTCTGGAGTGTGGCTGCTCTCATGGTTCACCTTCCTTCTAGCCCGATTTTTCAGCGTGCGAATTAGCTTCTTGCTTTCCAAAAGTTTTCTTCATCCACACGAAGCAATTCAGGCAGCGACATGCCGCGTGAAGGCTTTAACGGCTCAAGCCGCAAAGCTTGCGGCTCTGGGGGTTTCGGCTCTCGCGGCTTCGGCACTTCGACGGTCCCCAAGAGCAAGGCCAGTTCCAATTCCTGCAAGGCGTCTCTGACAGACCCGCCCGCACGCTCCGCTATCGCCTCAAGGTTTGGCCTACCCTCAAAGTCCGCTTCTTGATCCCATATCACCCGCAAGTAGTCGGTAAGCTGTCCGTCAAGGTTGTGGGTGTCAAACTCCACCTTGAGACAGCGTGATAGGAATTTTTTCTCGAATGAATCAGGCAACTCCGTACCGTACAGCCCGGAACCATTACAGGTGAAGATCATCACAACCGGAAGCGGCTTTCCCTGTACAAACCCGCCACCAAAAGCAGGCTTGAGCGTCGCGGCTGAGTCCATCTTACTGAGTAGCGCAATTTGGGCTTGGTGGCTCATATCGGACGCCTCGTCAGCCAACACAACCCAGTAATCCCCACTCTCGGGGTAATAGTGGACGCGCTCCCAAGTCTCCGCTACGGCATCTACTGTCAGCTTTTGACTGGCAAGGTGAATGAGACCCGCCCGCAATTCCGAAGCGAACGCTAGAGCCATTGTGGTTTTGCCGCTGCCTGGAGGCCCGATGAAAAGCAGATTGCAGGCTCGCGGCTTGCTCAACAGCGTTGTGAGTACGGCTTTCGGTGTCTCAAGGCCGATGAAATCCGCGATGCGCTTCGGGCGATACTTCTCGACAAGGGACATGGGAAAACTCAAGTCGGCTTGCTTTTCGGTGGGAAAAAGGTTTGTGGCGTCCATCGGTATCACTCCTCACTCTACGTCAGGCTTTCTCTTCTACCCTTGCTCGCCAGTGGCAAGGGCAGCAGGCAAAGCCTAGTTTGCCTTGATCGGCTCAGTCTGCGAGACGTGGAACACGGTTGCAGTCCAGGGAACGCCGTAACTTTCTTCTTTCTCTTCCCCAGTTGCGGGATCAGTAACTTTTTTGTGGAACGTGCGAACCGTCGCAACCTTGATGCCGTGCTCGCCTTTGCGGACTTGGCGTCCCAGGGCTTTCCAGGCTTGGTAAGTAAACACGTTCTCGCGCGGGCGGACCTCTTCCTCGGGGATGCCCTTGTTAACGAATCCGGCGTAAATCGCCGGGTAGTTCGACATCGTGATGCCGCTCGCTGCGCGGGTTAAGGCTTCTTGCTGTATTTCGTGGTTTGTCACGGTTCACCTCGCCTTTGGAGAGATTCGCGGGCGGACGGCGAGGCCCGACACGACCCCGCCATTCGCGCTCAGTACACGACCGTAGCGGAACGATGAAGCGTGATTTGCAGGCGAGTCCCGGTGGGGGATTCCTTGTCGGGAATCAGCTCAACGGTGTATTCGCCGGGCTGAATCGCTGCGCCAGCGGTCACTAGGGTTGTAACTTCATCTTCGCGGTCCTGTAACTCCTGCGCCTGACCTGGCATGTATTCTGCAAACACGCCTTCGCCTGAGTCTCCCAACTTAATCAGTTCACATTCGCTTTTCAGGATGGCGCGCAGGTGACAGATTGCGCTCAACTCATGCTGCGAGATGACCGGGACGGGAATTGCGAGTTGCTGGCGGGACTTTCTTGCGCAGGGAATTTGCAGTAGATTCTTGCTAGCCATTTCAGCCTCCTTGCTAGGTTGATCTGGTCAGCGCCGTGTTCGGTGTTCTAGCACCTTCACGGCGCGACTTGTTTCAAGCCTTCCGTTTCAGGTATGCCTCAACAGCGCGTCGAAACAACTCTGCCATCGGTGCGCCCGTTTTAGCCGATAGCTTCTTGAGTCGCTCGATTAGCTCTTGAGGCAACCAAACCGTGGTTCGCTTCTTCATGGTGTCAGCTTAGCGCGTATGCCAACGTATGTCAATAACACTTTTTGATTGCCAAACAGAAAAATATTTCAGGTGCCGAGGAACAAAAGCCTTCGATGAGTTACGGCGCGGGTTCTACGGGCCGGGTCTGCCTTTTGGACATCCTTGGATAGTAGCTTGACAGAATCATTGTTGACGATTCACCCCGCCCTACTCCCGACGCGAACCCTGCAACCTTGCCCCGTCCTAGAGCGGCAAGCTGGCTGCCTCTCTTGCCTCTCGCCGGAGTTGTCCGAGGGGTGCTTGACGGTTGTATGTATGCGCTAGAATTCCAGATTGATTTTTTTGTTTTTATTTTTGCCTTTTGAATTTTTCTTGCATCCAGACTGGCCACCCCCAGTTGCGCCGTGGGAGGGAAGCCTGCTAAGGTGTCGGCATGGAACCCGGCACCCCGCAGTCTACTGAACTGAACGCCCTCTACGAGGAAGTCAGAGGAAATTGGCATTACCGCGAGCAGGTTGGAGATGAGCTTCGCCAGTTACGTCGCGGCCTGAACTTCAGTATCCCGAAGTTTGCGAGACTGGTTGGCGTCAGGCCGATGGCCGTCGTAAGGTGGGAAATGGGGACGAGAATACCTCGACTTCGCCATTTCCTGAAGGTCGGAGACATCCGCGATCTGTACTCCCGACATCCGGCGACAACTTCCCATTGAAAACGAGACGGTCAGGGAAATCGGTTGATTTGCTAGCATAATTTGACAAAATGCTAGCAGATTAGGTAGCGCAGGACGGGAAGGGGTTGCGGTCCAGGGACACAGACAGCGACCTCCGATAACTGTGCGTCAAATCGCTCTCCATAAAACATCCGTGATTGATAACACAGGGTTTATAAGGGCTGTGTCTGATAATAAAAGTTATGTGAACTTTGTAAAATGAGACTAAGCCCTTTCCCATCTGTCGCTTGGCAAATAGCACGTCTGATAAACTCACACTCTCCTGTCGCTCGCAACAAGTTCTGTTGAGAGCAAACAGGTTAGCGAGACTTAACGCGGTGGGGGAGAGAACCTTTCAGGCCGCCACCTTACGCTGCTTAATTTTCCTCTCTTGGTCAACCAGCATTGAACTCGTGTAGCCGCCCAAGAGTCCTGCCATCATTCCTGCGCCACCCATAATTCACCTATATGTTAATGTCGGCTCCGCCCGCTGGTATTCCGCTCTCTCCTGCTAGAATTGCAGCCTCAGTTGCCGTTAGCGGGGAACCAGAGCTAGAGGCAGACCCAGTTTTGTTAAGCAGTTGGTAGATTAGTGCTCCCAGCGAGCCGCCAATCTGCGTTCCTACGTCGATGTTCTGACCTCGCAAACCGAGAGCGTAATTCAGCAAGGCGTTGCCCGCTCCCGTATCCCTTGCGAGCAAGCTGCTCGCTAGGCTACCGTACTCAGCGCCTAGCCTTTCCATGCCTGCTGCCGCTTTAGGACGAACACCTTGCAGAAGCGATGTTATTTCCCCGGAGTACTTGAAGGGAAGCTCTGCCAATTCTGCCGTCCTGCCCCCGCCCCGAGGTGTGAACTCGCTTGCCGCCCGCTTTGCAGTGTCGTATTGAGACAGAATCGTGTTGACCTCTGGCCCCACAGCTTCAAGCATTTTCTGGCGGTCTCCACCCAACAGCCCCGAGTAGTATTGGCCTGCTTTCCCCAGAGCGCCCTCTGCTTGGGGAAGCAAGCCCTTGGCGGCTTCGGTGCCGAACTTCTGCGCTTCGGTTTCCGTCTTGGCGAGTTCAGATTCAGCCGTGAGGCCAGCTTCGGTTGCCTTGCTGCCGCCTCCCCCTCGGGAGAGTAGACCCCCTGCGATGGCCCCACCCGCCCCAATAATTGCTGGTATCGCCGCTACAATTGGCATGTTAAAGCTCCTTCACGTACACCTTGCACGGAAACTCTTGGTACCCGATCTTCTCCGCGTATTCCAAAAGTTTCGTGTCTTCCTTGGGAATGTAGGCGAAAACGTGTGTCCTACCGAGTTTCCGAATTTCAGACTCCATGCGCTGAATCATCCTCAAAGGCAACGTCGTACCGCGATATTCAGGAGCTACCCAGGTTCCTTCGATGTGTGCTATAGCAATCAGCGCCATTCTTCCGACCAGAACGTCTTGGTCGTCAAAGGCAGCCACAATCAGGCAGTCTTCCGGCCAGGGGACATTTCCAGGGTCTTTGGCGAGATGCCTCTCTGAAGGGTCGAGGACTCTCAGCGTCCAGCGGCGGTCTGTGCCCATCCTCGCCTTCAACTCGTCTTTGGTGAGTGTTTCAACGTCTGCCATCGCTCCATCGTCTCCTAACAGTCCCGCTATAACATCTGCGTGCTTGCCTGTCCAGCGGAAAGGACTTCTGAAGCCCGCTAGATTCCACAATTAGCCTCCTGCCGCTAGCATCGACACCCGTTCACCATTCCCTGGATTCTTAGCCATTCTGCGGCCTCTCGGAAAATTCTCGATGCTAGACACGAATCCCTGCTCAATCGTTCGCCTACGAGGCGTCCTGCCGTGGTTACACAGGGTCGTACAGCATCCTTCGGGGCCGCAAGCCGCACGACTGGATACCGCTCGTTTCGAGCCTTCTCCCTGCACGTTGAAGTGTGGTATTTCTGCCCTGCCTTTCGAGGCTCGAATACCTGCCCGCATTTCAAATAAGCGCAGGTCATTTCGCACCCTTCATCCCTCGGTCGAGCGTTGAATTGGTTGGAGTCTGGTTGCGCGGGGGTTGCGGGTTTTGCCGGATTTGTTCGCGTTTTACCGAGGTAAGTTGTTGATCTTCTTTAGAATCAGTGGCGAGATTTGGTTTCGTAAACCGTAGGTCGGGGGTTCGATTCCCTTCGCCGGCTCCATCCCCCTAGCACGTCGTTCCGCCTTCGGAAGGAAAGGGCATCCCCTGTGTTCCATTCAAGAATTTTGCTGTGCCGCTTGGTGCCACATCCACCGGTAAATTGCGACGAACTGCGAAGGCGCCGAAGTCTGTTGCCGTACGCCACGCTTGGGCTGATAATCCTGAGTGCAGTCTGTGCAATGAGCCCGGTCTAGCGGCAGTTCCTGTCCGCACGGACGCCTAGCCAGGGATTACAATGGGGAAGAAGTAGTCAGCGGCGGGGCGCGAGGAGTTCGTTGTCAGTGGTTGCTTGCCGACTGCTGGATGGTCCTCAGAAACAAACGACGATGAAACGGGGATATGCTGTCTGCGGTCTCGTTGTGCTTGCAGTGTGGCTCACAACGCCGCTTCCGGAGGCCGCCATGGAACCTCAGTCACCCAGACAAGAAGTCGAGTCAATCATCAAGGTATCTTGGGCAAACATCAAGTCTGGACTGCCAGCGCCACGGTCGTTCAATGAATTCGTGAGTTGGGACTATGCCATAGCCCCGGCAATTCCCGCCGCTTGGCCCCCGGACGGTAAGGGCGTTGTGTATTACTACACGTTTGCGTATGGCTCGAACCCAGCACGGCTTGTGGATGGACAATTCGTGGCAGCGCCCTGGGCACAGGTGAAGGTCGATGTGGCGCGCGGGGCCCCCGAGCTGGAGATACTCTCCAAGGGAATCAAAGAGATCGGTATCCAGGGCGTGCGACCGCTGCGTGAGGAGGAGATCAAAATATTCAACCAGCGGGCCGCCGTCGAGGAACAGATTCAGACCCTTTCCAGGAAAACCTCGCTGCACGCAATCGACGCCAAGCGTTTGAAAGAGTTCTTCCAACTATGGTGTTCAACCAACGGAGTCATCGCGGAAGAGCTCCGGCGCAAGCATCCTCAATTCTTTGAATGGGTCGGCTGCAAGTAGGCAAGAGCGAACGCGGCCACGTCCCCCAGGCCCGGCGGGATATGCCCTAACCCATGGCGACCGCCACACAAACCGCGATAGTGAGCCCAAAGAGCCCGGCAAAGATCGGAGTGATGACTCTGCGTAGCGGTGGCCCACCGGTCAGAAAGGCAATCCCGCCCTTGACGAGCGTGTTGGAGGCGCAGGCCAGCAGGATGGAAGCGTTGGCCGTGCTCGGCCTCAGGACGCCGTCGTGGGCCAGCCGCGCCATCGAAATGGTGACGGCATCGACGTCCGTCAGACCGGCGACGCCGCTGGCCACGTAGGCCCCTGCGGACCCGAAGTAGTAGTGCGCGGCGGTGGCTGCAAACAACACCACAGCGAAGAGCGCCGCGAACTGCAACGCCTGGCTCAATTCCATCGGGTTCTTGACTTCCAGGCGGGCTTCCGCTGTCTCTTCCCTCTTCCGCAAGAGGAAGATTCCCAATCCGATCCCCAAAGCAGTCGGCAGGGTGATTGGCAGAAGCAACTTGTAGGCCAACTCCGGATTGACGACCACGACCAAGACCAGCACACGGATGTACATAATCGTGGACGCGATCAAGATCCCCAGCGCGAAATACCGGGCGGCGGCGGAGCTGGCTTCCCGAGCCTTCTGCGAGAGCCCCACGGTCGTCGCTGTGCTCGAAACGAGCCCACCCAGGATCCCCGTTACGGCGATGCCTTGCCGCGCCCCGAGGAACCGCATCAGCACATAGCCCAGCATGCTGACGGCGGAAATCAGCACGACCATCCACCACACGACGCGCGGGTTCAGAACATTGAATGGGCCGTAGGCGCGGTCGGGCAGTAGCGGCAGCACAATCACGCTGACGATCCCAAATTTGAGGATCGCGTAAATCTCGCCTTCCTGAATCTTCTCCGCCAACTGGTGCAGCGGCGCCTTCATGGAAAGCAGCAGCGTCGTGACAATCGCGAAGGTGGCAGCAGGGATCAGATAGTCAAAGGCCGCAAGCGCCCCAAAGATGAAGGTAAGTAGGGCCGCGAGTTCGGTCGTGGCGCCCTTGTGCTTCCCCTGCGCGGTGACGAAGTAGGCGGCGACGGCGACAGCGCTGACGCCGGCGAGCGCCACGGGCAAAACCCAGGGGAAACCCGCGCGGGCCAGCAGGCCCGAGAGGAAACCCGTCAGAGCGATGACCGGGAAGGTCCGGAAACCGGCGAAGAGCGGCTCATCGGCCTTCTGCGAGTGCTGACGCTCCAGGCCAAGGAGCAGGCCCATCAACAAGACCATCGCGCCGTTATAAGCAATCTGGAAGAGGGTGGGCATCAGCCGGCGACAGCTTCGATCGTGACGCGATTATTGGCATCCCAAGTGACGTAATAGAGATCCATCAGAACCTGGGGGAAATCCCCGGCCAGACTGCGCCGCGCACGGCGCAAGTCGTCTTCCTGCCGCGTGCGTGGGTCGGAAGAGCCGAAAAGATGGAACGGCAGTTGCTTGTACCAGCCGCAGTCTTGATGCGCGATTAGCACGATACGCTTGAGCTCATGGGCATCGACCAGGAAACGCAACCACTTCCCCAACGCCCAAGACAGCTTGGGCAAATACTCAATGAGCGTGAGGCTTTGCGGTCCTCCGGGGATTGCCAGCACATCGTAACTGCCGCCGAGGTTGAGGCTGCTCGCCAAAAACTCCTGCACGGCTGCCTGGATGCGACTGTCGCTGCAATACACAACCAGCGTATCGGCACGACCGGGATGGAATTTGGCGGAAGGATGGTAGGCGTCCATGGGTCACCGAGTCCGTGAGTTCGTTCTTACTCCTTAGTCCTTAGTCCTTTGTCCTTCGTCCTTGGCAATTCGGAATTCAAAATTCGCTATTCACTATTCATCCTTCTGCCTTCTGACCTCTGGCTTCTGACTTCTTCGCGACGGCTTCGACTGCGGCCTTCGCGGCTTCCACGACCTTACTGCCGTCGCCCCCGCCAAGTTGCTGCATGACAGTGGGGATATCCAGTCCCAGCGCCTGCAACTGCTGGAGGAGACTAAAGACCAGCGCCGGGCCGGTCTTGGCCAGACGGCCGATCCCCCCCGTGCCGTCGCCGACGTTTGCACCGTTCCCCTGCTCGATCACGACAACCTTGTCGATATTGCCGAGCGGAGCGGCCACGGCTCCAAAAATCCCCGCCGAAGCCTGTAAAACGCTTGGCAACTTTTCAAGAATTGTTTGCAGCTTCGCGGCGTCGTTGAACTGTTTCCAGGCCTCAGCCTTCTTGAGGATGGCCTGCGCCTCAGCCACGCCTTGCGCTTCGATGGCGCGTGCCTGGGCGAGTCCTATCGCCTCGACCTTCGCCGCTTCCGCGTGGCCCTCGGCCTCGACGGCGGCGGCGCGGCCCAAGCCTTCTTGCTTGAGCTTTTCCTGCTGGGCCTCGGCGAGGGCAATCTGCGCGCTCTTCTGGCCCTCGGCCTCGAGAATAGCCGCCTGCTTCTTCGCTTCCGCGCGGAGAATGGCGGCTTGCCGCTCTGCCTCCGCGGGGCGGACGACCGTGGCCTCGAGTTCCTTCTGCTTGCGCATGACTTCCTGCTCTTGAACCGAAATCTGTTCCTGCGTCCGCGATTTTTCGATGCGAACTTCTTCGGCCACCACGGCCTGCCGGGCCTTGGCGTCAGCCTGGGGGCCAGCCTGAGCGGCCTTGGCCTTTTCAATTTCTACTTCGGCCTGGTACTGCGCCTGCTTCACCTGGAAATCGCGCTGTGCGGCGGCGATATTGGCGTCAGCGTCGAACTTCGCCTTCTCCCCTTCCTGCATGGCGGCCGCGGATTTGATCTTGGAGTCGCGAGTGGCCTCGGCCTCGCCGATGGTGCCGTCACGCTTGACTTCCGCGGTGCGTTTCTTGCCCAGGGCGTCGAGATAGCCTTCCTCATCACTGATTTCCTGAATCGTCAGCACGTCCACGCCGATGCCCATGCGCTCGAGGTCCTGGGCAGCCTCCGACGTCAGCTTTTGCGCGAAGCTCTGGCGGTCGCTATTCACTTCCTCGACGGTCAGCGTGCCCAGGATGGCGCGCAGGTGGCCTTCCAACGTCTGGAAAATGACACGCTGGATCTGTTCCTGCCCCATCTTGAGGAAGCGCTCCGCCGCCGCAGAAAGTGACATGTCGTCGCCTTTGATCTTGACGTTAGCGACGGCTTTCACCGAAATCGGCACGCCCTTGAGCGTATAGGCGCGCTTGATTTCGAGCGGAATCGTGAAGACGTTCAGCCAGAGGTAATCCACCTGCTCGAGCAGGGGCCAGCGAAACGCTGCGCCGCCGCGGACCATGCGATAGCCGACGAGTTTGCCGTCCGGCAACCGGTGCTTGCGCCCGCTGAAGATCGCTACGGCATTGGGCGGCACCTTGATGTAGTTGCGGCCGAACAAGGCCATGGCCACGATCAGGGCCAAGACCACTGCCACCACGACTAACGGGACGAAGAATTGCGTAAGTTCCGGTAACATGATCATCCTCCTTACTCGACGAACGCCTGCGTTCTTATCGCGAATCGGCCAACCGCAGAGCGCTACTCTGCCCGGTGCACCAGGACAGTATCGCCAACGATAGCCTCGATCTTTACCAGAGCGTTGAGGGCGATGGGCTCACCGTCCCTGGAACGGGCGACTTTCTCGATCATGCTCTGGCCGAGCGTGCAACGGACCTGGCCCACCCCGCCTTTGGGGATCGCCACGCTCACCTCGCCCGTTTGCCCGACCAGGTCACTGACCCGGATGTCGGTGGAGGCCTGCTGGCTATACAGAAAACTCGCGAAGGCGTAGATAAGCCCGCCGAAAACCAGCCCACCCGCCAAGCCCATCCCCGTGCTCGCCCCAATGCTGTAACCCATATGAATCCCGATGGCGCCGAAGCCGCCAAACGCGGTTACGAATACGCTGAGCACGCGGCTACTCAAGAAGCTGACGCCGCCCACTTCCCCATGGACGTCCACGTCATGGCCGCCGAAGAGGTCGGCGTGGTCGAAGAGTTCACCAAAGGCGAAACTGACGATGAGAACCAGAAAACCAATCGCCGCAATCCCGAGGAAAACGGCGAACGCTGAGAAAGCCGCAAGCAACAACATGGATCATGCCTCCTCGGAACCAGGGCACACCTTCACCGGGCGATGACTCCGGCACGTACACGCTGACTGCTGTAGTTGCGCGATACTCTATGCCGCGCCCACCCCGAAGTCAAGGCGGACGGCGGCCTCAACCACTCAATTACCAGGGGACGGGATACATGATCCAGCCAAGGAGGAGGGCGATGCCCACGAAGGCAACGAAGACTTTGGCCCCGTAGATGACGCGCTCGCGAGGCGTATCCTTGCTCAGCAGTCCGAAGACGACCGAGACGAAGAAGGAAAACAAGAGCAGGGCGGAAAAGTGAGAAATGACCATTGCTCTAATTGTGCGATTGCGTGATTGGGTGATTGAGTGAATTGGAGAAGCTTGCCAAACGCTGCTGCAATCTCTCAATCGCTAAATCACTCAATCGCAAAATCGCCTAATTCTTCCTTCCCATGGCGATATCGTAAGCATCGAAGATCGCCAGCACATTGAGCATCCCGGCGGCGACCAGAAACGCAGTCCCGTAATCCGCGCTGACGAAGAACGGGTCACCACCGGAATACCCAAAGAACAGGGTGGTCGGCATCGCCACGCCCACCGCCATCTCGCCAAAGAAGCCCAGCCGCTCAAGAAGGGATCCGGCGTGCACAGTGAAGAATTCACCGCTCATGACAAGCCCGAGCAGGAACATGCTGAGGATGGAGATAAAAAGGATCAAGGCCCGCCATTTCCGGCCGAGCATCAGGTGCCCGCTGCCGGGGATCAGCCAAGCCGCCACCGCGACGCGCACCAGGCGCCCCCGATCGGGTCTGAATTTGACCGCAGCCGTTTGCCCAACAGCTCTTTTCGCCACTGATGACCCGCTTGCTTGCGTCGCCCCGCTTTTATCGCCAAAAGCAAAGCCCAACCCTAAATATTAAAAACTAACACACCCGATGGCGGCGCGGCAACAACCGCAGGCCGGCCAAGCTGGTGCGTCCCAACCCCGAATACAGCGTCGGGGACTAACCCAAGTGCGGGACGGACTCATCTGGAAGATACAAAGGAGGGGAGATTGGAGGTCAGGCAGCTAGGGGATGTGCGTAAAAGGAGGCGCGGCGGGTGGGTCGTGCCTCCGGCCCGCCCGCCGCTGCGTGCGTCTGCCAGGAACTCATGCGCAGCCAACGCGTGGGCGTAAGTGCGTCTCGACCACGCGAATGACCTCGTCCGAGGAGAGCGGTTTCTCGAGGTAGTCCACGGCGCCTAGCTGCATCGCTTCCAGGTAGCAGGGCATATCGACGGAATGGGTAAGAACCACCACCGGAATGTGCCGGTCGATTGCCAAGACTTGCTCGAGCAAACTGCGACCCTCAAAGGCGCGACTGCCTTGGTTGATGACGACGAAATCCAGCGGCCCGTTTTGCAGGCAACGGTCACCTTCGCTGTACGAGGCGCATGCGCATACTTCGAAGCCTTCCCGCTCAAGAACGGAACAGTAGTATTGCCGGTCCCGACCGTCAGGCTCAACCAGCAGGACCCTCTGCCGCTGGGAGTAGTCTGGAGGCTCTTGCCTCCGCGGACTCGCGAATCCCAAAGCCATGACCCACCTCCCTGACGATAAATGTGCTCGTTCCCGTCGGGAACCTGCTCAGCAAAGCACGACGGAGAAAGGGATAATGTCTGCCGGCCGCACGTTGCGGACGAGTTATCCTCGTGATCCGAGTCGATCTATTCCCTTCTACACGACAGAAGGTTTAGCCCGCCTGCGGCGGGCCAATTGAACAGTTTGCCCTGGGAATTTGTGAAGGAGCTTTTGGAGAGGTAGAGTTCCACCCACCCTCCAAAACTGGCGCTAACTAGGTCCTGAGCGATGTCCGCATTCGGCAAGAGCCGGAGGCGTCTTACGGCGGCATGGTTAACGAAGGCACTGTTACTTGGGTAGTATACTCCCAAGCTCGCGGTTTGGAGCGAAGTGGGATGTCCGTTGTGTGCTTGTTCCGTAGCAGCAAGGCATGGGGAGAACATCAGCAGACCAAAGCTCGCCAGGAAAATCAGAAGCCGCCGATCCTGTCGCCCTTTGCTGTGCACGACAAAAAGTTACTCTTGCGATAGGACGATGTCAAGAGAATTCGGAGGGAATGTGCCACAATTCTGCGCCCTACGGAGATTCGTGCCACCCGCCGGGGCAAGTGAAAATCTTCTCATTAGAAGGCACTTATCCATGAAGACGCCTCTAACCGGGATTCTTGTCTGGGAGATAAATTGTCCGAAGCTCTCGCCTCCCTACGTTTCCGGCTCATCCGGACGGTTGGACGCGGCATTCGACCAATCTGCGACAGTTTGTCAGACTTGATCGGCAAGGAGACTTGCCAGCTCTGCTCAAACGCCTCCACTTCTCCGCAAGCCCCTCTTGACCTTTCCACGTGATCAAGTATGCTCCCCAAGCTGCCCGATAAGGGGGACCTAGGTTGAACCCGGACACGCGATCAGAGACGAGCTCCACGCCGCCCGCGGAAGTCCTGTTTCGGGTGTCGAATTCGCGCCGTTGGTGGATCGTCAGTCTGCTCTCCATCGCCTCCTTGATAAACTACCTGGACCGCGCCACGATCTCCCTGGCGTTGCCGCTCGTCTCCACGGATCTGGGGCTTAATCCCATCAGCAAAGGCTTGTTGCTGTCCTCTTTTTTCTGGTCGTATGCGCTGATGCAAGTCCCTATCGGCTGGTGCGCGGACCGCCTCAACCTTCGCTGGCTTTACGCGGGCACGTTCGCCTTCTGGTGTCTCGCCCAGGGCCTAACCGGCTTCGCGGGGAGTCTGGGAGTGCTCATCCTCTTTCGGATCATGCTCGGAATCGGAGAATCGGTATATCTTCCCGGCGGGACAAAAATCGTCAGCTTGCTGTACCGGTCCCACGAGCGCGGCCTTCCCAGCGGGATCTTTGATTTCGGCACGCGCATTGGATTGGTCCTCGGCGGCGTCCTCGTTCCCTGGCTGCTGCTCCTCTACGGATGGCGGCGAACGTTCGTGCTGGTGGGTTTCGCCGCGCTCTTGTGGCTGATTCCCTGGTTTCTGGTCTTCCCATCCCGCGTGCGCGGCGGTCGCACGAACTCGCAAGCCCCGAGCTCCGATCCCTCCCGGCGGCGGTTTCGTCCCCTGACTTTCAACCGCGATTTGCTCGGGATTTGTCTGGGGTTCTTCTGCTTCGACTATTACTGGTACCTGCTGCTCACCTGGTTGCCAGACTACCTCGTCACGGTCCGCCACTTGACGGTATTGAGGGCAGGGGCCTACTCCGCTCTTCCCTTTCTTGTGTTCGGAGTCAGTGAACCCATCGGTGGCTGGGTGGCGGATCGGCTCATCCGCATGGGCTGGAACGAAACGCGTACGCGGAAAGGTATTGTCACTCTCGCTTTCTTGTCGGGCCTGTTGCTCATTCCGGCCTCGCGCGCCGGGAGCGCAACCTCGGCAATTATTTTCGTCATCGGAGCTTCCCTGGTGGGCCTGGCGACAGGAAACCTCATCGTGATCCTGCAGTGCTGCGCTCCGCCCGAGGAAGTGGGTGTGTGGACAGGCATGGAGAATTTCGCCGGCAATATTGGCGGAGTCCTGGCTCCGCTCCTCACCGGGCTTCTCATCACCCAGACAGGCTCCTACGCGCCGGGTTTTGCGCTTGCGGCAGTGGTCCTCGTCGCGGGGCTTCTGGCTTATTGGTTCGTGGTGGGGGAATTGCAGCCGCCGGGCCATCGCACGCCTTGACCGCCTCTCGCCTTGACTTGCAGTTGCGACACGCTATGATGGTGCGCCTCGCGCAAGAACAGCGGGCGGGGCAACTCTGAACATTCAGCATTCATCGCTTCCCATGAGTTGGGTCCAACCGCTTAACCCGCTCGGCTGGATGCCGCTTTCAGCGCTCGGGGCAGTGATCCCCCTTGCTGTTCTCCTCATCCTGATGGGTGGCCTGAGGAAGTCCGGGGCGTTGTCGGCGGCATGTGGGTTGGCAACGGCGGCGATCCTCGCGGCACTGGTCTGGCGAATGCCCCTGAAGCTCGCAGCGCTGAGCGCCGGGTACGGGTGCGTCTTCGCCCTCTGGCCGATCCTCTGGATCGTCTTCGCCGCGCTGTGGCTCTACAACCTGAGCGTTGAAACCGGCCAATTCGACCTCCTGCGCCGCTGGATGGCAGAGCACGCTTCCGGCGACCAGTGCCTGCAGGCGATTCTGGTGGCCTTTTCCTTCGGCGCCCTCCTCGAGGGCATGGCCGGGTTCGGCGCGCCGGTGGCGATGGCTGCCTTCCTGCTGGTGGGCCTCGGCTTCAACCCCCGCCAAGCCGTGACCGTTTCGCTCATTGCCAACACCGCGCCGGTAGCTTATGGAGGCTTGGGTATTCCCATTGTTGCGCTGGCGGGAGTGACCGGCCTCGACCAGATGAAACTGTCAGCAATGGTGGGGCGGCAACTGCCCTTCCTTTCTCTGCTGCTGCCCGGTTACATCGTCTGGGTTGTCGCTGGGAGGAAGGGTTTGAAGGAGAGTTGGCCCGCGGCCTTGATCGGAGGCGCAAGTTTTGCCCTGACGCAATTCGCGGTCTCAAATTTCTGGGGGCCTTATGCCGCAGACATCATTGCGGCGCTGGTGGCTATCGCCGCCTTGGTGGGCTTCCTTCGAGTTTGGCAGCCCGCGAACTCAAACCGTGGGGCCGCTTCCGGCCCATCGGCCAGCGCCGGGCTCTCAGCGCGGGAAGCGGTTACCGCCTGGGCGCCGTGGGTCATTCTCGCAGCGGTGATGATCGGCTGGTCTTACCTCAACCTGTTTGGGCGAGGCCAGATCTCGATTCCGGTCTGGGGCCTTCACAACGCCATCTTCATCGCTCTCTACCAAAGGCCCTACGCAGCCGTCTTCGTTTTTCAACCCCTTGCTGCCGGGACAGCGGCGCTCGCGGCGACTTTGCTCACTGCTGCGGCCTTCCGCGTCCCAGTCCGAATGTTCCTGACCTCCGGCCTGAAAACCTTGCGCCAGCTCCGCAAGCCCGGCCTGACCGTGGGATTGATTGTAGCCTTGGCCTATCTCTACAACTATTCGGGCATGGCTTACACGCTCGGCGCAGCGCTCGCCGGGCTAGGCGGCATGTTTCCGTTAGTAAGCGGATTTCTGGGCTGGGTAGCCTGCTTCCTGAGCGGCAGCGACACGGCGGCCAATCTGCTCTTTGGCAACCTGCAAGTTGCCGTAGGACACCAGATCGGCGTCAACCCTGTGCTGCTTGCGGCGACGAACTCCTCGGGAGCCGTGGCCGGAAAGATGATCTCTCCCCAGAACGTGGCGGTGGGGGTGACGACCGTGGGTCTGGTCGGCCAGGAAGGTGACGTGGTGCGGAGCACATTCTGGCATAGCATCGTCCTGGCACTCTTCCTCAGTTTGCTGGCCTTCGCACAGGCCTATTGGCTGAAGTGGATGGTCCCCTTGCCCTGACGCCGCATGAATTTGCCGCCGTAAGGGCAGGTGTCAGGGGTAGAGGTCGCCTTCAGGCACGCACAGCCCACTGCCGGCAAGATGCCGGCGCTACGCGTTGACTTGCCGATACATGCGGCGTATGCTGGCGGCATCCATAACTAACCTCTCTCCTACGGTGA
>JAIQGH010000163.1 GCA_020072655.1 Terriglobia bacterium | reverse complement strand
CGCGGCAGAAAAGGCAACCGAAATGGCGGCCGCCGCGCGCGGGGCGTCTCCCCCCACGCCCCTCGCCCTCTTGCCCAAGGAGTTGATTTCAACCCCGGAACTCACGTTATGATTGGACCTAAGAACGGGGGCAGGTCACGAGGACCAACGCTCCACGCCAAGGGTTCTCTTTCTCCTAACAAACCGGATATGCAACTCGCTACTCCGTCGTCTAGACCGCATGTCCCAGGACTTGGAGGAGAGCAGCGTCCCATCGGCGATCCAAGATGAGGCGAGGACTATCTCCTATTTAGTCGACTCACTCGCTCAGATGTATGACACGGTGAGAAACAGTAAGGATACAGGAAATCTGAGCTTTATTGTCAGACCGATTGAACACCTGATAAAGTTCATCCATTACAATACTCGAATAATTGTAAATACGGTGACAGAATATAACTACACGTATCACGAACTCGTGTATTTCCTCGTCGAGCCCTCGACCAACGTCGAAGGCATCACTGAATCAGGACTACTCCAGGACGACGTTCCGACCAAGATCGTAAAGTTCGGTTTTCCGATTGCCGAGTCCGGCAATGTACTGTCATATACAGGCCTCGCGCACGAGATATCCCACTTTATATACGCTGTCAAGAACTTGGATAACGCATATCAGGTCGAATACTCCCCGGACGACTACAAGGCCATCGAAATACTTGTGTCTGACTCGGTCCGAAAGGCTCAGAAGTCCTTGATGGAAGAAATTGAACGAAGCCAGTTGGAAGAGGAAATAACCTCAATCGTCTACTCGTGGATAAAGGAGATCATTTGCGATTGTCTGGCCGTATGTATCATGGGTCCCGCGTTCCTTTTCACGGTGTTCCAAGCATTGTCGTTACGGGGAAGCATCTATCACTCGAAGGCGTCCCCGAATAAGAAATACTACCCCCCTCCTGTTGTACGGTTTAGAAACGTACTGCAATGCCTATCAAGGCTCGACCCCTTCAGGTGGACGTTGTTCGAGTTCGCAAGCGAACACCCCGAGGCGGGGAAACAATTTGATGAAATTCAGTCCGTCGTTCAAGCTCACATAAACCACATAGACAGCCTTTCCGATACGCGCAAGCTGCGGCTCGACCCCAAACATGAACTCGCACTCGCTCTAACGAACCGAGCCTTGAAAAAGCTGCACGCTTCACTGTTTTTCGAGAACAACACGCAGAAGATCGCATTTCCGTTGGAGAACTTCCGAAAACAAATGATGCGACTCTACTGGAGGTTGCTGCGCAACATACCGATAAACGAGGTAAGGGAAGGCTCGGCATCACGAGAGGTGCCGGATTTTCGGGTAATCCTAAACGTCGGCTGGGTTCGGCATTTGGTCATGCAAAGACAATTTCCAAAGTATAATTGCAGTGAGGATGCTAAAGCGTATAAGATTCTGGAACTTGAAAACAGGCTCTTGAGAAAGTCTCTAGAGCTTGCTGAATTCGATAATCTGTTTCATGGATGACGCAGATAATGGTTCTGTCACACAAGGATATCTTGGGTCGTCTGGGCAAAGACCTAATTATAACCCCTCTTCTGGACTGCAACAGCCAAGTAGGCGAGGCCTCAGTCGATCTTAGACTCGGCAGAGAATTCATAGTTGCAAAGCACACGAAGATCTCGTCACTCGACCCAATCAAGAGGTCCACACTCGAGAGAACCATTCCCCAGTACCAGGAAAAAATCAAACTTGACTTTGGCCGACCCTACATTCTCCACCCTCAAGAACTTGTCCTCGCAAGTACTCTGGAGTTCATAGCCTTACCACGCAACTTGATGGCCTATGTCGTGGGGCGTTCTTCGTGGGGCAGGCTAGGCCTCATCATAGCAACCGCCACTATGGTAGATCCGCTCTATCGAGGAGTGGTGACTCTTGAGCTTGTAAATCTCGGGCGGATCCCTATTCATCTCTACCCTTGTTCGCGCATCGCTCAACTGGTCTTGCACGATGTCCCAAATGGCGAAGAAGCTAGCGAGTGTGAACACAAGTACCAAGATTCCTTCGAGCCCTCGTTCAGTCTGATCCACAGGGATAAAGAACTACCAAAGCTTGTCGACCAGCCCTTTCAGTTTGCTATTGGCCTGACGGGACTCCGTGGTGCCGGCAAAAGCGAGGTCGTAAATTATCTCACCACAGAGAAAAACTTCCGCCTGTTCAATATTTCCGACATAGTGAGGGGCGACGCCAAGGAACAAGGGTTGGACCCCGACAGGCCTACACTCCAAGATTACGGCGACGAGATGCGGAAGCGCGACGACGCTGAAGCCAAGGCGACGCAGGACAAGCTAAAGAAAACGGACCATGCCATTCCCAAGGCTGAACCCAATAATGCCGACAGGCCAGAGAAAGAGCATGACGGCAAGCTTACTGGTCACCTCCAGGGCTCCTGTTTTGCCAGGAAAATGCTGGAAATAATAAGAGAAAAGTGCACCACCTCTGACGAGTTCTTGGTTATAACCGGGATACGGAATCCCGGGGAGGCAATATACCTGCGCCGAGAGATTCGTAATTTCTTTCTGATTGCGATCGAAGCAGACCCGGATATCCGGTACCGACGGCGACAAGAGGAAGGGGTGCACCAGGATCGAATGGAGTTTGAGAAGCTAGACGAAAGGGATCTCGGAACCCCCACTCAGCCTTACGGTCAAGATATTGGTGGATGCACGAAACTGGCCCATGATAACGAATATGGCTTCGTAGTCGGGAACGGAGCGGGTATCACAAAACAAGAACTGCGTCGTAAAATAGATGAGATCCTGAACGACATCTATAGGAAACTCTCTTAGGGAGATGGTGCATGGGTACCAAGCCCGAGGAAGTCATCAAAGCGAAGCTTGCGCTCTCGGAAGACTCGCTGCTCGAGGAATTGGGTGCATCCATTATCACAACAGAAGGCCTGGATCTGCGAGACCTGAAACCTGAGGAACTGCGCCAAAGGGCAGAACAATGGTTGGATTTACATAGCGCCAAAATCGCTCAGACGATATGCAAAGATTGGAAGTTTTCGGAAAAGATCAGGGAGCCAAAATTTCAGGACAGGCTGAATCTCGCGGCGGCGATAGCCGATGTAGTTTCTGGCATCTGGGTAAACGTGTCCCCTTTTTCACTGGCAGCTCTGCTCGTGAAGCGCGGAATTGAAGAACTGTGTGCCTGAAAGCACGGCTGTTAGCGGGTGGCCTAGACAGATAGCTTTGATGTCCGCGAACATCCGGCTTGTCCTCGCGCGGCCATCTCAATCCTGGGCTTTGGCGATGCCGCGTTGCGATATGAAATCGCCGCCGCGATCCCCGAGTGGGCTATGGACTGGCGTCGTCAGTGCAGGCAGGAGTCGTACCCCTGCAGTGTAATCTTACGGTTCTCTGTCAGCAGCGCGGCTGCCTCCGGAAAAACATTGCCTACCGACCGGCCGGTAGGTAGACCACGGCCGCCCCGGCGGCTCCCCATCACACCCATTCATTGGGAACGAGCTATCACGGAAATCCGCTACTCAACGTGGAAGCGGTAGCCGGCTTGTTTGACGGCTTTGCGGAAGTCGTCGGAATCCATCTGGACGAGCTTGCACATCTCGTAGAGGCGGGAGCGGAAAGTCGTGCCGAACTGGTTGAGCGAGCGCTCGACGTCGGACACAGCTTCGCCCGAAGGCATGCGGACTTCGCGCCGCCCGCCGGGCTCACCGAAGGGCAGCGTGGTGGTGATGAGCGTGACCATTTTCTGGTTGTAGCGCGAGTTGATGATGTAGGCGAGCGTTTCCTTTACCCACTCGCTGGGATTGAGCGCGGCGAGCTCGTCGAGCAGCAGCACTTCGGTGTCGAGCACGGGCTGCAGCACGCGCAGCTCGGAGGTCTGCGAGACGGGATTCCAACTGTCCTGAATCTCCTTGAGCAGGTCGCGGAAATCGTAGAACCGGCACTCGACACTCTTGCGCAGGATCAACTCGCGCAGGACGGCGACCGCCAAGTGCGTCTTGCCCACGCCGGTCGGCCCGACGAAGAGCAATCCGAAATCGACTGGGTATTCCTCCACGAAGCGCTGCGCCGAGGTGCGCGCCCACTCCAGGCTGCGGTTGGGCTCGCCGCCGCGGTCCTTGCGGATATTGAAGCTCTCGAAATCGCAGTGCTCGTAGCGCCGCGGAATCCGCGCGAGCTGTATCAGCCGCGTGGCGTGCTCGGACTCGTGGCAACCGCAACGCACCATGCGGCGCACGCCGTCGGTTTCCACCGGCTGCCAACCGGTTCCTTGACACGTCGGACAGTCTTTGCGCGCCATAGCGGAGAGGTGATTCTAAATCAGGTCGGCCGCAATAAAACAAGAAATCATGGGCGACCAAAGTGGAACGTCAGGGCTGCGGCGGGCGAGGCAGTTCAGCGCTCGTCATTCTTTCGGGTGCGGATCAGGTAAGGCGGAGCGATGCGGACCAGGGCGTTCTGGAGCTTCGCCTGGTCTTCGGGCGGGCGGCCGAGCAGTTCCTTCTGGACGAATTCGACGAAGGCCTGCATCTCCGACTCCATCGTCGCCATGCGTTTGCGCATGTTGAGGATGACCTCGACTCCGGCCAGATTCACGCCCAGGTCGCGCGTGAGCTTGAGAATGAGCTCGAGCTGCTCCAGATCTTCCTGCCCGTAGAGGCGCGTGTTGCCCTGGCTGCGCGAGGGCACCAGCAGCCCTTCGCGCTCGTAGAGCCGCAGCGTCTGGGGGTGGATGTTGTACATCTCCGCCACGGCGCTGATCATGTAGCCAGCCTTGCCGCGTGTTTTGCGTCCGCGAACCATGATGAAAGCAGAAGCCAGAATTCAGAAGCCAGAATCAAGCCTTCGGTGCAGATGCTTCGTCCTCCTGGATGTTCACTGCCAACTCTCGACTGTTGACTCTCAACTGCGCTGTTTCAAATCCTTCCTCGGATCTTCCGGATTCAGGCGCGCGAGTTCGCGCAAAATTTCCTTCGTCCGCTCGTCGGCCACCTTGGGGACGACGACTTGCACCTCGACGAATTGGTCGCCGCGTACGCTGGCGCGCAGCGAGGGCGCGCCCTTGCCGCGCAGCCGCAAGCGCTGACCGCTTTGCGTGCCGGGGGGAATCTTGATGGTGGCGGGCCCGTCGATGGTGGGCACTTCCACCTTGGCCCCCAGGGCCGCTTCGGTGATCGTCACAGGGACTTTGATGTAGATGTTGTCGCCCTTGCGCTCGAAGAGCGGGTGCGACTCGACCTCGGTGACGATGTAAAGGTCGCCCGGACCACCGCCGCGAAGGCCCGGGCTGCCTTTTCCCGGAACTCGGACGCGCGAACCGGTGTCCACGCCGGGCGGAATGCGCACCTCGAAATTCTCCGGCCGGCGGACCTCGCCCGTGCCCCCGCAGGCGGAACAGCGGCGCTGCTGCTTGCCTGTTCCTCCACAATCCGGGCAGGTCATGGAGAAGCGCATCGCACCTGCCTGCCGTTGGGCTTTGCCCGTGCCGCCGCAAGTAGGACAGGTGACCGCCGGCCCGCTCGCCCGCCCGGTGCCGTTGCAGGTCGGGCAGGCCGAGGGGCGCGCCACCGTCAGGCGAACCTGCGTGCCCCGAATGGCGTCCCAGAAACCCAGGTGCAGGTGATGCTCGAGGTCGCGGCCCTTTTGGGGGCCGGCGTGCTCCTCTTCGGCTTCGCGGCCGCGCGAAAAGAACTGCGAGAAGAGATCGCGGAACGAAGAGCCAAAGCCGCCAGCTTTTTCTTCGCCCCCGGTGAAGTCGGAGAAATCGAACCCGGAGAAGTCAACGCCCGGCGCTGGGCCTCCCGCCGAGGTGGGTTGTCCGTACCCGCCCGGCGGAAGGTTATCGGAGTAGAAGCCGTATTGGTCGTAGATCTGCCGCTTCTTCTCGTCGCTCAGAACGTCGTAGGCTTCCTGAATCTCCTTGAACTTCTCTTCCGCCGCTTTGTTGCCGGGATTCACGTCCGGGTGGTAGCGGCGCGCCAGGCGCCGGTAGGCCTTGCGGATCGCTTCCGGCTTGGCGCTGCGGTCAACGCCTAGCGTCGCGTAATAGTCTTTCTGTGTTCCGACGGGCATGGATTAGTGGTCAATCGTCTGTCAGACCTTTCTGAGCTTTTTCCGGCTCAATTCCTGCTGGTCTTCAGGAACTCGCCCAGGTGATCGGGGCAGCGGGAGAGCACCCATTCCTGCAAATGGGCCTGAATCTCCCGAGCCAGGGGCGAGTTGATGATTTGGGGGTCGATTTCGACCTCCATGAATTGCCGCCACTGGCATTTCGGGCACTGCACGCCGACTTGAGTTCGTTGTTCCACCACTTCTCCTGTAGAGACGGCCCGGTGGGCCGTCTCTTGATCGAAGACGCTCCACCGGAGCGTCTCTACTTAGCTCTTCTTCTTATCGTCGTCGACGACCTCCGCGTCGATGACCTCGCCGTCGCTTTTCGGCTTGCCACGAGTTTCGCCCGCCGCGGAGGCGCCGGACTCGGGGCCGGGCTGCGGACCTGGCCGCGCCGCGCCCGCCTGCTTGTACATCTCCTCGGCGAGTTTGTGGGAAGCCGTCGTCAGACGATCCACCGCGGAATTGATCTTCGAGATCTCGCCCTCCTGGATAGCCTTCTTCGCTTCCTCGATCGCCGCCTCGATGCTC
>JAIQGH010000012.1 GCA_020072655.1 Terriglobia bacterium | reverse complement strand
CCCGCAAAAGTTGCGCCTTCTCGTCCTCCGGCAAAAAAGAATATCGGATGGCGTTCTCGCACAAGTTGACGACCTGCTGGCGCGAGAGTGAGAAGGCGCGAGCGGCTCGCACGAATTCCTGCTGGAGGCTCGTCCCGAACATCGCAGGGTCGTCGGAGTTTAATGTGACCCTCAGGCCGCTCTTGATGAAACGTGGCAGGGGGTGGTCCTCGAAGCGGGCAATCAGTCCCGTCGCCACGTTGCTGGTGGGGCAGACTTCGAGGGGGATGCCTCGGTCGCGCAACAGGGCCAACACTTCGGGGTCTTGAATGGCCGTCAGTCCGTGACCGATGCGCTCGGCGCCCAGGAGTTCCACCGCCTGGCGAATACTCTCGGGGCCGACGGCTTCGCCGGCATGCGCGGTGAGGTGCAAGCCCGCCTCGCGGGCCTAGCGGTAGCTCCCCGCGAAAAGCCCCGCCGGGCCACGCGCTTCGTCGCCACCGATTCCAAAGGCCACCACGCCGCGCGAGCGGTAGCGGATGGCCCAGGCCAGCACCTCGCGCGCATGGTTGGCGCCGAAGTGGCGGATGGCATCGAAGATCCAATTGAGCCGCACGCCCAACCGCGCCTGCGCTTCCGCGGCAGCGGCGACCGCCTCGAAAACAGCTTCCACAGACTGCTTCTTCCAAAGCACCACGCCCACGGCGAGCGTAACCTCCGCGTACCTCACGTTCTGGCGCGCGAGTTCCTCGGCCAGGCGCGTCGTCGCAAGCGCATAGTCGTCCGGGTTTTCGAGGAGCAATGAGACCACTCCGAAGGCCTTGAGGAAATTGTCGAAGCTCCCGTAGCGATAAAAGTCCCGCCCGCGCTCGCTCACCCAGTTGCTCATTTGCCGGCGCAGCCATCCCTTGTCTCGGGATAACTCCAGCAAAGTCTCCGGACGGACGCTGCCTTCGAGATGCAGATGAAGTTCGACCTTGGGCAGGCGGGCGATGAAGGATTCGAGGGAGGAAGTGGTCTCACTCACGCAGGTTCAACCGTCAGTAGGCAGAAATCAGCCCTCTGCTGACGGGCAAGCTTGTGCTGCCGGGGCGAATCTCTGGGGATGCTCGATCATGCTGTGCAGCATCCTCCCGACCTCTCCGCACACATTAGCCAGTGCTTTGGAGCGTGGGGCAGTTCGACTGCTTCCCGCCCACTGCCTTCTGCTTAATGCTTGCTCTTGTCCCCGTATGACCACGCTATCGCGGAGGCAACGCGGGCCGGCCCGCATTCAGCCACGCGCTGTACCAATAAGAGCCGGTGTCATGCGCCGCGTTGTTGAGCTCGCGCACGATGACCGAGCCGATCTGCGTATAGAACCGGTCGTAGTAATCGTCGTCGTAGTCGTGCCGGCCCTCGAGCGCGAGGCGGTCGGCGAGCAGGATCTGGTTGACCCACGTGTTCGCCTCCAAGACCGCATCAAAGGCGTGCTCGGTCGGATCGTCGATCTTCACCGCCGGCGCCGGCCGGAAAATAAAGAAGCCTTGAAAGCGGTCGATCAAGGTCATACCAAACCGCGCCGCGAGGCCGGTCTGCCCGGTCAACTGACCGTCGTCATTCGAAGTCGTATTCAGCGGGTCGTGCGCGTCGGCCACATAATGGCCCAAGTCCGCGGCCGCCTCCTTGGCCTCCGTCCATTTCTGGGCCTTCAAGGCGGTCGTCAGCCGCAGACTGAATTCGCCGACATGCCAGGGAAGGAGTCCATTGCGGTTGATGCGGCTCGAACCCAGCTTTTCCACTGCTGGCTTGAATTGATGCGGAAGATCGAGGTAAGGGAACATTCCGTACTTATCCAGGTACAAGTAATGCCGCTTGCGCTCGTAGCGGTCTTTCTCCATCCAGGCGTCGGGGTCGTTGGCGTGGTCGAGCAGGAACTGCCGGTTGGCCTCAAAGAAGCCGCGGATTTCAGGGGGCAGAGTTTGGAGCGCCCAGTTATTGACCAAGCGGTGCGCCGTCGGGCCCCAAGCGAACCCCTCGATGCTGACGAAGAGTGGGAGCAGCATCGCCAGGCATAAGGATTTGAGAAGGGCTTGGGTTTTCACTTTGGATCTCAGGTCACACGACCAGTCAGCCGGGTTCATCGCGGTTGGTCCATTAGATAGCGAAGAGTAGGGGTGATTTTACCCGATTTCTTGGCGTCTGTCCCACCGAAGTCAACTGCGGCATAGGAACGCCGAGCCGGAAGAACAGCCGTGGCCCTCCGCGCCATCCCCGCCAGGCAATCCCTTCGGGGGCTACGGCGTTCCGGCCGCGGCCTCCCGCGGTCTGCTGCCGAATTCGCTGCGGTGCCGGCTATAGCTGAAATAAATCGTCAACCCCAGAGAATGGAGAGAAGGGGGACGACCGGCACCCACGGAGTCCGAAAGCCCCTCCTCCGTTGTGGTTGGCGGCGCCGCAGCACCAGAACCCCGAGAGAAACCAACAAGAACGCGAAAAGCGTCCCGATGTTGGAGAGGTCGGCGAGCGTCCCGATGTCGAAAATCCCCGCCGGAATCGCCACGAAGAGTCCCGCCGCCCAGGTGCTGACGTGGGGCGTACGGAAACGCGTATGCACGTTCGAGAAGACGCGCGGCAACAATCCGTCGCGAGACATGGCGAACCAGACCCGCGCCTGGCCGAGCTGGAAGACGAGCAGGGAGCTGATCATTCCCGTCAGCGCCCCCACCGTCACCCAGCGCTGCACGCTGTCGAGTCCGATGGCGCGCAGGGCATTGGCCACGGGCGCAGCGTTGCGGAGCGCGTCCCAATGCTGGATTCCCGTCAGGACGAGGGCCACGGAGACGTAGAGCACCGCGCAGATGACCAAGGAAGCCAGGATGCCGAAAGGTACGTCGTGCTGCGGCCGGCGGCATTCTTCCGCCGCTGTGGAGACCGAGTCGAATCCGATGTAGGTGAAGAAGACGATCGCTCCGCCCGTCAACACTCCTTGCCAGCCATTGGGCATGAATGGCTTCCAGTTCGAGGCGTGGATGTAGCGGGACGCGGCGAAAATGAAGATGAGGATGGCGACGATCTTCACCGTCACCATGAGACTGTTCGCTCCGGCGCTTTCGCGGATGCCGATCACCAGAATCACGGTGATGGCCATGACGATGAGGAATCCTGGAACGTTGAAGTAGGCTCCCGTGCGCTGGCCGGATACAAAAATCGGCCCCATGAACTCACGGGGGAGGCGGATGCCGAAGCTCTGCAGCAGGCTGTCAACGTAGGCGGAGAATCCCACGGCTACAGCCATGTTGCTCACCGCGTATTCCAGGATGAGGTCCCAGCCGATGATCCAGGCGACGATCTCGCCCAGCGTGGCATAGGTATAGGTGTAAGCGCTGCCCGCGATAGGAATCATCGACGCGAGCTCGGCGTAGCACAGGCCCGCCAAGGCGCAGACCATCGCCACCAGCAAAAACGAGAGCGCGATGCCCGGGCCGGCGCCCGGCCGGCCCGACACTCCCACCGCGCTTCCCCCGCGCATCACGAGCTCGAGCACCGGCGCCTTCCAGATGGAAGGCGTTTGCAGAACCTCTCCGGCTGCGGCGGTCCCAGTGAGGATGAAGATCCCCGTGCCGATGAGCGCACCGATGCCCAGCGCCGTCAAAGACCACGGCCCGAGCGTTCGGCGGAGGCGATGGTCCGCCCGATTGGCGTCCGCGATCAGCTTATCGATGCTCTTCGTGCGCAGGAATTGGCTGGGCATAAAAGCAGTGACCAGTGACGAGTGACAGGGTGATTGTAAGATTGAGTCATCGGGTCATTGAGCCATTGGAACAGCATTCGGGTCGAATGAATCAATGACTCAATGGCTCAATGATTCAATCCGGCTTGCTCCTCACTGCACTTTTCACCGGCGTGGCGGCGCGCCCGGGCCGCGCTTCTTCACTTTGGGCTTGTGCGACCCGCGCGGATCGGTCCGCTTGGGCTTGGGCGGGCGCTTCTTGCGCGCCTCCCGCTTCAGGCGCTTGCGTTCCGCCCTGTCTTTGATCTTTCGAGTATCCATAGCTCCCTTTCCTGAAGCCGTCAAAAGCCGAATGAAGCGCTCGGCTCCTGCCGATCATCGTTCGTAATTCACTATTCGGAATTCATATTTGCTTTTGCTCACGCCCTTTCGAGGGGCGCGTAGCGTTTCATGAACTTCTTGATTCCGTAGCCGGGAAAGCTGACCGTCAACTTAGTGTCGTTGCCGTCGCCTTCGGAAGCCAGCACCGTGCCCAGACCAAACTTCGGATGCCGGACAAGCGTTCCGAGCTTCCACCGGCCATGCGGGCGCGGTGCGCCGACCCGCGGGCCGCCGGATCGCTCCCCCTTCGGGAGCCCCCGGTCCCGCAGGACGCGTTCCACTTCCGACGGCGAATTGACGGCATTCTCCCACAGTGTGCGCGGTTTCGATCCCGAGTACGCGCCGCGCAAGGGTTCCAGCAATTCCGTGGGGATCTCGCGCAGGAACCTCGACGGCCGAGTAGTTTCGTAATCCTCCCGCGCGTAAGAGCGCCGCGATCGCCCGCGCGTGAGGATCAATCGGTCCCGCGCTCGGGTCATGCCAACGTAGCAGAGACGCCGCTCTTCCTCGAGCCCCGCGGCGTCGTCGAGCGAGAGTTTGTGGGGAAAAAGGCCCTCCTCCATCCCCACAAGAAAAACCGTGGAGAATTCCAGCCCTTTGGCGCTGTGCAGAGTCATGAGCGTGACGCGCGCGCGCTCGTCATAACCGTCGGCCTCCGAGACCAGTGCCGCGTGGTCCAGGAACTCCGCGAGCGTTTCGCCTCGCTCTTCGGCGTCCGCGGCGGCGTTCACCAGTTCCTGAAGGTTCTCGATGCGATCCTCGGCTTCCGGCGCGTTCTCCTGACGGAGCATCTCCAAGTACCGCGTGCGGTCGAGCAGTTCGCGGAAGAAGCCGCTCAGGGTCAACGCCTCGCGCCCGGCGACGAGCTGGCGCAGGAGATTGTAGAAACCGTCGAGCGCCCGCAGAGTCCGGGAAGGCAGGAGCTTGGCGGCCAACTCCTGTTCGAGCGCCTCCCACAAGCTGTGGTCCGAGCGTCGCGCCGCAGCCTCCAGCGCCCCAATCGTCGTCTCGCCGATTCCCCGCGGCGGCGTATTGAAAATGCGGCGCAAGGCGGCCGAGTCGCGCAGATTCGTCACGAGACGCGCGTAGGCGAGAATGTCCTTGACCTCCGCCCGCTCGTAAAAGCTGAAGCCGCCCACGAGACGATAATCAATCCCCAGCCGCCGGAGCGCCTCTTCAAAGGTCCGCGATTGTGCATTGGTGCGATAGAGGACGGCGATGGTGTCGGCCTCCGTGGCGAGAGCGCGCTGAATCTCCCCCACCACAAACAGCGCCTCGTCGTCCGCGCCATCGGCTTCGTAGAGGCCCACTTGGGCGCCGCCCTGGCGGTCCGTCCAGAGAGTCTTCCCTTTGCGCGCTACGTTGCGGCTGACGACAGCGGTCGCCGCGTCAAGGATCACCTGCGTCGAGCGGTAGTTCTGCTCCAGCCGGAAGAGGCGCGTGGCCGGATAGTCCTTTTCGAAATGGAGAATGTTTTCGATGTCGGCGCCCCGCCAGCGATAGATGGACTGGTCTTCGTCACCGACGGCACAGAGATTCTGCTGCGCGAGCGTGAGCTGGCGGATCAACTCGTACTGAATGCGGTTCGTATCCTGGTATTCGTCCACGAGGATGTAGCGGAAGCGGCGGTTGTACTCGTCGCAAATAGCCGGCGCTTTGTAGAACAGTTCGACGGTCTTGAGCAGCAGGTCGTCGAAATCGAGCGCGTTTGAGTCGCGGAGTTTCCTTTCGTACCGCTCATACAACGAGGCCAGACGCTCGCTCGCGGGGTCCGTCGCCTTTCGATAGATATCCTCGGGTGTCCAACCGCGATTCTTGGCATAGCTGATGCGCCCGAGCGCCGCGCGCGGTGAGCCCACCAACTCGCCCAGCCCCAGCTCATGGATGGCTGCCTTCATCACGCGCGCTTGGTCGTCCTCATCGTAGATGGAGAAGTCCCGGTTGTAGCCGAGCTGGTCGATCGCCCGCCGCAGCACACGCACGCAAAACGAATGGAAAGTGGAGACTTGCGGCCAGGTCTCCAGGTTTACGCTGAGCAGCCGCGCGACCCTTTCCTTCATCTGGTCGGCGGCTTTGTTGGTGAAGGTGACCGCGAGGATGCTCTCCGGAGGAATTCCCCTCTCACCGACCAGGTAAGCAATGCGGTAGGTGATGACGCGCGTTTTCCCGCTGCCCGCGCCGGCCAAGATAAGCGCGGGGCCGTCGGTGTGCTCGACCGCTTCGCGCTGCTGGGGGTTCAGTTGATCGAGAAGATGCGTCATGCAGGCCCGAGACGGACGGTTCTCCGGCAGCGCATGCGGCGGCGGATGGTGGCAGGATCATCCAACGGCTCGGCTTCCTGCGCAGGCCGAGCGCGCATCTCAAGCCCCGAGTCGTGGACCTTTGCCGGATCGAATATGCGGGCGTCCGAGGGCAGCGCCGTGTAGGGTGTGAAGTCCGGATGATCCGCGAACATGTCGGAGAGGTCGGTCGAGGCGGCATCGTACTGGTTGAGCGGCGGCAGGCCGAAAATCAGGAAAAATGTTTTCAAGATACTCTCCATGCTCGTGTGCACATGCGAGACGCCGCGCTGCGCATACGGACTGATCACCATCAGCAGGCTGCGATGCGCGTCCACGTGGTCGCGGCCGTTCTGCGCGTCGTCTTCGGTGACGAAGATCGCGCTGTCGCGCCAGAATGGGCTGTGCGAGAGCAGTTCGATCAGCTTGCCGAGCGCCAAGTCGTTATCGGCGACGAAAGAGGCGGTGTAGGGGAAGCCGTCCTCGGGCCGCGGCAACGCCGTATGATCGTTGGGCAGCCAGATGTAGAGAAACTGCGGCAGCGGTTGCTTGCCGCTGGCGTAACGCAGATCGAACTCGCGCTTAAACTGCTCGAAGCGATGTTGGTCCGAGATGAAGAGGTTGAAGGAGGCATAACTGCGCGAACTGTTCTCAAAGAGGGCTTGCGGCATGGGCACATTGGAGGCTTCGCGGACGCCCGTCGGCATCAGGCCGGGACCCTCGTCGTTCCCCGCCATGGAAACCCCTTCGCCGTAATTGCGGAAGCTGATCTGGTGCCGCGCCAGATGCTCCCAGAGCGAGCCGGCCTCGAGAAATGATTCCGGCCAGGGATTGGAGGCCAGGCCGCCGATCCGGCCCGGCGCGTCCGGGTCCGCGCGGAACTGGAATTTCTTGCCATAGGTCGCCGGCCAGCCGCTCTCCACCAACTCGTTCGGGTAATTCCCTACCAACCAATGGTGGCCGTCGAGCGAGACATCCCCGTCCACATAGAAGTTGTCGCTGAAGGCAAATTGCCGCGCCAGGGCATGATGATTGGGCGTGACGCGCGCGTGCTGGACGGTGGGCTGGTCCTTTTCTTTCACCGTTGCGTCCTCGCCGTAACGCGCCAGGCTCGGTTCACCGTTCACCCCTTTGTTGCTGGCAGCCATATCGCCGAAGACTTCGTCGAAGGTGCGGTTCTCCTTGACGATGAAAATCACGTGCCTGATCTTGTCGCTGGCAGCACCCGGCGGGGGCAGAGGAAAACTCGCTGAACGAACTGGCGGTGCCGACTGACTGACAAAACCGTTATTCGCAAGCACCCTTGCTGTGTCCTCGCGCAGGTTCCCACGGGTCACTGCGGGCCTGACCGGCTCCTCCTCTGCGGGACCATGGAGGGTAATCAGGGCTGGCAAACGGATGATCGAGACCACACCTTTCGTAATGTCGCCGATGTATGTCCCCTCCGGCCCCGGCTGGAAATTTGGGCCGCCGTTAGCGCCGGCGCCGAAACCCTTGGCGCTCGCGACGTAGAGGACCATGCCGTCGGGACGTGTGGCGATGCGAGCTGGGAACCACGCCGTGGGAAGATACCCCAGCACTCTGTCGCTCCGCGCATCAACCACCGCGATGGCATTGATGCCTGCACACGCCACGTAAAGTCGCGTTTCATCTGGGCTCAGCGCCATGCCAAAAGGCAGCACGCCGCGCAGGTCGCGCATCGACTCCGCCGGCTCCAGCACGAGGGTTTTCTCCACGTGGTGCGCGCGCGCATCGAGAATCGTGATGCTGTCTTGTGCGGCGTTGCTGACGAAGACCTTCTTGTGGCCTGCGACCACCGCGCCGGGGCTGCTGCCGCCGACCGAACCCGCACCGACCGGAATCCCGGTTCGAATCTCGGCCGTTATGCGCGGATTGGCGGCGTCCGAGACATCAACCACGAAGACGGAATTGGACTCGGGAACGTTCGGGTCGCCGAGGCCGGGGATCTTTTTCCCATTGACGGTCGTACCTTCCTCGGCTTCCTTCGAGGGAAATCCGAAGGGCGGAAAAGCCAGCCCGGTGTGTTTCGCACCTTTTTCGTCATAACCAGGAACGAGCGAGTACTCGAACATCCCCACGTTCGAGACGTAAGCACGCTTGCCGTCCGGCGAGACGGCGAGGCCGAAAGGCGTCCGGCCGACTCCGATGCTCGAAACGATTTTCCGCGACGCCGTGTTGATCGTAACCATGCGGAAGTGTGCGAGGTCAAGCACATAGACGCGCCGGTCGTCGGGCGAAACCTTTAGCTCGCCCGTCAGGCTGTTCCTGTACGTCTTGCCTTGAAATTCGCCGTCGAGGCTGATCGAATCGAGCCGCGCGCCCGTGGTCAGGTCGAAGATTCCCACGCGGCCGTTATCGCCCTCGGACAGATAGAGGGTGTGGTTGTCGTGCGCAATGGCGACACCGAGGAAGACGCTCTCCAGCCCCGCGTCGTCATCCTCGCCACCGGCCCGGCCCGGCGGCGGGACTTGCACCACCTTGGGCTGATCGCTCTCGAGTTCGGTGATAACCGAAAACGAAAACGGTTTCGTGCCGCTATTGGCGGTGACCAGCGTCTTCCCATCGGGACTGAGCGCCAGCCCGTAAGGGTGCGGCGCCACCCAGACGTGCTTGCCCAGCGGCGTCAGCAGGCGACCGTTGGGAAGGACAGTTTCAGCTTCAGGATGGATTTCCACTGGCCGGATTCCCGCCGGAGCGCGGAGTTCGGGGCGCTGGCCTGCGACCAGAAAGGCGAACGACTGAAGGAGCATCAGAGCAGAGACGAGCGCTGTACGGCGCATACTCGGCACCTGTGCGAAAAGACTAGCCAAAGCATCTTAGCACTCCCGACGAGGACCGGTGATGGGCGTGTGGCCGTTCACGGGTCGACCGTCCAGCGGCCGTAGCGCCGGCCTTTAGGCCGGCATTCTCGCCAGTATGCCGGGCTGCCGGTCGGCAGGCTTGGGGCGGCCCCTTCGGCGTTGCTCAGGGACGCTGAGCGAACTCGAAGCGTGAGCGAAGCCGAACCGATGCTTAGCGCTACAGAGGCAAATTGAGTCGCTACCCTCCTGCGGATTGCTTGTCTACATCGCTCGTCGCATAATATTCGCGCCCTTGCCAAGGCCATGCCCGCGAATCTCACACCCGAATATCTCGAAGCCGAGCAGCGGTTCAAGCGCGCCAAGACGACCGTTGAAAAAATCGAGTCGCTCGAGGAGATGTTCGCCACCATCCCCAAGCACAAGGGGACGGAGAAAATGCAGGCGGACATCAAGCGGCGCCTGGCCAAGCTTCGCAACGAGCAGTCGAAGCGCCCCACCAGCCGCGCCGGGCTGATCTATAAGGTGGACAAGGAAGGCGCCGGACAGTTGGCGCTCGTCGGCCCACCCAACAGCGGCAAGTCGGCGCTCCTCCGCCGCCTCACCCACGCCACCCCCGAAGTCGCCGACTATCCCTTCACCACCCGCGCGCCGCAGCCCGGCATGATGGCCTTCGAGGACATCCAGTTCCAGCTCGTCGACCTCCCGCCGGTTCATCCCGAGATCCATGAGTCGTGGGTCTACCAGATCGTCCGCAACGCCGACGCGGCGCTCCTGGTCGTCGATTTAGGCGACCCGGACCTGCTGGAAGATTTCGAGACGACGCTGGCGGAGCTCGCCAAGGCGAAAGTTCACCTCGGACGAGGAGCCATGCCCGAAGGTCCGGGCTGGCTGGCGAAGCGGGCCTTGCTCGTCGCCAACAAGTGTGAGCTAAGCGGGGCGGCTGAGAGCCGGGAGATCCTGCAGGATCTCTATGGCTCGTGCTTCGAGATGGTGGCCGTCTCGGCGGAAACCGGAGAAGGGCTGGACGCCCTGCGCCGGGCCGTCTTCGGCCTGCTCGATCTGGTCCGCGTCTATACGAAGGCGCCCGGCCACAAGCTCGAGCCAACGCCACCGTACGTGCTTCGGCGGGGTTCGCGTTTGATCGATCTGGCGGCCATGGTCCATCACGATTTCGTCGCGCAGCTCAAGTACGCGCGCGTCTGGGGCCACGGGAAATTCGAAGGCCAGATGGTGAACCGGGACTACGTGCTTGCCGATAAGGACATCGTGGAATTGCACCGGTAGAGGAACTGAGTCATCGGGCCATGGGGTGATTGAGTGATTTGGTGAAGGGCCTAATCGTCGCCGCGGCTATGGCCGCCAAAGGGGTGAATATGATTTCGATTCTCAAGTACGGAGGCCTGATGTTTGGGACGCTGTTCGCCGTCAATCCGGCTGGCGGGGCGGAGCCCGTGGGTGGCCCGTCCGTTACCGTCGAGTACTACTACAAGCTCGCGCCCGGCGCGACAAAGGAATGGCTGGCGCTTTACACGAAGAACCACAACCCGATCCTCAAGCAGTTGATGAAGGAAGGGATTCTCAAAAGCGAGAAGCTTTACGAGCGCCGCTTCCACGCCGCCACCCCAGCGTGGGACTACAAGGTCGTGATGGTTTGGCGCGACTGGGCAGCACTGCAGGAGGCGCACGCGCGCGAGCCGGAAATCATCCGCGCCCTCTATCCCGATAAGGACGACCGCGACCGGCAGGAGAAACGACGCTGGGAAATTACCCTCGAGCACTGGGACGACGTGCTAAACGAAGTGCCTCTGGATTAGGACTTGGCTAAGCAAGTCAGCGCACTGATACTCAGTTGCGACCGGGCGATTTCCTGATGGGATTCGGAATTTCCTCGCCCTTCCGAAAGCAACCTGTGAACGGCGCCCTCCCCTCCAACTTCGCGAGCTGCGGCGCCCTGGTGGCGGGAGGCAAACAATATCCGTCGGGCTGGAGCCGAACTGGCCTCGCCACAGTGAAAAGCCCACCAAGGCAGCGGGTGACCCCAAATTTGTAGAACTCAGGAAGAATACGACCCGCAGGGCTCGCTGAAGGCGGGATTTGCGAGCTACCAGTAGAGGTCAAGTGCCCTTGGAATGGCAGCCTCTCTGTCTCAGAGCGCTTCTTTCAAATCCTCGACCGATAGGTGAGCCTGCCGGAGGATCGACCGAAGGATGCGTGTACTCACATCGCCCGGCTGCATGGGCACCGTCACAAGGAGGTTTCCACGCTTAAGCTGGCGGTGACTTCCTGTTTGACGCACGTCGTAGAAACCGAGGCGCTTGAGCGCCGAGATCAAACGCTTGGGAGTGGTGATGGGTAGCGGAGAAGATCTCATGAATTTCGTCTTACGTCCAGACCGGCTCTCCTCAAGGCCAGATATTATGATATTGGCGTTCTTTCTCAAGTCAATGTTGGGGCACCCTTTAGGAATTCTTGTGAAAAACCGGAGAAACTTGTGGAAACGATCAGGAACGGTGTGAAAGGCCGCCGAGAGTAGGGGAGATCAAGAAATCAATCCCTTCGTGCCAATTTCAAGAATGGCAGAAGAGGCGACGGCCGGGGCTCACACGGCGGCCTTGACTTGGAACTCTACCCTGAGCGGAAAGATATCGACGACATCTTTCGAAGGGTGAAGGCGAGGGTCTTCTTCTCTGGGTACAGGCCGCAGGTAAGGGATGTTGCTTTCGAAACATGTCTCCAGGTACAGGGACACGGCATCGGCAAGCATTCTCTTGGCCTCGCGAGCAGTGCGCCCCTGTGAAGCAACATCCAACTCAAGGCAGAGCGAGACGAACCGCTTGCCCTCCTTGAAAATCGCGCCCGTAAACTCGAACTGATCCTGGTTGTTCTTCATCGTCAACATGAGCCTACCACGCCCGGTCTAGGCGCATCAACTAGCTTCGAAAAACCTGTTCCGGGAGGGCCAAGCCTTCCCTGACAAGGAATCCTTGGCATTACACTTCTTCTGGCACGATGTACGGTGCCCGGTAGCCGCGGTCGCCGTCGCGCAGCAAGCGATTGGCTTCTTCGTCGCCGATTACTTGCTCGGTTACCGGGTCGAAATTCAGGGTCCGACCCAGCCGGTAGGCCGCGTTGCCGAGGTGCAGCAAGGTGCAGGAGATGTGGGCGTCCTCGATGTAGGCGTTCAAGTTTTCCTTTTTTTGTCTGCGGACGCAGTCGATGAAGTTGGCCCAGTTATTGCCCCCACGGATCGCGCTAGGACCGGGCTCCTGATCCTCGCCCAGCCAGGTGCGGTAAGCGTCGTATCCATTCATGGCCAGATAGCCTTTCGCACCGTAGAAGATATTGCCGACGGAGTTCTGGGGGCCTTGGCTTTTCTGCGATGCTTGCGCGTTGCCCAGCGCCGCGGGCACTTCGCCGCCGCCGAAGCTCGGATCGCCGATCAGGGCCTCGTGATTCGAAATCCAGTGCCGAACCTCGAACTCCATCATGCGGCGCCTGCCGTCGGGCATATCGAACTCGTACGCAACGGCAAGCGTGTTGGGCGTCTCCTGGTCGTCGTCGAACATGAAGTGTCCGCCGATGGCCGAGACTTTATTGGGGAGCTTCACGCCGAGGCCCCAGCGCGCCACATCCAGTTCGTGGATGCCCTGATTGCCGAAGTCGCCGTTGCCGGTGTCCCAGACCCAGTGCCAGTTGTAATGGAAGCGGTTCTTCGTGAAGGGCTTCAGGGGCGCCGGCCCGGTCCAGAGGTCGTAGTGGACGCCTGCGGGCACTGCCTCCTCAGGCGCCTTGCCGATGGACTTCCGCCACTTGTAGCAGAGCCCGCGCGCGAGGTAGACCTCCCCGATCAGCCCTTCGCGCATCTTCTTCATACCTTCGATGATCGCCGCGCCGGAGCGGCTGTTGGCGCCATGCTGCACGATGCGGTTGTACTTCTCGGCAGCGCGAACGAGTTGGCGACCCTCCCACCAGTTGTGCGAGCACGGCTTTTCGACGTAAACGTCTTTGCCCGCCTGGCAGGCCCAGATCGCCTGGAGCGAATGCCAATGGTTGGGCGTGGCGATGGAGATGGCGTCGATGGACTTCTCGTCGAGCGCTTTGCGCAGATCAACGAACGTCCGCGGCTTGGGAAGCTTCATCTTCTCCATCTCCGCCAGCCGCTGGTTCATAACGTTTTCATCCACGTCGCAGAGAGCCGCAATCTCGACCGCCTCCAGCTTGGAATATTGCTCGACGTGCGCCCAGCCCTGGCCGTGCAGGCCCACCACACAGATGCGTACCCGGTCGTTGGCGCCCAAAACCCTCTCCGGGTGCGCAATGAGAGTCGCCCCGCCGAGCGCGGCAAGGCCGACACCCGTGGCGCTCGATTTCAGGAATTCGCGGCGATTGATTTCAGTTCGCTTGTGCATGGCTAACCCCTCAGAATTTTCTGGGCGCTCATTATACGCTGCTGCCAGCCCCGTTTTCCTCCCCGAACAGCTTTCGACTGTTGGCCAATCGCGTGGGAAGGTCCGCGCATGCCGTCTTGGAAGTTCGTATGAGACGACACCTTGACCCACATCAAATTTCTTCTTGCACGAGCCTCGCGGCGGCTTGTAAGCTGAAAGGCTATTAAATTCCGCTTTGCTTAAGCTGGAGGATACACAATGGCAGTAGCAGCAGCCGCATCAACCACGCGGACCCACGTGGCAGGAAATGCCGGCCGGGTCAAGGAAATCCTGAGCTGGTACGAGAGTGACAATCCGGGGACGAAGACCAACCTCGCCCGCCTGCTCAATAGCGGGCGCCTGGCGGGTACGGGCAAGTTCGTGATCTTGCCGGTGGACCAGGGCTTCGAGCACGGGCCGGCGCGCAGTTTTGCCGTCAACCCACCCGGGTATGATCCGAATTACCACTTCGAGCTGGCGATCGAGGCCGGGTGCAACGCCTACGCGGCGCCGCTCGGTTTTCTGGAAGGCGCCGCCGCCCGGCACGCCGGCGAGATTCCGCTGATCCTGAAGGCCAACAGCCACGATGTGCTGCACGACGAGAAGGACCCCCTCCCCGCCGTCACGGCCAGCGTCCAGGACGCGTCGCGCCTGGGCTGTGTGGCGATCGGCTTTACGATCTACCCCGGCTCCGCCCACGCACAGACGATGTACCAGCAATTGCGCGAAATGGCCGCCGAGGCCAAGAGTCGCGGCCTCGCGGTCGTCGTGTGGTCATACCCGCGTGGCTCGAGTCTGACGAAGGAAGGGGAAACGGCCATCGACGTGGCCGCATACGCCGCGCAGATCGCCGCGCAACTCGGTGCGCACGTCATTAAGGTGAAGCTGCCCAGCGCGCACATCGAGCAGGCGGAGGCCAAGAAGGTCTATGAGAAGGTGGGAGTGCCCATCAGCACTCTCGCCGACCGCGTCAGGCACGTCATCCAAGGAGCTTTCAACGGCCGGCGCATCGTCATCTTCTCGGGCGGCGCGAAGAAGGAGAGCGATGAGGCCGTGTTCGACGAAGCCAGAGCCATCCGCGACGGCGGCGGCTTCGGCTCGATCATCGGCCGCAACTCCTTCCAACGGCCCAAGGAACATGCGCTGAAGTTCCTTGAGACGATCATGAAAATCTACGCGGGCGAAATAAAGTAGAACACGTAGGGGCGCAGCCTTCGGCGCCCCTACCTAATAACCACCTGTCACTTCTTAAACGCCTCTCCCCCGCGCGGAGAAGCCTTCGTGAGCACGGCGTCCAAGGCGCGTCCAGCCGCGGGAACTCCGGTGCTTCCAAAAAGGATATCCTTCGCCACGATCTTTCTGCCGTAAAGGTTCTCATTGGCAGTGCCGTCATCTTTGATCACCTGGCCCTCGAGCGACAGGCCCGCAAAGGCGCCGCGCGAGCGGGAGTAGGTGAGGATTTCGGTCTGCATCAGAACTCCCGTCGCACCTTCTGCCGTCCGTCCGACGGGGCCGCCGGCCACGGAGGCATCCGCGCCGAGCTTGGTCTTACCCTTGACAAGCGTCTGGGCCCCCTTCGCATTCATGACCAGCAGGACGAAGTCGGTCGCCTGTCCGCCGATCTGGAATCCGATGCTCGGCCCGCCGATCGCGAACATCCAGGGCGCGCCCCAGAGGCCGTTCCCACCCCGCCGGCAAACGAGACAGCCGCGGCCATAGCTGCCGCCTAGACCCAGCGCCACCTTCTTCTGCGAAGGAATCACGCCGACGCATACGGAGTGGTCCAGCAAGTCCTTGGGGACCCCTTTCTCCGGCGTCTTCATGACTTCGTCGATGACTTCGGCCGATTTTTGTAGCCTCTCAACCTCCTTGCCTTGTTCCGCAGCCGGTAGCGCAGCACACACGCCCAACACCAAAGCAAGCGAAAGAAGCGATTTCATGCTTGGTTCCTTTCTCCCGGCAGGCTCGTCAGGCCTCCGGGCGGGGATTCTCCTGTGTCGGACCCTTGCTCTCAGGATATTTTGCCACATAGGTCGGAATGTTGGGCGGAGAGATTTGGGGCGCCCGAACAGTCCTTGCGACCACGCGACTTGACCTGCGGGGTTGCGTTGCATAGGATGCAGGGTCGAGGCGAACTCTCGAGGGAACGGTCCAATCTGCGCGTCGGGGACTCCATGGTTTTCCTCAATTGGCTGACCAAAATAGCAGGAGCCCTGTTTGTCCTGTTGCTCTTGGCGGGTGTCCCCGCGCTCTCCTACGCCACCGCGCGGAGGCCCGAACTGCGGACGGTTCCGCGACGAGACCTCTACTTCTCCGCAGTAATCTCCCAGTGGCTCCTGACGGCTGTGGGAGTGGTTGTCGCCCTCGCCGGGGGACCCGGCCTTCAGGCGACGGGTTTCCGGGCCGTTCCACTCCGAGACTTCTACTTCTGGGTGGCCCTTCTCGCCGCCGTCTCGCTGGCGGGGTTGGGGCTGGTGCTCGTGCTGGAGCGTCGCAACTGGTGGCCGCCGGAATCGGATCTGGTCCTGCTGTTGATTCCAGCGAGCCGACGTGAACAGTTCTTGGCGGTTCTCATGGTCGCGCCGACTGCGGCCCTTTGCGAGGAGTTTCTATACCGCGGATACCTCCTCACCCAAATCTCAGCCTGGTTGGGGGGGCACGTCTGGGGCTGGGCGGTTTCCTCCATTGCCTTCGGTTTGGCGCACGCCTACCAAGGACTGAATGGCATGGCTCGGGCGGCCATCCTCGGTGCCCTTTTGGCCTATCCCGTCGTGCACCTAGGTAGCCTCTACCCTTCCATGGCGGCGCATTTTCTGATTGACGCGATAGCGCTGGCGTGGCTCGGCCCGCGTTTTCTGCCCCGGCCTTCCGCGCTGTGAAAGGAGGCTTGCCTCATGAGACTCTCCCGATGGACGCGACGACTCGCATCAATTTTGATGATCTGCCTTGGCGCGCTCTGGCCAGCCAGCCGCGCGACGGGACAATTCGGCCCTACGGTAGACGAGGCTTTGTCACCGGCGGACTCCGCCCGCGTCGTGGCTGTCCGCGCCGGACGGCTCTTCGATGGCAAGTCGGACCACCTGCTGGAGGAGCAAGTTGTGCTTATCCGTGGCGACCGCATCGCCGAGGTGGGGCCGCCTGCGCGCGTCTCGATCCCGGCAGAAGCGGAGGTGATCGATCTTCGCCGCGCCACGGTGCTTCCGGGGCTGATCGATGCGCACACTCACCTTTTCCTGACCGGCGAAGCCGCGGGGCGCTACGACGAGCAGCTTCTTAAGGAATCCTGGCAATACCGCACGGTTGAAGCCGTCGTTAACGCTCGCAAGGATTTGGAGGCGGGGTTCACCGCCATGCGCGACCTGGAAACGGAAGGCGCCATGTACAGCGATGTGGACGTCCGCAATGCCATCAACCGCGGATTGATCCCCGGCCCTCGGCTGCAAGTCGTCACGCGGGCGATCTCCACGACGGGCGGTTACCCTCTGGAGGGCTACTCGCCGGAAGTTCCCGTGCCTTCGGGCGTACAGATCGTCGATTCGCCGGAGGAAGCACGCAAGGCGGTTCGCGAGCAGATCAAATATGGCGCTGACCTGATCAAGATCTATTCCACGCATCGCTTCCGCTTCACGGCGGAAGGAAAGCTGGTCAGCATTCCGACACTGACGCTACCGGAGACACAGGCCATCGTGGACGAAGCCCATCGTGAAGGGGTCAAGGTCGCCTGCCACGCTTACGGCGGCGAAGGCTTGCACAACTGCTTGCAGGCCGGCGTAGATTCAATCGAGCACGGGCTTGATCTCGATGACGCTGCGATCCAGCAGATGGTCGAGAAGGGCATTTACTTTGTCCCGACGCTCTATGCTTACGAGAACGAGCCCGAAGAGGATTTGCGAGCGACGGGTGGGAAGACCAGCCGAGCACGCATTCATGAGGTCAGCTTCCGGCACGCTCTCGCACGGGGCGTCAAAATCGCTTTTGGGACGGACGTCGGGCCCTTTCCCCACGGCAGTCAGGCGAAGGAGTTTGAGTACATGGTGCGCTTCGGGATGACGCCGCTTCAGGCCCTCCGCGCCTCAACCAGCGTGGCTCCCGAGCTCATGAGCTGGCAGGATCGCATCGGCTCCATCGAGAAGGGCAAGTTCGCCGACCTGGTCGCCGTCGCGGGCGATCCGCTTACGGACATCACGGAGCTGGAGCGCGTCAAGTTCGTGATGAAGGGGGGCCGAATTATCCGCGATGACCTGAAGTGAGTGGGGGACTGAAGCCGCTTCGCTCGGGCTGGCTTTTGCAGTGTCAGAGATTCAGCGGAAGGAGAAAGCCGCGAACCGGCCACGCGGAGAACCACTCAGAATCGCTGCCCGCAGGCTCCCGGTCCGGTTGGGATGGGAGGGAAGCCCGGCTCGAGCGCCTACGCGCCGCCGTCGGAAACCGGTTCGGCTCGGAAGACGATCTCAGCATGTTCCAGCAGGTCGTCCGCGACCTTCAGGCACGCGGTTCGGATGCAGTCCACGTCAGGGCACTTAGGACAATGCACAATGATCCGGTCGAAGATAAAGTCGGCCAGCTCTTGCTCGGATAAATGCACGGTCATGGGCTTCTCTCTCCGCAGAATCGAAGTAGCGAGGGAACAGGTCGCGAAGCCAACGCCGCTATTATACTCCCGGGTCTTCTCCCCGGCGCACAGTGGAGTTCTGGCACACTCCTCGGTACAATAGTCTCATTATGGACGAACGCGATTTCTTTGATGAGACCGAAACCCGGAAGCCCGCCAACCTTTCCTGCTTCCACTGTCATCAATCCGACACCTACGAGATCCGGTGGGTGGTGCGGACCAAGAAGAAGTCGCCACCCCGCGGCGCCGACGAGCGCGACCGCGCGCGCTTCCTGAAGGCACAATCCTACATGCTGCGCTGCGATGACTTCGTGCAGTGCAAGAACATTCGCTGCCGGAAGCGCTTCGAAATCTCCGGCGTGCAGTCGGTGGCATTCATATAAGACTTGGAATCACCTACAATTTGCGCCTCCCTTGGCGTGGCGTGCGGCGGCACACCGTGCATTGAGAGATGCACTCCTGAAGCGAGGCTAGAAACTGAGCGGATGGTTCGCTGGTCAGAAGCCCGGCTGCCGGGCGGGAAGAGCGGGCCCATGGTCGTACCGGGTCGGCGGATCGATCTCGTCGCGTTCAAAGGTGAGAGGCGCGCTAAGTTGAAGTTCCAGGTTTGTTCCAGGCGGCAACAGGACTTCCTTGCCTCGCGTGGCGAGCACCCAGATCAGCCCGCCCAGGCCGCCGCTCAGCGCCCCGACGCCCGCGCCTTTGCCGCTGCGCGTCGAGAGACCGCCGATAATGGTGCCCTCCGTCGCCGTCCTCGCAATTCGCCCGGCGTCCTCGCCCTTTGTGGAGGCCCCTTCGATCCTTGATTCCTCGCGCTTGAACCCCTCTTCCCCTGTCCCCCCATAGGAGGAAAGCGAGGCGCGCAGCGACCGGGTGGTCCCGTTGGGCAGGGTGATGGAGTCAAACCGGATGCCGATCTGGGCTTTGCCTTTCACGCGTCCCGGTCGAATGACCTGGGTCACAGCGCCTTTTACATAGGTTCCTACGGGGATCACGATGCGGTTACCCAGCGCGATGGGGTAAATCGTCTCACAATAGATCGCTTGACCGACGAACGCCGTGCGGGAGCTAACCGTGTTCTTGAGTGACAGTGGAATGGTGGTGTTTACAGGCACGACGATTTGGCCTCTCCCTGCGGGGGCAGAGGTCGGGTGTGAGGCGGCAGGCTCCTGTCCGCGTGCGAACAAAGGCGGGAACAGAAGGCCTGCTATTACCAGAGCGGGAAGCAACTGAAAGGAAGTCATACACCACCTCAGCGGCTCACATGTTGCCGCCTGCAACTGGGATGGCCCGCGCCGGGAGCGGGTTGCTCCGCACTGAGGCGCAGGCCCCAGAATCCTACTTTTCAGCTTAACAGCTTGCTTAGGCTTTTGAAGCACCGCTCCAATCACCTCGGACGTTGCCGACTCATACCCCCTCGCTAGTGCGGTTCGGGCGCCTTGGACTTTGAGAGCTCGCCCACCTTCTTCTTTAACTCCGCATTTTCTTTCTCGAGTTCGCTGAGGCGCGCCTGCCGGTCCGCGGCCAACTTAAGGAGATAGGAGTCAATCCAGGCAGCATGCCGGTCCACTACCGTCTCAATATCCGACAGCCGATTGCCGAGTTCCTCGCGGTCGGAGTCGTACGCGGCCTGGGAGAGGTCAAAGAGGTCATCGGTGAGCGCTTCGGTTTGGAGGCAGAGCTGGGTGGCAAGCACGAGATCCTCCGGGGCCGACGTCAGGCTGTCGATTGTCGCAAGGAGCTCATGCAGCGACTTCTGCTGATCTTCGAGGTTACGCCGGAGGACTGACTGGCCTCGCTCGTTCTCGAGCGGAAGGTTTTCGTTGGCTAGTTCGTCGTAGATTTTCTCGAGGGGCCGCAGTGCGTCGCGATGACGGGCCAGGAACTCCGGGAGCTCAGTTTGGGGTGAGCCCGGCTGCTGGGCCAGGAGGGTCGAGCCCCCAGCCAGCGGCACGAGAAGCAATACCAGTAGGAGACCTGTTCGCATGGCAACCTCCCAGCCGTGAGCGCTTCCGGGACTCCTTGGGGCCCGCAGACCCAGTTCAGCTTGCCCCAAGCGTAGCTTCAATCGCCCCGGCAATGCGCGCGGCATGACGCTCGACGGCCTCCGCCTCTTCGGCTTCCACCATGACCCGGGCCAGTTTTTCGGTGCCGGAGTAGCGGACGACCAGACGGCCCCGCTCCCCAAACTCCCGCCGACAATCCTCCATGGCGCTCTCGATCTGCGGGATGGAATCGAGCGGGAGCTTTTCACGCACGCGCACGTTGCGAATGACCTGGGGAAACTGTTTGAGTCCGCTCACCAAGTCTTCGAGTGATTCCCCCGTCTCATCGAGCAAACGAAGGACTTCGAGCAGCGTAATCAAGCCGTCGCCGGCGAGCGAAATGTCGGAGAAAATGAGATGGCCGGAAGGCTCGCCGCCGAGGTTCAGGCCGGAGCGCAGCATCTCCTCGAGCACGTATTTGTCACCGACGGGAGTGCGCTTGAGCGCGATGCCGTGCCGGCCCAAAGCCAATTCCAGCCCGAGATTCGTCATCAGCGTTCCCACAACGCACGGGCCTTTCAGCCCTCCGCGGCGGTGCAGGTGGAGGCCGCAGGCGTACAGGACGTGATCCCCGTCCAGGATGCGGCCCTGCCGCGTGGCGAAGATGGCGCGGTCTGCGTCACCGTCGAAGGCTACACCCAGGTCGGCTCTGAGTCGCTGGGTTGTCTCCGCCATATGTTCCGGATGGAGCGAGCCGCAGTTCAGGTTAATGTTTCGCCCATTAGGCGCGGCGTTGAGGATGTGCGCATCGATTCCCAGACGGCGGAGTAGCTCCGGCGCCACACGGCAGGAAGCGCCGTGTGCGCAGTCGACAACCAGCCGAAGGGCGGACAGGCGCGCGCTCGGAGTGACCAAGCTGAGAAGATAAGTGATGTAGTCATTGAGGAGTTGGGGAGGCTGCGCGAGCTGTCGCCGGGAGGCTGGCGGCTTCCCTGGCGGGCTCTTGGCAAGCTCCCGCTCGATCGCCAACTCGCGGGTTTCGGAAAGTTTCATGCCCTTGGAGGAGAGCACCTTGATGCCGTTGTCCTGAAAGGGATTATGCGAGGCGGAAACCATGATTCCCGCTGAGAAACTGTGATGCCGGGTCAGGAAAGCCACGCCGGGTGTGGTGATCACTCCGGCGGAGGTGACGGTGGCCCCCGCCGAGGACAGCCCGGCGGCCAGTGTGCGGGAGATCCAGCCACTTGACTCGCGCGTGTCCTCTCCGAGGATCACGCGAACGGAGCCGCTGGAAACTTCCTTCCCCAAGACCGCGCCGATCGCCCACCCGAGCTTCCAGACCGTCGCGGGGTCGAGCGGATGCTCGCCAGCCACACCGCGCACGCCGTCCGTGCCGAAAAGCTGCGGCTTATGACTCATGGTCTGGGATTGTAGCATTGCCCTCGAATTGGTGGCGAATCGTGTCCCCTGCGTCGTAGCACCCCGCATGCCGGGCTAAAGCCGGCACTACTCGCCGCGACCTGCCGCCAGGATGGCATCGGCAATGCGCAGCGCCGGGATTACGATCGGCACATCGTGCACGCGGACGATGTGCGCTCCGGCAAGGACGGAAGCGGCGACCGCCGCGGCATCGCCGATTTGTAAGGGCGCAGCCTGCTGCGCCTTTTTGGGCAGGGCAAACCCTGCCTCTACATCCCGATTGAGCGGCCAAGCAGATCTGCCGTGCTTCCCTGGCTCCAGTCCCTCTCCACGCACGATCGCCTGCACAAACGATTTGCGGGATGCGCCGACGAGAATGGGCAGACGAAAGCTCTGGAGGCGCGCGAGCCCGGCGAGAATCTCGTAGTTCTGCCGGCGCGACTTCCCGAAGCCCAGGCCCGGATCGATGATGAGCTGCGAGCGCGGCACTCCCGCCGCGAGCGCCCGGCGGATAGAGCGTGTCAAGCCTCCCCGCAATGACGGCCAGATCGCGCGGGCGAAAGGCTTCTGCTGCATCGTCTCGGGCCGCCCACGCAGGTGCATCAGGATGAGCGGCGTCCGGCGGCGACGCGCGACGTCGGCAACTTGTGGATCAAAGCGCAGCCCGCTCACGTCGTTGATAATGGTAGCCCCCGCGCGCACCGCTTCTTCCGCCACGTCCGCTTTGGTCGTGTCAATCGAGATGGGCAGCGACGGCCGCTCGCCGTGCAAACCGCAGATCACCGGCAAGACCCGCCGCAACTCTTCCTCTGCCGGGATGGGTTTCGACCCCGGCCGCGTCGATTCGCCACCCACGTCGATCCAGTCAGCGCCCTGACGCACGAGTTCGAGGCCATGCTCGATGGCACGTGCCGGATCGAGGTAACGGCCACCATCAGAAAACGAATCGGGCGTCACGTTGATCACGCCCATGATGAGCGTGCGCTCGCCGAGCCGCACCTTGCGGCCTGCAATCCTGAGCTCGAATGGGGGACGAGTCACCATGAGGGCAATCAGATCTCACTCGGAGCGCTACTTCGTGAAAAGCCCGATATACACGACGGCACCAACGACGCCGCCCACCGCCGGACCGATCACCGGGATCCAAGCATAGCTCCAATCGGAGCTGCCTTTCCCGGCAATGGGGAGCAAGGCGTGCGCGATGCGGGGCGCGAGGTCGCGCGCGGGATTGATCGCGTACCCGGTCGGAGCGCCCAGGGAGAGACCAATTGCCCACACCAGGAATCCGATAAGCAGGGGCGCCAAGCCTGCCTGAACCGGCGCGGCGTTGGCGGTAATCGCCAGGACGCCCAGCACCAGAACAAACGTCCCCACGATTTCGGTGACCAGGTTGGCAGGATACCTCCGGATCGCCGGGATCGTCGAGAAGACGGAGAGTTTTGAGCCTTGGTCGGCCGTTTCGGCCCAGTGCGGCAGATAAGCCAGCCAGACCAGGACTGCGCCGAGAAACGCGCCGAGGAACTGCGCGGCGATATAGCGCGGCACTTCCGCCCAGGGGAATTTGCCTGCCACGGCAAGGCCGATGGTCACTGCGGGATTGATGTGGGCCCCGCTGATTCTTCCCACCGCGTAAACGGCTACCGCTACACCCAGGGCCCATCCCGTCGTGATGACCATCCAGCCGGCGTTCTGGGCTTTAGACTTGTTGAGTAGAACTCCCGCCACCGCCCCGTCGCCGAGCAGGATCAGCAGCATGGTACCGAGAACTTCCGCCGTAAAGGCGCTCATACCTTTCCTCCACGCGTTGAATAGGGGTCAACCCCCACTCGCGTGGGTGAGTATAGATTGCTCCGACGTGGAATGCGTGACAAAAAGTGTGGTCTAGGAGTTCGGACGAGAGGATGCACAAGGAGAGTGGCTGGCTGGGGGTTAAGGCGGGCGAAGTGGAAATTACAGAAGACCAAGAACGAAGAGCAGAAGCCTTTTTTCGAACTTCAGGCTACGCCGGCTGGGGGCGCTCGCGGCCGGGGAGGCCGGGGGATGTCCGCTGGACGCGTTCCTTGAATCGACCTCCACGTGGTAATTCCGACCTTGTTACATCTTCTGGCGTGCGCCCCACAGTGGTAGTATTCCTGTAATCGAAGGTGCCTCCAATGCCCGAGCAAATGGGATCAGGTGTTGACGCGCGGTACGAGATTTCTGAGGAGCTCGGGCGCGGAGGCATGGGTATTGTATACAGGGCGCGCGACCGAGAAACCGGAGAACTCGTCGCAGTAAAGGTTCTCAAGCCAGAAATTTCCGCCGACGCCGCGTCTGTTGATCGCTTCAAGACCGAACTCCGAATGGCCCGGAAGATCACGCATAGGAATGTTTGCCGCATCTACGAATTCAGCCGTGTCGGCGGGACGGCCTACATCTCTATGGAACTTGTGGAGGGCGAGACTCTTCGCTCGATCTTGAACAGGTTTGGCACCCTCAGCTTTAGGAAGGGGATCGAGATTGCCCGTCAGGTTTGCGCTGGGTTACGCGAGGCCCACGCTCAGGGTGTTATCCACCGTGACCTAAAGCCTCAAAACGTCATGGTGGACGCTTCGGGAAACGCCAAGATCATGGACTTTGGAATCGCAAGGCCCGTGGAGGCGGGAGCCACCACGACCGCCATCGTTGGAACCCCTGCCTACATGGCGCCTGAACAGGCTGAGGGGGGACGTGCCGATCAGCGATCAGATATTTACGCGTTCGGGCTCGTCCTCTATGAAATGTTCACAGGCACCCGGGCATTTGACGGCGAAACGCCTGTCACGGTGCTCGTGAAGCAAATCCATGAGAACCCAATTCGGCCCCGCGACCTCGAGCCGACTTTGCCGGTCGGGTTGGAAGGGGTAATTCTGAAGTGTCTCGAAAAAAGCCCTGCTAAGCGCTATCAGAGCATAGATGAACTTGAAAGAGGGCTGGATCAAAGTATCGAACCAGCCCGCTCCGCACCCTCTCCCCCAGGGCCTCGCAGCCCAGGCCAGCCCCGCAAGGTCGCACGCTTGCGATGGCTTGCGCTCGTTTCTTTCGCGGTTGCGGTTGGCTCTCTCGTCGCACTATTGTCCTTCCGTGGGCGTGAGGAACCGATGCGTCATACAGGGCCCGTCAATTGCGTAGCTTTTAGCCATGAGGGGCTGCTTATTGCTTCAGGGAGCGAGGACAAGACCGTCAAACTCTGGGACGCTGCATCGGGCAAGCTAGTCCGTACACTCATTGGTCATACTCGTGCTGTGTTGGCGTTGGCCTTCAGTCCCGACGGCCGACGGCTTGCCTCAGGGGGGGTAGACAGGTCGATCAGGATTTGGGACGTCCAAAAGGGTCAAGAGTTACAGCCACGGATTATGCCTCAAGGCAGAGTCACAAGCCTTACCTTTACGCCAGACGGCGCACTTCTGGTCTCAGCCGGAGGCTGCGGAGATGTAACGAATTGGGACCCTAGCAGCGGAAAGAAGCTGCTAACCTTCAAGGCCCACGATGATGCCATAGATGAGATTGCGGTTTCGCCCGATGGCAAATTACTCGCCACGGGGAGCGCAGACGAAACCGTGAGGCTTTGGAGAATCGGCGCGGGCGAGGCACAGCGCATTATCCATGTTCACGCCGACGAGGTGACTACTGTTGCATTCGCCCCGAAGCTCCCTTGGCTCGCATCTGCGGGATACGACAAAGTCATCAAGATCTGGGATGCTGGCACGGGGGAGGAGGTCCACAGGCTTGAGGGGCATAAGGATGCAGTGAATCATGTCACGTTTAGTCCAGACGGGATCCTACTTGCGTCGGCAAGCGACGACAATACAGTGAAAATATGGCGGGTCGAAGATGAGCAGTGCGTGCGCACGCTCAACCAAGACGACCAGCCGTATACCACGGTAGCATTCAGTCCGAATGGCAAACAGGTGGCTGCCGCCGGCTACGCCAGAACGATCAGGGTTTGGGACGTTGCTACGGGCAAAAAACTCCACTGAAGATTTTACACATTCGGCGCGCTAGCTAGGCCGGTTGGGGGCGCTCGCGGCCGGGGAGGCCGGGGGCGGTCTGGGGTTTGAGGACCTCGGTCGTCTCGGGCTGAGCGGGCTTGGGCGGTTCGACACGGACGCGTGCGGGGAGCGCCTTGCCCTCGATGAGCAGCTTGACTTCCGCGGCATCGAGGACTTCGATCTCGAGCAGAGTCTCAGCGATGCGGCTGAGCGCGTCGCGGTTCGACGTCAGGACTTCATTCGCCTTCCGATAAGCGGTCATCACGAACTTCTTCACTTCCTGGTCGATCTTGATGGCGGTATCTTCGCTGAAGTCGCGCTGCGTGGCGAGATCCCGTCCCAAGAAAATTTCCTGCTGGTTCTTGCCGAAGGCCAGCGGGCCGAGATCCGACATGCCATAATCGCAGACCATGCGGCGGGCAAGCTCCGTGGCCTGCTCGATATCGTTCCCGGCGCCGGTCGTGACTTTACTCAGGAAGATCTCCTCGGCGGCGCGGCCGCCCATCATGATGGCGAGCTGGGACTCGAGGTAATCGCGCGTGTAGGTGTGCTTGTCGTCGACGGGAAGCTGCATGGTGACGCCCAGCGCCATGCCCCGCGGGATGATGGTGACCTTGTGGAGCGGGTCCGCGTAGGGGACCATGTACGCCACAAGGGCGTGGCCGGCCTCGTGGTAAGCGGTGTTCCTTTTCTCTTCCTCGGAAAGGATGAGCGATTTCCTCTCCGCGCCCATCAGCACCTTGTCCTTTGAAAACTCGAAGTCCTCCATCAAGACCTGCTTGCGGTTCTGGCGTGCCGCGAGCAGCGCGGCCTCGTTGACCAGGTTGGCGAGGTCGGCTCCGGAGAAGCCGGGACTGCCGCGGGCGAGGACGGAGATATCCACGTCCTCGGAGAGCGGGATTTTCTTGGTATGTACCTTGAGGATCGCCTCGCGCCCCCCCACATCCGGCCGAGGCACAACGACGCGGCGATCAAAGCGGCCGGGCCGCAGCAGCGCCGGGTCGAGCACATCGGGGCGGTTCGTCGCCGCGATGAGGATCACGCCCTCATTCGATTCGAAGCCGTCCATCTCCACAAGCAACTGATTCAAAGTCTGCTCGCGCTCGTCGTGACCTCCGCCGAGACCCGCACCGCGATGGCGGCCCACCGCGTCGATCTCGTCGATGAAGATGATGCACGGGGCGTTCTTCTTGCCCTGCTCGAAGAGGTCGCGCACGCGCGAGGCGCCCACACCCACAAACATTTCCACAAAGTCGGAGCCGGAAATCGAGAAGAATGGGACATTCGCCTCCCCGGCGATGGCGCGCGCCAGCAGCGTCTTGCCCGTGCCCGGAGGACCCACGAGCAGCACGCCTTTCGGAATGCGTCCGCCGAGCTTCTGGAATTTCTGGGGCTCGCGCAGGAATTCGATGATTTCCTGGAGCTCTTCCTTGGCCTCCTCAACGCCCGCCACGTCTTTGAAAGTCACCTTCTTCTGCTGGCTGGAAAGCAGGCGGGCACGGCTCTTGCCGAAGGAAAGCGCCTTGTTGCCGCCTGTCTGCATCTGCCGCATGAAGAAAATCCAAAGCGCAACCAGAAGAATGATGGGCAGGCCATTGGCCAAATAGGCCAGCCAGGAATTGCCGGAATTATCCTTAATGGTGACGTTGACGTTCTTGTCCTGAAGCGTCTTGTAGAGGTCGGGGTAGTTGGCGGGGATGATGGTCTTGAATTTGGCGTTGTCCTTCTTGAGCGTCCCGGTGACGTCGGTACCAACAATCGTGACATCCCGGACGTTGTCCCTGCCCACGTCGGTCGTGAACTCGGTGAAGGTCATGTCGCGAACCCGTTCGCCCGTGTTGGACCGCACCACGGCCCAAATCAGCAGGGCAAAGGCCGCCATCACAACCCAAAAGATGATGTTTCTAACCGCCGTGTTCACTGCACTTCCTCCCTGCCGGGTTCCGTCGAGAGCCTCCCCTTCTTAGATGCGGCAAAGCGACTCCTCGTCATCGCCGGGGGGTGGAGGGCACGGCGGCGACGTACGGCAAGTTCTTGAATCGGCCCTCGTAGCCCAGGCCGTAGCCGACCAGAAATTTCCCCGTGGCTCGAAATCCGACATAGTCCGTGGGCACGTCCACTTTCCGCTCGTCGGTCTTCTCGATCAGACAAACCGTGCGCACCGAGGTCGGATTCTGACCGAGCAGATACCGGTAGAGGTGATCCATCGTCATGCCGGATTGTAGGATGCCCTCGACGAGCAGGATGTCCTTGCCCGCCGCCTCCACGCGCGGAGTGTACGTGATCTCTCGCGTGGCGATTCCGCCCTGGGATGTGTCGCGGATGTCGGCCCGCACGAAATCACAGTAGACCGGCATTTTCAGCGCGCGGATGAGGTCGGCCATGAAAACGAAAGCGTTCTCCAACACTCCGACCACGTGGAGCGTTTTGCCACGATAGTCGCGATTGATTTGGCCAGCCAACTCGCGCAGGCGTTTCTGGATCTGCGGTGTCGAAATCACCGGCCGCAGGTGGTTGTCGGCAGGCGACTTACGAGCGTTCCCGGGAGGTGATTTTCGAGCTACGGGCTTGGTAGATTTCTTCATCGCGGCTCCACACGCCTGGAAACGCTCCCGCCGGGGCTTTCCACAATTGTCAGAACCCTCTCGGCGTCAGGGGAAGCAGCCACCGAAGCTGCCACCGGCAGGCCTCGGACCCAGACAATCTCTTTCCCGCTTTCCAGAACCGGCCAAGCGCCGCGCTGTCCAAGGGGGATTTTCATTTGCCGGAACAACTCCTTAAGCTTCCGCGACTTGCGGAACCCCAACGGACAAAAACGATCTCCCCACCCCCAGTTGCGCAGGAGCAACTCTCCCGCCAGCTTGAGTGGGTCCAAGCCAACTCGCCGCTTATTATACGCCTTTCCAACTTCTTCCCGCCCAACAATTTTGAACTCAAGGCGGACGCCCAGCTGAGGAACGGTAACCTCCGCAGGAGGGGTGAGATGAAAAGAGAAATCGTGGTTCTCCGTCGGAGCCGAAGCCACGCCGATCACTAGCCACTCGAACTCCCGACGGGCCACGAGATTCCCAGGAAGGGCAAGCGTCCGCCCGCTTTGTGCGTCAGTCGCAAACCGCCGCAGGGCCTCGATGTGGCGGTGTGAGGTGCCGAGAAGCGACCCCCGCGCCGCCAGAATCATTTGACGAAGAACGCGCCGCACGAGCGCGCGGGGAAGTTCCGCCAAAGCCCGCGCTGGAATCCTTTCCTCCTGGCCCTCGCGCCCGCGCCAGGGTCGCGCCCGCTCGCGGGCCTGCTCTTCCAGATACTCCTCGTCATCGCGGCTGCGATCAGCGAACTCGCCGAGCAGCGGAATCAAGTCCGGATTGAATTCTCTCTGCAGCCAGGGAAGCAATTCCCGGCGAACCTTGTTGCGCCGGAGGCGAGTTTCGAGATTCGTGGAATCGACGCGGAAAGGAAGACTGCGGCGAGCGACTTCCGCCTCGATCTCGGCACGCGTAAGGCCGAGGAACGGCCGAACGATTCTCCCTTCGAGCGTTGGATAGATCCCGCCCAGGCCGCGTGTGCCGGTGCCGCGCAAGATCCGCAGAAGGACCGTTTCGGCCTGATCGTTGGCGGTGTGTGCCGTGGCGACCTTGTCGAGCTGGCCGCGGCGAATCAGAGAAAAGAAGAACCGATACCGGAGCTCTCGCGCCGTGGCTTCCAGGTTCCGATGCTTCTCTCTCGCCACGCGGGCGACGTCGGCCTCACCGCCAAGGAACGCCACACCGAGACGCCCGGCCAAGTCGCGCACAAACTGCTCGTCCGCGTCCGATTCAGAGCCGCGCAGTTGATGATTGAAATGCACGGCGGAGGCCACCAAGCCCATCTTGCCGGCGAGGGCCTTCGTAAACTCCAGTAGTAACACGGAGTCAGGCCCGCCGGATACAGCCACTCCCACACGCTCGCCGCTGCGGAGGAGTCCGCTGCGCCGCACTTCGTGCGCCCATCGGCCGTAAAGATCGGTGTGAGCAGGCATGATGGGACCTCGTTGCGCCTCATTGTAGCAGCCCGTCCGCGGGCGGCGCTATGGCTCCGTGAAAACCCGCACCAGGAGCCTCGCCCTGTCAAGCCGGGAGGAGCGCATCGTGACAGCAACTAAGAAAACGCGGGTTTGAGCACTTGACCGAGAGCGCACCGCAGGCCGACTCTGCAATTCGGGGATTCTAAGGGGTGGATTGTGAATGACGTCGCCTTTACGGCGCGCTGATCGGCTTCCAGGATCTGCCGCCATCGTCGGTGCCGAAAGTTTTGCCGGAGCGCGTGATGACCTGAGCTTTCTGGTCGCCGAGGGCGCTGACGCGGACCAAGTCTTCGTTGGTGGGGCTGGAGACCCTGTTCCAGGTGGCGCCGCCGTCGGTCGTTCTGAGTACGGTGCCTTCATGCCCGACGACCCATCCGATGGCGGGGCTTGCAAAGGTGATGTCGAAGAGGTCGGCCTGGACACCGCTGGCGATATCAACCCAGCCGCGGTCGGGCACCTGCTGCTGAATCAGTCCGCCTCGGCCGACCCGCCACTTCGCGTGGTAGGCCGGGGTGTACCCCTCGATCGTGTAGTTGGTCAGCGTCGACGCCTTCGCAACAGCTTCTCGCTCTGATGTGGGGACACTCTCTGGCACGCCGGTCACGGCGGCCCTGGCCCCGGGTGCCGGTACTGCTGCGGCGAGCGTGCGGTCAGCGACCTCCGCCGGGGGGCCCCCAGCGGGAATCTGCAGCACCCGAGTCTCGGCCTCAGGTGCAGCCGCTGCTCCTGCCCCGCGCCCCTGGGTGGACTTGGAAGCCGTGCCGGCAACCGAAATCTGGACTCCGGCACTTGGCTGCCCTTCTGCTGACCCTGGAGCGTTCGCGGGGACCCCCGCAGCCTGCTGCTTCTGTTCCGTACCAGCCTGATTGGCCATCGCCTCGGCAGGACTTGTTACGGGCGCACCGACGGTCTTCGCCTTGCCCTTTTCTCCCCCTGCGACGGGAGCCGTTGTAGTCGGGGCCGGCTCCTCCATGGCGGCCTGCTCTGGCGGCCGAAGGTAATCGCGGATTTTCTCGCGGTACCAGACGCCGCCGATGATTAAGACGACAAGGACTGGAGCAACCCAAACGAGACGAAAAGCCCATCCGGTTTCTGGCTCACTCTCAATCTCGACGTCTCCCACGACCGTACGGGGCTCGTCCGCTTCGCTCAACCGAGCAAGTTCGGCGACGAAAAGCTGGCAGCGAGAGCAGGTCATAAAGTGGGTCTCGCAAGCCATCCGCTCGCTGGGAGAAAGCGAGCGTTCGAAATAGGCAGCGAGAGTTTCAGCCTCGGGACACCCGGACGGCTCGACCCGGAGCTGCTCCTGCAGCTTTCCCCGGATGATCTTCCCTAACCCTTTGTCGGTCGCCGGATTGTCAATGGGCTTCATATGACTCATCCACCTAGCCTGAGACCCGAATCAGGCCGCGGTGCCGCCCTGGAATTAGAACGAACTGCCCGTGCTTTCTTGCGGAAGCTTTTCGCGCTTCAATTCCTTTTCCAGGTCCACGAGGGCGCCGCGGGCAACAAAGTCAAAGCATTGATCGACCTCGAACGCATTCAGTTTCTTGACCTTGCGGAGGTAGTTTTCAATTTGCTTGCGCAACTTCTTATTCACCCCATCCAGTCGCCGGGAAACGGTGGATTCGTGCGCCCCGACGAGCCTGCCAATCTGCTTCATGGTGAGTTGCTGTACATAATGGAAGCTGAGCAACATTTTCTCGGCGCCGGGAAGTTCCCGCAGCACCACCGCGACTGCCTCGCCAAGCAGTTTGGCGTAGCGGTGCTCCTCCCGCTCCGAGACGGCCTTGCTGCCCGCCGGGGCCTCGAGGTCATCCGGAAGGGGCGCCAGCCGGCTCAGCCGCCGGTACTCATCCACGAATTTTTGGTAGACGACGGCGCGCAACCAGGTCCGCAAGCTGCTCCGACCGTGGAAGTACCTCAGTTTCGAGCGCGCCATGCCGCCTTCCGCCTCCACCCCGTAGAGTTCCGCCGTCAAAGAGTCGGAAAGCTCCCGGGCCGCGGTCAGATCCGGCGCAAACGAGCACGCCGCCTCATAGATCGCGCCGCGATAGCCAAAGCTGAAGGCTTCCCAGGCCCGGCTATCTCCTTTGACACAGGCAATGACCAGGGCTAGTTCGTCAGCACGAATCTTCTGCAGGAGTTCGGGGATATTTCCGGCCTCGGTGGCGGCGCTCATGCCTTCCCACACCACCCGGGCCAGTTCGTCGAGCGAGACGGACCAAGTCGTTGCGCCCGAAGACGCGTGCATGGCCTCCAAGCGCTTGCGATGGTCGGAAAAGAACTTCTCGAAGGTCAAGGTTCCCACGCCATCTGGGACGCCAGTGCCCCTCCGCTGGGCGCCCCCCGAAGTGATCGCTCCCTAATCTGGCACCCAACGCAGGTGAATGTCAAGTAACGTTTGGCGGGGTTAACGATCTGGATATATCAGAGTCGTGGAACCAAGCCCAAAAGCGGCCTACCGTCCTAGCCCCCCTAATGTCCGGGTTGGCGGGGGATCGCTAGCCCCGTCAGCAGCAGCGGTTGGGGCGGGAATACTTCCGCTCCAGTCGCGAGATGTAGAACTCCTCCGGCGTCAATGGGGAGCCTCCTCGCGCTGAAACGTGGTCGCAGTAACGAGCGTAGGCGTTGTCGCCCACCAGTTCGCGTGCGAAGGCCCAGATTCCGCTCAAAATTTCTCGCATCTTCCTCATAGCACTTTCTCCTCGCGCCGGCGCGCGCACTCCCCCAAGGTTACGGCTCCGACGACACCCATCGCGAGACGACCATCGGCGCCTCGCGCAGCGCCGGCTTCTTCCGCTCCGTCGCGTACAGCCACCAATGCCGGCCCGATTCGATGAGAATCAGCAACACCAGGCTTGCGAAAACTCCCGTCACCGCGGCGTCCAGCCGGTCGTTGAAGATCAGCCGCTCGGTCAAGGCGATTTGGTCTGCCGGAATTGCCCCGGTGGCAATTTGACCGGCAAGCGCGCGCGCGTGCGCCAGGAAGCCGAGCCGTGGGTCGGTGCTCCAGATTTTCTGGAAGCTCGCCGTCATCGTCACGCTAACCAACCACACGAGCGGTGTGAGCGTGGCCCAAACATACCTCGCTTTGCCCATCTTGATGAGGATGGTGGTGGCAACACAAAGCGCGATGGTGGCCAGCAGCTGATTCGAAATCCCAAACAGCGGCCACAAGCTGTTGATGCCGCCCAGCGGGTCCACCACTCCCTGATAGAGGAAGTATCCCCACGCCGCCACGATCAGGGCACTGGCCAGGATGTTTGCAGGGTACCAGGCCGTCCTGCCCAGGGGCCTCCAGAAGTTGCCGAGCAAATCCTGGAGCATGAAGCGTCCGACGCGCGTGCCCGCGTCGAGCAGCGTGAGGATGAAAAGCGCCTCGAACATGATGGCGAAGTGATACCACAGCGCCATGACTTCGGGGCCCCCCAGTACTCTGGCGAAGATCTGCGTCATGCCCACGGCGAGGGATGGCGCGCCGCCGGTACGATTGAAGAGCGTCGTCTCACCGATCTTCTGTGCCAGGTCGGCCATCTGGCGCTGGGTCACGGGGAAGCCCCAGGCGGAGATGGTTTGAACGGCCTGCGCCGGTAGTGCCCCCACAACGCCCGCCGGACTGTTGATGGCGAAATAGACCCCCGGCTGGAGAACCGATGCCGCCACCATGGCCATGATCGCCACAAACGATTCCATCAGCATCCCACCGTAGCCGACCATGCGCGCATGGCTCTCCCGGATCAGCATTTTGGGCGTGGTACCAGAGGAAATCAGAGAGTGGAATCCGGAGATGGCCCCGCAGGCGATGGTGATAAAGCAAAAAGGAAAGATCTTGCCGGCAAAGATCGGGCCTGTGCCGTCGGTGAAACGCGTGAGCGGAGGCAGGAGCATGATGGGGCGCACCAGGATGATTCCCAGAGCGAGTGCTACAACGACTCCCAGCTTCACAAAGGTGCTGAGGTAGTCGCGCGGCGCAAGCAGCATCCATACGGGGAGTGTCGAGGCCGCGAAGCCGTACCCGATGATCATCCAGGCCAGGGACTCGCCGCTGTAAGTGAAATAGGGCGCGAGCGCGGATTCCGCCACATAGCGCCCGCCCACCACTGCCGCCAAAACCAGAGCAAATCCCAGGATCGAAGTCTCCAGAACCTTCCCAGGTCGCAACCAGCGCAGATGAATCCCCATCAGAAAAGCGATGGGAATCGTCATCGCGATGGTGAAAAGTCCCCAGGGGCTCTGCTTGAGCGCATTCACCACCACGAGGGCGACGACCGCAATCAGGATGACAATGATGAAAAGGACGCCGAAGAGTGCCGTGTAGCCGCCGAGCGCGCTGATTTCATCTTTCGCCATCTGGCCGAGCGATTTGCCGTCGCGGCGCAACGAGCAGAACAGCGTCACGAAGTCCTGCACCGCGCCGCCCAGTACTCCGCCAATGACGATCCAAAGCGTGCCGGGCAAGTAGCCGAATTGCGCGGCGAGAATCGGGCCGACCAGGGGCCCCGGCCCCGCGATAGCCGCGAAGTGGTGGCCGAAAACCACCCATTTGTTGGTGGGGACGAAATCGATACCGTCCTCCAGACGTTCGGCGGGCGTAGCGCGCCGGTCGTTGAGTTCCAGCAAGCGATACGCCACGAAGCGGCTGTAAAACCGATAGCCAAGCGCAAAAATGCACGCGGCCGCGGCGATTAACCACACGGCGTTAATCGGCTCGCCGCGTGTCGCGGCGATCACGCCCAGCGCCAGCGCGCCGATCAGCGCGAGTAGAACCCAACCGATTCTTCTCCAATGAAGCATATTCAACCTGGTGAATCCGGGGAAAATTCCCACCGACCTCAAAGTGCTCCTGTGGATCGCGGGCAAATCAAAGTAATGATTCGGACCGGCCCACGCCACGGAAAACCTGGAAGAATCGACGGGCAGCTTCAGCAATCTCCATCGTGACACCCTCCAGACTCTCGGTGATCCCGATAGCTCCCTCAGACCGTTCCAGATTCTTACGAATCCTCTCCGCACTGCGTAAAGAAAGTTCAGTGAAAATGTTGATTTTCGTGATACCTCGTTCGATCAGTCTTGCGAAGTCGGAATCCGGCAGACTCGTCCCCCCATGCAAGACCAAAAAGGCCTCTGTGCTTCGACGGATCTGTTCCAGAAGCTCAAACTGCAGTTGCGGGGCGGTGCGATAGAGGCCGTGGACAGTTCCGATTGCGACCGCTAAAGCATCGACGCCTGTCTCGAGGGCGAACTGCGCTGCCTCGTCTGGATTGGTGTAGAGTTTCGGCTCCTTACCCCCCTGAACCTCTCCTTCGGAGCCTCCAATGCTTCCCAATTCACCCTCCACTGACACCTCGTGGGCGCGGGCGATCTCCACGGCCTTGCGAGTTACGGCCACGTTCTCACCGAACGGAAGTCGGGAACCGTCGATCATCACGGAAGTACAACCCAGTTCGATTCCCAGCTTCACACCTTCCAGTGAAGCGGCATGGTCGAGATGCAGGACAACTGGAATTTTCGCTCGGTGAGCACCTTCCCGAATCGCCGCGGAGATATGCCACGGATTGATTTGGCGGAAATGCCTCTCCGCCAGCGCGATGATGACAGGTGACCGGACCATCTCGGCAGCCTGGAGCACTCCGGCGATCATTTCGAGAGTGCACACATTGAAGCTCGGCACTGCGTAGCCGAGCCGTTGAGCGTTCGGGAGGACGGCAGTCAGGTTCACGAGGGGCATGGCGATTTCGTTCCTTCTTTGGCCTCATGGAGTGCCCAGCGAAGAATTCGTTCGTGCTTGTCAAAGAGATTTTGATAATGGTCGCGAGAATCTGCCCGAGGACATTTCTGGGACGATTCCACCTTGCGGGTCATGGCTTTGACGGCCTCGGGGATGGAGGGATGAACCCCGACCGAAACACTGGCGACAATCGCCGCACCGAGGGCTGTGGCCTCGGGCTCGGCTACTCGAACCACGGGGAGGTTGAGAATGTCGGCCTGCATTTGGTTGAACCCATCGAGCTGCGCCAGTCTTCCTGCCACAATTACCTCGGTCGGCCGCGTGGGGAACAGATCAATCGATCGTCTAACATCGAAAAGAATCCCCTCTCCCAGGGCCCGGAGGATTTGACGCGGCTGGGTGGAACTCTGCAGACCCCAAATCACACCCCGCAATCGTTCCTGCCAATGCGGTGAGGTGGACCCGCCTTGATAAGGAAGGTACACAAGTGCTTCCCCAGTCGTCGGCGACGCGGCCATGTCGAAGACCCGGGCATACTCACTCTCGACATCCACTTCGGGACCGCAGAAGAATTTCATCTGCTCGTCCAGCAAGCGACCCGCAACCAGAATTGGGCATTCCACGATCCATTCCCCGGGGACCACGTGGACGCTGCACAAGAACCTTTTTTCCTTGTCGAATTGAGGGAATCGCCTGGGCGACTCCAAGAAGGTTCCTGTTCCATGATTAATCGTCAGCGTTCCCGCATCCAAAGCTCCCATGCCCAAAGAAGCACAGGTTTGGTCACCGCCGGCAGCGACAACTGGAACGACAGGCAAGCCGATTTCCCTGGCCAGTGCCGGCTCGACTTCCCCAACGGTGGCGCCGGGGTCAACGAGCTCCGGGAAAATTCCGCTCCGCAGGTCTAATTTCTCGAGCAGCTCTGAGTCCCATTCGCGTGCCCTGACATTGAAACAGAGCCAGCGTGAGGCGTGGGAGGTGTCCATGACGACCCTCCCGCAGAGTCGTTGGATGAGGTATTCCTGCCCGCCGATTAATTTCTTCGCCCGGCCGAAGATGTCGCGGTGATGTTTCTTCAGCCACAGAATTCGAGGAAGTGGAAAGTAAAAATCTGTGCGTAACCCCGTGATGTCGTAAAGCCTCTCTTCTCCAATGAATTGACGGAGGAAGAGAGCTTCCTCTCGCGCCCTCTGGTCGGAAGCGAGAATGGCCGGCCCTAGAGCCGTTCCGGCTCCGTCAATGGCAAGAACTGCAGCGCGCAGGCTGGTGATCGCGATTGCGGCGACGCGGTCTAAGAGCGATCGGACACCTGCCTCATGGAGCGCCCCTCGGAAGGCATCCCACCAAGAATCGGAACTCTGCTCGACGCGTCCAGTTGCGTCCAGGGTGGCGGAGTAGGTTCGGCGCCCGTAAGCCAGCCTTCTTCCCTGGGGATCGAAAGCCAAAACCTTGCAGCCTGAGGTCCCCAAGTCGACGACCACCAGCACGTCCGCGTTCCTCAATCGGGGCCCCTATTCTCTGGCTTAAGCGGTTTTGGCCAGCGCGTCGGGATTCACGAGCGTTCCGACCCTTCGATGCAATAAGTAATCTTGGATTACTTCGCAAAGGAGGTAAGGTGACCGTTGCAGCACCTCGACGGCAGTCCCGGCCAAATGGGACGTGACCGTAACGTTGTCCAAACTCAGATAGGGGTCGGTAGGAGGTAAGGGTTCCTGGTCAAAAACATCCAGCGCGGCTCCGCCGATGAGCCGCTTCGTGAGCGCTTCGACGAGGGCATCCTCGTCCACCAAACCCGCGCGCGCGGTATTAACCAGGATGGCGGTCGGTTTCATCCTCTGGATCTCCCGGCGTCCGATTAAGTGCCGAGTCGTTGCACTAAGCCGCGCGTGGATGGTGATGACGTCCGAGGTGCTCATGAGTTCAGGCAGCTCGACTCTTGTCACAGCCCACTGCTGAAACAAGGAAGCGTCGACGAAAGGGTCATATCCAACGGCTTTCACTTCGAAGCCACTCAATTTCTTGGCGACGAGTGACCCTATTTTCCCCAGCCCCACGATGCCCACTTGTTTGCGTTCAAGTTGGCAGGAATATCCAGAATTGACGTACTCCTTCCTCCATCGGCCCTCCCGAAGAGACTGGTGGGAGCGCGCGATGTTCCGAAGCTCGGCAATCATCAATCCAATCGCGAAATCTGATACGGCCTGGGCATTCCGGCCTTCCACCCGAAATACCAGGATTCCTTTGGCCGTCGCACTGTCCACGTCAATGTTCTCGACTCCTCCGCGCGCCACGCCAATGATCCGCAGATTTGGCAAGAGCCCCAGCAGTTCGGAGGAAACCGGGCAATAATGGACCAGAAGGATCTCGCAATCTTTCAGCTCCGGAAAATCAAAGGCTGGCACCGGCACGGCCGAGGGTCCACCCTTTTCCACCTTCAGCCGCTCCAGTTGCAGCGCGGCCTTATCTTGACCCAGCCACTGAGCCCCAATCGGCTCCGAATCGGGAAACAATTCTCGACAGGCGGCGACAAAACGATCGGGTCCAATCATCGCGTCGCCAACGCAAAGGACCTTGGCCATATTGAGCCCTCTCCTCGGCCTGCCTGGAGCGCGTGAATTTGCGGTGTATTTCGAAATCTCAAGCCGCTCCGGGATACGCTGCCGCGCAAGCCGCAACAGTATATTGTCGACGCTATTTGCGTGCAATGCGTAGTGCAGGGCCCGCCGGTCGGCGAGCGGCGGCTCGTTTCGTGTACAATCTGAGGCATCATGAAAACCTATCGGATTGCGTTGCTCCCCGGCGATGGCATTGGCAAGGAAGTGATTCCTGCGGGGGTACAGGTACTCGAAGCGGCGGCAGCAAGCGCCAGGGACGCGGCGAGGGCAAATGCCGGGCTCCCGCCGTCGTCGGGACAAGTTCCGCCTGGCGCGACGACGGGCTCAGCGGAAGCATTCGCGCTCAGCTTCGGCGAATTTGACTGGGGCTGCGAGTACTACCTGCGCACGGGGCGGATGATGCCGGAAGACGGGCTCGAGCAGTTGCGGCCTTTCGATGCCATCTACCTCGGCGCCATCGGCCACCCGACCGTGCCCGACCACATCTCGTTGCGCCAACTCCTGCTCGAGATTCGCTTCGGGTTCGACCTTTATGCGAACCTGCGGCCGGTGGAGATCCTGCCCGGACTGGAGTCCCCGTTACGCAGCAAGACCGCCGCCGACATCAACATGCTCTTCATCCGTGAGAACTCCGAAGGCGAGTATTGCGGGCTGGGCGGGCGGTTCAAGCGCGCCACGGCGGAGGAAGTCGCCATCCAGGAGGTGGTCTTCACTCGCCGAGGGACGGAGCGGGTGATCCGTTACGCCTTCGAACGGGCGCGCCGGCGCCCCCGCAAGCGGCTGGCGAGCGCCACCAAGTCGAATGGGCCGCACGCATGATTACCCATCCCGAGACTCTCGACGTCGTGGTGGGCTCGAACCTGTTCGCTGATATCCTCACCGACATCGGCGGCGCTTTGCAGGGCAGCCTGGGGCTGGCGGCGAGCGCCAACATCAACCCTGCCGAACGGCTCGGGCCTCCCATGTTCGAACCGGTGCACGGCAGCGCTCCGGACATTGCGGGTCGCGGCGTGGCGAATCCCATTGCCGCCATCTGGACCGCCGCGTTGATGATGGAACACCTGGGCGAGCCTGCAGCCGCCGCGCGCATCATGAACGCCCTCCGAGCGGTTACGGGCAAGGGTCAGGTCCGGACACCCGACTTGGGGGGCAAGAACACCACGGCGGATTTCGCCGCGGCCGTGGTTGAAGCCCTCTCCCGGTAGATTCCTCGATCAGAGTGAATTGACTTCGATTGGCGGCGGCGACTCGCGAAGGGGTAACGCACTCCAGGCCTCCACGGGCCGCAGGCTTTCCGTATTGACAAGCCGCATTCCTACGACACGGACCCGTGCTACCAAGCTCAAAACGCCAGGGCCTGGTCGAGGTCGGCGATAAGGTCTTCGACCGCTTCGATTCCCACCGACAAGCGCACCAGACCGTCCGTGATGCCGATAGCCAGTCGCTGGTCGCGCGGGACGGCGCGATGGCTGGTCGAAGCGGAGTGGACGATCAGCGAGCGCGTGTCGCCGAGGCTGCCGGCGCGGGCGAAGATTTTGACGCGGTCCATCACTTTCTTGCCGCCCTCGTAACCATCTCTCAGGTCGAAGCTCAGCATGGCGCCGAAGGCGCTCATCTGCTTCCGCGCGATTTCATGGCCCGGATGGCTGGCGAGGCCGGGATAGTGCACCCGCTCGATGCGAGGATGGCGGGCCAGGAACTCGGCAACTTGCACCGCGTTGGCGCAATGGGCGGGCATGCGCAGGTGAAGCGTGCGGATACCGCGCAGAATAAGCCAGGCGTTGAAGGGGCTGATGACGCCACCGAAATCGCGGATCACATCGTGAGCGAGCCGGGAAATGTAATCCTGAGGGCCGATGACGACACCGCCCATGGCGTCGCCGTGCCCGCAGAGGTATTTGGTGGCGGAGTGGACAGAGACCGTGACGCCGAGCGGAATGGGGCGCTGCAGCGCGGGCGACGCGAAGGTATTGTCGATGATGGTGGGGATTCCGCGGGCGTTCGCCAGGCGTGCCAGCGCCGCGATGTCCACGATTTCGAGCACGGGATTGCTGGGCGTCTCGAAATAGATCAGGCGGGTGTTGGGCTGGACCGCCTTCTCGAAATCCTCGACCCGCGACGAGGGCACGAACGTAGTGGAAGCTCCCATGCGGGGCAGTTTCGTGTTCAGGAAGTTGTACGCTCCGCCGTAAAGCGAACGCTGCGCCACGACGTGGTCGGCCGCCTTCACGTACCCCAGAATCGCCGACGAAATCGCCGCCATTCCCGTCGCAAAAGCCAGCGCCGCTCCGCCGCCCTCGAGCGCCGCCACTTTCGTTTCCAGTGCCCGGATGGTGGGATTGCCGTAGCGCGTGTACATATAACCGGGTTTCTCTCCTCCGTACACAGCCGCCATCTCGTCGGCGTCGGCGGAGACGAACGTGTTCGACTGATAGATGGGCGTGTCAAGCGCGCCGGTCGCCGGGCAAGGCGATTCTCCGGCGTGAACGGCGAGTGTGGCAAAGCGATGGGCATCTCTCATGCAGCACCTCAAGGACGGAATTTTCCGGGCCCCGCTTGAACTTCAAGAGTATCCCAGCCGGGTGCGCAGGAGAAGAGCCAGTTCGAAGGCCGGCACGAAAGACAAAGGCGCGCGAGCGAGGCCGCTCCGACCACTGTCCGACATCGTCCGAGGGGCGCGTCGGATCTCTTCTGCCCAACCGCGAAGAGGCGCTTGACATCCCGCCGAGAAATGACTAGAGATGGGAAGTATCGGATTCCGAGGACTCATCGGGGGTGTTTTATGGCCAGTTGCCCGGAGTGTGAGGCCACCATCGATCTGGAAGATGAAGATGTCGAGGAAGGCCAGCTACTCGATTGCCCCGAATGTGGTGCGGAACTCGAAGTGGTGAACACCAATCCCTTGGAATTAGACGTTGTCGCCACCGAAGAAGAGGGGGAGGAAAATGGAGAGGGAAGCTGGTAGCGGAATGGCGAACGAGACTCGGCAATCACACGGCTTCTTACGAACATTGATTGGGACGCCTTACCGGCGCACGCAGTTCCGCCGCCTGGCAGTGGGGGTTCTGGCAGCCTTGCTCATCGCGCTAGGGTCCGGTCTGGGGGCCAAGGAAAGGAAGGTCTCGCGTACGGTGAGCGGTCTGGTCTCCGATGCGTCGGAAAACCCCATCTCCGGGGCGGTGGTGACCTTGACGGACCTGAGCAACGGCAAGAAGACCGCCACGTTCACAGGTTCAGGCGACTTTCAAAGATGATGCTTCCCGCGTCCGCAAGGTCAGCTCCATCGATCCCCGCAACAGAATCGTCCTGAACCTGCGCGTTCCTGCGGAAAAGGAAGGGGAGTAAGGGCGCCAGCGCAGGCCTTTTGCGACGGCACTTTGCTGGGCAGTTTGCGCAGAAGAACTCCATCTGCAGCAGCCGCTCTCACGCGCCTGCCGGCACTCAGTACCCTTCCACCACACAATTTAGGTCTTGAAGGCTACTTGGAGAAGGTGCCGAGCTCCGACTCTGAAGATCACTAAGGGATGTACTCGAGGGTCAAATTCCCAGGTTGGCTCCGTCAACCGTTGCCAGTTAGGTTGACCCAGATCCCCAGCCGCCATGTACACGGCGCCCTCTTTGATTTTGCGCTGAGCTTCGCTGTTGGACTCAAAGAGTTTCAAGTCCACAAGCAGCCGGAACAGCTTTCGCGGTCGGTTCAGGGGAAACACTTGGCTTTCAATGACGGAGGGCAGAGCCTTCTCGCGAAACTGCGCCTCGAAATCCTTCTGCGCTTGTATCGCACTGTCGGCGCCGTGGAAGTCGGCCACAAGGCGGCGCGCGAGCGCCTTTTTCGCCTCCAGTGGATGCACCTCACCTGCTGCAGTGCCTTGTTTTTTCTCCTCGATTTCCTCCGCCGTCATATCGGTTAGCAGCACGTAGTACCGCCACATCAGCTCGTCGGAGATGGACATGATTTTGCCGAACATCTCCGCCGGCGGTTCGTTGATCCCCACGTAGTTGTCGGGGGATTTCGACATTTTCTGCACGCCGTCGAGGCCTTCGAGGATGGGCATCATCATGATGGCCTGCGATTCCTGGCCGTATTCGGCCTGAATTGCGCGGCCGACGAGCAGATTGAATTTCTGGTCCGTTCCGCCCAGCTCGACATCGGCTTCGAGCGCCACGGAATCGTAGCCCTGCGCAAGCGGATAGAGCAGTTCGTGAATCGAGATGGGCCGCTGCTCTTTCAGGCGCTTGGCGAAGTCGTCGCGCTCGAGCAGGCGCGCCACCGTGTACTTGGAGCAGAGAGTGACCCAGTCGCGGCCGCTGAGCTTGCCCAGCCACTTGCTATTGAAATCCACTACCGTCTTGGCGGGATCGAGAATCTTAAAGACCTGTTTCTTGTAAGTCTCGGCGTTTGCCGCGACCTCTTCCGGCGTCATCGGCTTGCGCGTCACGTTCTGCCCCGATGGGTCCCCAATCAGCCCCGTGAAATCGCCGATCAGGAAGATGACCGTGTGGCCGAGATCTTGAAAGTGTTTCAGCTTGCGGATGAGGACCGTGTGGCCAAGGTGAATGTCCGGCGCCGTGGGGTCAAAGCCCGCCTTGACGCGCAGCGGCTTGCCGGTCTTCGCCGAGCGCTCGAGCTTAGCGCGCAGTTCCTCCACGCGGATGGTCTCTTCCGCGCCCTTCGTGAGATACGCCAATTGTTCGTCCAAGGTCATGGATTCGAAAGGGTTCTTCCGGAGAGAATTACGCTCAGACGCACATGATACCTGTTCGGCGGCGGTTTGGGGGACAAAACTTGGACAGGGAGGGAGACGCTGGCGGGCTGGAACGGCGCGCACGCGTCACTCTTTTCTCAGGACGCGCCGGCCTTCGATGCGAATCCTATCCTCGACGACCAGGCCCACCGCTTCGGAGTAAATGCGGTGCTCTTCTTTGAGGATGCGCGCGGCGAGCGTCTCCGGCGTGTCTTCGTCGAGCACGGGCACCGCGGCCTGGCAGACGATCGGGCCGGTGTCCACGCCCTCATCCACGAAATGCACCGTGCAGCCCGTCCATTTCACGCCGTAATCGAGCGCCTGCTTCTGGGCCTCGACCCCAGGAAACGAGGGCAGCAGCGCGGGGTGGATGTTCAGGATGCGCCCGCGGAATTCACGGATGAAATACGGCGTGAGCACGCGCATGAAGCCCGCGAGGCATACCAGATCCACTTGGTGCTCGTGCAGGGCGGCGACGAGCTCGCGCTCGAAGGCCTCGCGTTCTTTGCCCTTGGAGGGGATGGCGAGAGCCTTCAGACCCATCTGCCGCGCGATGGCCAGGCCCGCGGCTTCTTCCTTGTTGCTGATGACGACAGCGATTTCTGCCGGGATTTTTCCCGCCTGAACGTTGCGAGCGATGGCTTCAAAATTCGAACCGCGACCGGAAATCAGGATGCCCAGTTTTTTCATGATCGCCTCTCGCCAGATAGTACGCTTAGTGAGGTGGCTGAAAAGCCCTGCAAACTGTCATCCTGAGGAGTCCCGATCAGATCGGGACGACGAGGGATCTGAGTATTTGCCTGATTCTATGAATGCCGGGATTCTTCGCTTCGCTCAGAATGACATCGCGCAAGGGTTCTTCAGCGACCTGTTATGCTGACGAATCTGCAGACTTCTCACCAACGGTTCCAACTAAGCGCCGACGTATTGTACGCTCGGATGGCCGCGGACGATACGGCCAATGACCCAAAATTCTTCCCGCGCCTTTTCGAGCATCCCCGCAACACGGCTCAACTGAGGCTCGGCCACGATCAGCGCCAGACCGATTCCCATGTTGAAGGTGCGCAGCATGTCATCTTGCGGAACCTCGCCCCGGCGCGCGATCAGATCGAAAATGGCCGGGACCGGCCAGGAGCCCAACTGGATCTCCGCCCGGCAGCCGGACGGAAGGATACGAGGCGTGTTGTCCGTCAGTCCCCCGCCGGTGACGTGGACGATGCCTTTCAACCAACCCTTCGCGAGCAGCGGCTCGACGACGGCCCAATAACAGCGATGCGGCTCCAGGAGCTCGTCACCGAGCGTCCGGCCGAGCACGGGGACGCGGGCGGTGAGCTTCAGGCCTTCCTGCTCGAGCAGCACCTTGCGGGCGAGCGAATAGCCGTTGGTGTGCAGCCCGGAAGAGGCAAGCCCCAGGATAACGTCGCCGGGGTGGATGCCGCTGCCATCCACAATCCGCCTGCGGCGGACCCAGCCTACAATGCATCCCGCCAGATCGTATTCGTTGGGCGGGTAGAATCCCGGCATCTCGGCCGTCTCGCCGCCGATGAGCGCGCAGCCGACCGCGCGACAGGCGCGCGCCAGGCCGGCGACGACCTCCTCCACCACGCGCGGGCGCAGCTTCCCCGTCGCCAGATAATCGAGGAAGAAGAGCGGCGCCGCCCCGTGCACGGCGATGTCGTTCACGCAGTGGTTGACGATGTCCTCGCCGACGGTCGAGTGCCGGTCGAGCGCGAAGGCGATCTTGAGCTTCGTCCCCACGCCATCCACACTCGAGATGAGCACGGCGTCGCGGGGCAAGCCCTCAAGCGAAAAGAAGCCTCCGAACGCACCGACATCCCTCAAGACGCGGCGGCTGAACGTCCGGCGGGCAAGACTCTTGATTCGGGCTTTGGCGCGGCTCGCGGCGTCGATGTCGACGCCCGCATCTCGGTAGCGCATGGAAAGAAAGGTAGAACCGTGAGCATCAACCGGCGAGGGCGCCGGCCTTACGGTCTAATCAGAAGATCATCCCAGTTCTCGACCAGCGCGTCCTGCGGATGAAATTCCAGACGATGGACAGGTTAAACCTCACGCGGTCGGTAAGGTCCTCGGCGGTCCAATCGCGGCTAGGCGCGTCATAGGACCAGTAGACGAAGAGCGGTTCGCCGACGACGTTTTCCATGGGGACGAAACCCCAGAACCGGCTATCCAGCGAGTTGTCGCGATTATCGCCCATCATGAAGAGGTATCCGGGCGGCACGCGCAGGCCGTCGTTCTCGATGAACTGCGCCATCTCGCGAGCCCAGCCGGGGTCGAGCCCCCAGGCGGCCGGCAACGTGGCGATCTGATCTACCGGCGGAGGGAAATTGTCCCGCAGCGGGAACATGCTGGTGAACTGGAACTGCGCATAAGGCTCAGCGAGCCGTTGACCGTTGACAAAAACCTTTTTGTCCTTGATGCGGATGAGGTCTCCGCCGACGCCGATCACTCGCTTTACAAACATCACGGAAGGATTCAGTGGATACCGAAACGCTACAATCTCCTGCCGGCGCACCGTCTTGAGCGGCGGAACCCGTACGGAGGTGAACGGCAACCGCGGCCCGTAAAGCAGCTTGTCCAGGAACACGTGATCACCGATGAGAATCGTCTTCTCCATGGAGCCGGTGGGGATCACCGTGGCCTCGGTGACAAAGGTGCGGATGAAAAAGACCGCAATGAGAACCGTCAAGAGCGAGCGGACGGTTTCCCAGACGCTCTCTCGCCGCGTCCGTCTTCCGGACGGTGCGGGCTCAGGGGCGGACTGCAGTTCCCCGGCGTGTGCAGGGGCCACGGGCTTTGGCTCGAGCGGCTCGATCAAGGTTAATCTCGTTGACGCAGCGCAATCAGCGGCTCTTGGACGGCGGTGGGATAGGAGGTCGTATAGCAGGCCATGCAGTACCGGCCCTCGGTATCGCCGACCGCCTCCCGCAGGCTGGCGAGAGAAACATAGCCGAGCGTATCCGCTCCGATGTACTGCCGGATTTCCTCCACACTATGGCTCGCTGCAATCAGTTCCTTTCTGGTTGGTGTGTCAATGCCGTAATAGCACGGTGAAACGGTGGGCGGGCAACTGATCCGCATGTGGACCTCGCGCGCGCCACCCTCCCGTACGATGCGCACAATCTTCCGGCTGGTTGTTCCCCGGATGATGGAATCATCGACCAACACGACCCGCTTCCCCGTGAGCAGGCTGCGCACGGGGTTGAGCTTGAGCTTGACGCCAAAATCGCGGATGGCCTGGCTAGGCTCGATAAACGTCCGGCCGATGTAGTGATTGCGGATGAGGGCGATCTTCATCGGAATGCCGGATTCCTCGGAGAACCCCGTCGCCGCCGGGACTCCGGAATCGGGCACGGGCACGACCATATCCGCCTCGACGGGATGCTCGCGGGCCAGAAAGCGACCCAGCATCTCGCGGCTGGTCTGGACCGAACGGCCAAAGACAACGCTGTCCGGCCGGGAAAAATAAACATGCTCGAAGATGCATTGCGCCACGCGGCCGGGGGGCGCAAAACGCAGCGAAGTCACGCCGCGCTTGTCGAGAATGACCATCTCACCGGGTTCGATGTCGCGGATCGTCCTGGCCCCAATCAGATCGAAGGCGCAGGTCTCGGAGGCGATCACGTAACCGCCGTCAAGCTGCCCCAGCGTCAAGGGGCGGAATCCGCGCGGGTCGCGGATGCCGTAGACACTGTCCTTGAACAGCGCCACCAGCGAATAGGCACCTTCGACGCGGTCGAGCGCGTCGGCCAGCGATTCCGGGATGCCTTTGTGCTTGGAGCGCGCCAGGAAATGCAGGATCACTTCCGTATCGCTGGTCGTCTGGAAGATATCGCCGCGGCTCTCCAGGTCCCGCCGAATGCTGGAGGCATTCACCAGGTTACCGTTGTGCGCGACCGCAACCTGCCCTTTTTGGCAGCTCACCGTGAGCGGTTGCGCGTTCCTCAGAACCGTGTCGCCGGCCGTGGAGTACCGCGTGTGGCCGATGGCATAGGGGCCCCCCAGCCCCGCCAGAACGTGCTTCGTAAAAACCTCCGCGACATGGCCCATGCCGCGGTGGCAGGTGATCGTCTCACCGTCGGAAACGGCAATTCCGGCGCTTTCCTGCCCGCGATGCTGGAGCGCGTAAAGCCCTAAGTATGTGAGCTTTGCGGCCTCTGGGTGCCCATAAACCGCAAATACACCGCAATGATCGTGGAACTTGTCGTCAGGAAGGGAACGCAAGAGCTGTGAAGCAGGATGCAAAAAGGCTTCTCCACCCATCAGCTTTGGGAACAGCCGATTAGATGCGCCGGACTTCCCCCTCGATACCTGCCGCCTGCCAGGTTGGAACTCGGCCGCCGGGGTGCCGCGGCTCCACTCAGCCGCTGGCGCACCCGCCCTCGCCCCCGAATCTTCGTAACCTGTCGTCTGCAACGGGCGTTTCTTATTTTCGCCGAGCGGGGGCGGCAGCGCAACAAGATTCTGGGGCCGGTATCACCCAAATGCCTGTCTTTTTGACCCCACCAGCGTCAGCACAGTTGGACGTACTCGGCCCATGCCGAGTCACCAGTCTCGGCAGGGGGGTTGAGCCGTAACGACGAGCTTCCCACCATTTTCGCGCCACCAGGCCTGCCACTCGCCCGCCCGCCGTCCGGCGGGTTCCGCCTCCGCCACAGACGCCTGGGGCGAGCGCGTGACCGCTTTCCCGGTCAGTTGGCGCAGCGCAAAGTCTGCCACCTGCCGGACCTCGGAACTGGGATCGTCCAACATGGCAATGAGCGCGGGAATTGAATTCTTGTTCTCCAGATTCCTTAGACCCAGGATGGCGTTCACGCGGTCGTTCACATCGCGGGAGTGGAGCCGGTCGAACAGCACCTGGTTGGCGCGTGGCGCGTGGAAGAATCCGAGGGTTCGGAGGATTTCGCCACGCAAGCTTTCCGGAGCCTGCGGAAGCATCCCCAGAAGGGGAGTCAGGAAGGCTTCGTCACCCTTCTCACCGAGCAGCAGGATGGCGTAGGCGCGCAAAGCCTCGTGGCTCGATCCCGCCGCCCGAGTGGCCGCAGTCTTCCCTTCCCCCAGCGCGATCTTCAAGATTGCCTGCCACGCGGCGGGCGTGCCGAGGCGCCCCAAGCCTTCCAGCGCCTGCTCCCGATCCCACTTTTGTCCCTTGGGCGGAGGGCCGGCGAGCTTCACAAGTTCATCGAGCAGGAATGGCTGCGGAAGCGTTGTGACAGCCAGCGCGGCTTCATTGAACTCCGAGGCACCGGGGTTGTTCAGCGCCTTTAGATAAGGGCCGAACTGGCTTCGGAGCTCATCATCCCGCGCGGCGCCGAACCTCCAGCGTTAGCTCGTTGATCGCCAGCGCAAAGGCTGCAGGCCGGTCGGAGAAATTCTGCCGTGCCGAATCAAGGCCGAACAGCGGCAAACGGCGCTCCGCGCGGACGAGGTACCCCTCCGGCCGGGAGAAGCGCGCCCACTGGTTGAGCAGCCAGTGCTCGGTGTGCGTTTGACCCGGAGGGAGCTGGACGGAGCCGTAAACGGCGCTGCCCTTGGCTCCGCCACACGGGTGAGGTGCGGGGTCCTCAACCGGGCGGCCGGCGTCATCACGGACTGCGAACCGCGGCTCTGATTCCAATTCCGGATTGAGGAGCCGAGAAGGCGCGCGGTAGGAAAACGCGAAGACCTCTGAGCCGGTGTTGCGAATGGTGAAGGTGCAGAAGATGGGTTCGCCGACGAGGAAGGTCTGGTTTTCGAGAGTGAATCGCGCAACATATGAGACCTG